>URKM01000101.1 GCA_900548365.1 uncultured Collinsella sp. | reverse complement strand
CGCCGGCGACGCTTGCCAGCACGCAAAAATCCTCGGGCGCGTAGCCGATGGCCCCGAGCGCCTTACGCAGCGCCGCGCCATCCGCTCCTGCGGCAAGCTCGCCGCCCGAGCGCTCGGCATCGTCTAAATCACCTTTTACCAGCACAATCGGCGAGCACGCGTTGCCCGCGATACGCACGCCACGGCCTGCGAGCGATGCGAGCTCCTGCTCGGCCGCCTGAGCGATGGCTTCTTTTTTCTGGCTTTGTGACATAGGTATGCGCTCTCCAATCGTTTGCGTGCCCACCATTATTTGACACTCCCCATGGCTAAAGCCAGGGGATTCTTGCTTCACCGAGAATTGCCTAGACTGCGCATGCAGCCGTAGGTCTTACGCCCTCTCCACAAGCGTTTGCGGCATCCGCCGCGGTTCCCGCATGCCCTGCGGTACCTTCCAGGATTCTCCTTCCCTCGCGGGCGATGTTGACGGCGGCATTTAGGTCGCGGTCGTGACGCATGCCGCACGCGGGACAGTCCCATACCCGTTCGGCCAGCGTCAGCCCCCTGTAGACGTAACCGCATGCGGAACACGTCTTGCTGGACGGATAGAACCTGCCCACCCTTACGAAGCCGCGCCCCGACCATGCGCATTTGTACTCGAGCTGGCGCGCCAGCTCCGACATGGCGGCATCGCCCACGGCCTTGGCGAGGCGGCGGTTCCTCTGCATGCCCCTGACGTTCAGATCCTCGACCGCGATGTTTTGGCTTTCTCTCACCGCATGCGTCGTGAACTTGTGCAGGGCGTCCTTCCGCCGGTTGGCCACCTTCTCGTGCGCCCGCGCGACCCCGACACGCTGCCTGGCGCGATTTGCGGAGCCCTTCCGCTTGCGCGAGAGCCGTCGCTGCTCCCGTGCCAGCTTCCTCTCGCTCCTCTGCAGGTTTCTGGGGTTGGGCAGGCGCTCCCCCGTGGAGCAGGTGGCTATGTCGTGTATCCCCGCATCGACCCCCAGGAATCCGACGGTCGGGGCCGGTGCATCCGTGGCGGGGACGTCCGCGCAGCATATCGCCACGTAGTACTTGCCGCTCGGCACCTGCTTGACCGTCGCGGACAGGACGCGCCCCTCCACGGGACGGCTCACCCGTGCCCTGACGGTCCCCAGCTTGGGCAGCCTCACGTGCCTGGCGTCGATTATCCCGACGCCGTTCGTGCGGTAGCTCTTCCTCCCCGCGCGTTTGGACTTGAACTTCGGAAAGCCCACCTTGCCTGGTGCGCGGAAGAAGTTCCTATATGCCTTGTCCAGGTCGCGCAGGGACTGCTGCAGCGCCATGGAGTCCACCTCGGAGAGCCACGGCGCGTCCGTTTTCTTCCAGGCGGGGATCTGGGTGATGTAGGAGTTGATGTGCTTCGATTTGCCCGTCCGCGCGTACTCGTCCCGCCTCATCGCCAGCACCCTGTTGTAGACCCAGCGACAGCAGCCGAAGGTCTTCTGCAGGAGGGCCTCCTGATCGGCGCTCGGGTATATGCGGTACTCGAAGCTCTTGTCCATGGCCCTCATGCGTTCTTCTGGTCCTCGATATATTGCCTGACGGTCTCGGGCGTCGCCCCGCCGACGGTCGAGACGAAGTAGCTGTTCGTCCAGAGCGTCGGCAGCTTGCGCTTCAGCTGCGGGAACTCGGTGCGCAAGTCATGGCTGGTCCTGCCTTTGATGCGCTTTACGGCCCGGTGGATGCCGAACTGGGGGTCGACCGAGATGAGCATGTGCACGCGGTCGGGCATGACCTCGATTTCCCTTATCTCGAAATCGAGCTCTTCCGCAACCTCGTGCGCGACCTCCTTGAAGCGGGAGTCGATGCCGTCCACGAGCACCTTTCTGCGGTATTTCGGGCAGAAGACCACATGGTAGTCGCAGCTCCAGACTATGTTGTCGTTGCTTCTGTATCTATCCATACAAACAGTATACCACTTGCAGCCGTATATGTATATCGGCTGACGCCGATGCGCCTTATATCCCCATATCTGAAGAAAGGGGTTTGCGGCGCTTTTGATAAAAGAGCCGACCGCGAGTGGTTGCTTTGCGGGCGGCTGGGTATAAGCACGGTCGTACTGAGTTTT
>URKM01000100.1 GCA_900548365.1 uncultured Collinsella sp. | reverse complement strand
CGGCGAGCGGGGTAATATGGACGGGTTACTTGCAGAGCCCCGTGAATCTCTGTAACAACACGTACTGTACATGGAGGAGTCTAAGTGATTTCGAAATCGACTCACTACGCCAAGCAGGGCGAGGTCCAGCGCAACTGGGTTCTCGTCGACGCCGATGGTGCTGTCCTGGGCCGTCTTGCCACCCAGATCGCAATGATCCTGCGCGGTAAGAACAAGCCCCAGTTCACGCCCAACAGCGACTGCGGCGACTTCGTTGTCGTCATCAACGCCGATAAGGTCCAGCTTACCGGTAACAAGGCCGACACGAAGACCTATTATCGCCACAGCGGCTACAACGGCGGCCTCAAGGCTGAGAGCTTCCGCCAGGCTATGGAGAAGCACCCGGAGAAGGTCATCGAGCGCGCCGTTCGCGGCATGCTGCCCAAGACCACCCTCGGCCGTGCCCAGATGACCAAGCTTAAGGTCTACGCTGGTGCCGAGCATCCGCACGCTGCCCAGAACCCCACGAAGATTGAGCTGGAGGCTTAAAGATGGCTGAGAACACCGTTGTCTACCAGGGTACCGGCCGTCGTAAGAACGCCGTCGCCCGCGTCCGTCTCGTCCCCGGCACCGGCAAGGTGACCATCAACAAGCGTGACGCCGAGCAGTATTTCGGCCGTCATCAGCTCGTTGAGAACGCCCTTGCTCCCTTCAAGGTGACCGACACCGCCGGTCAGTTCGACGTTATCGCTCTGTGCGATGGCGGCGGCATCTCCGGTCAGTCCGGCGCTCTGCGCCTGGGCATCGCTCGCGCTCTTCTGAACGCTGGCGACTACCGTGCTGACCTCAAGAAGGCCGGTTTCCTTACGCGCGATGCTCGCGTGGTCGAGCGCAAGAAGTACGGCCTCAAGAAGGCCCGCCGCGCTCCCCAGTTCTCCAAGCGCTAAGGTTTTATCTCCTTTCGAGATACAATGTACAAGCGGGGCCTGCCGATTCCTCGGCGGGTCCCGCTTTTCTTTTTCGACTAGGGTGGGCGGTTGCATATCGCCTGCTAGGGAAGGAGCGATCCTATGCCCCAGAACATCTTCGGTACCGACGGCGTCCGTGGCGTCGCCAATGCCGATCTCTCGTGCGACCTTGCGTTTCGCCTGGGCCGCGCGGCGACCAAGTTCCTTGGTCCGGACATCTGCATCGGCCGTGACACGCGCCTTTCGGGCACCATGCTCGAGAGCGCTCTGACCGCCGGCATTATGGCCGAGGGCGGCCGCCCGCATTGCTGCGGCGTCATCCCCACGCCGGCCGTGGCGCTGCTCACTGTTCAGAACGAGCTCGACGGCGGCATCGTCATCTCTGCTTCGCATAATCCGCCGGAGTTCAACGGCATCAAGTTCTTTAGCCGCAAGGGTATGAAGCTTCCCGATGCTGTCGAGGAAGAGATCAGCGCCTGGGTCATGTCCGAGGAAGCCATGGCTGCCGACACGCTGCCGACCGGTGCCGGCGTGGGCCACATCATCAAGATGAAGGACGCCCGCAAGGCATACGTCGACCACGCCATCGATACGCTTGATGGCCTGAGGCTCGATGGCCTGGTCGTTGCCGTCGACTGCGGTCACGGTGCTTCCTGCCAGACTACGCCCGTCGCGCTGCAGCGCCTGGGCGCCACGGTGCACGCTATCAACACCGATTACTGCGGCACTGACATTAACGTTGAGTGCGGCTCTACGCACCTCGAGCCCCTGCGCGAGCTCGTGCTGCGCACCCATGCTGACATCGGCCTGGCCCACGACGGCGACGCCGACCGCGTGCTGTTCGTGGACAGCGAGGGCAATGAGATCGACGGTGACTACATCCTGGCCATCTGCGGCTCCGACCTGGCCGCCCGTGGCAAGCTCGCCAACTCCGAGATCGTCTCGACCGTCATGTGCAACCTGGGCTTCTCCATCGCTATGAAGGAGCAGGGCTTCGAGATGGTCCAGACCGCCGTGGGCGACCGTTACGTTCTGGAGCGCATGCTCGCAGACGGCGCCGTCATCGGCGGCGAACAGTCCGGGCACATCATCTTCCTGGAGCACAACACCACCGGTGACGGCCTGGTGACGGCTCTGCAGCTGCTGGCCGTGCTCAAGCGCACCGGTCGTACCCTCACCGATCTTGCC
>URKM01000099.1 GCA_900548365.1 uncultured Collinsella sp. | reverse complement strand
GAAAAGGCGCGCGCCGCCGCCGAGGCAGCCGAGGCTGCCGCCGCTGCGAAGGCCGCCGCGGCAGCCAAGGCGACGCGGGCCCGCCGCAAGGGCGGCGTGCTGGGCGGACTCGTCCAGCCGCAGCTGCCCTTCGGCGATATGCCCAACGGATCCGAGGCGGCCGTCGAGCCCGAGAAGGCCGTCGAGCCCGCAACGAAGTCGGAGGCCCCGGCGACAGCCGCGGTCGCGGCCGCGGCAGCGAAGAGCGCCGAAGAGGAGCGCGCGGTCTACGCGAACGACGAGCTCGCCGCGATCATGGCCCGCTCGGCGCGCCGCGACGCCGCCACGGGCACCACGTCCCAGCTCCGCCGCTTCACGCTGCCCGATTCGGCGCCCATCATGCGACGCGTCATGGGCTTCCTGTCCGATCAGGCGCGCGCCCTCATCCACGCGGGCGTCGCGCGCGAGCGCATCTGCATCGATCCGGGCGCGGGCTTCGGCAAGGATGCGAACGAGGATATCGTCATCCAGCGCGAGACGGCCAAGCTCGCTTCGCTGGGTTACCCGCTCCTGTGCGCCGTGTCGCGCAAGCGATTCGTGGGGGCCATCTCCGGCGTGGCTGACGTGCATGATCGCGACGCCGCCACCTACGGCGTGTGCCTGGGCGCCATCCAGCTCGGGGCGAACATCGTCCGCGTGCACGACGTCGCCGGTTTCGCCCAGTTCCTCAACGGTTTCTGGGCCATCGCGCGCCCGCAGCCGCGCCGCGCGTTCGTGGCCATCGGGTCCAACCTGGGCAAGCGCACCGACAACATCCGCGCGGCCAAGGACCTCATCGCCGCGATTCCTATGACCTGCGTATCGAGCTGCTCGCGCATCTATGAGAGCGAGCCGGCGTACGAGGAACGCCAGGATGCGTTCGCGAATGCGGTGATCGAGATCAAGACCGAGCTGGCGCCGCTCATTCTGCTGGACGAGCTGCTGAAGATCGAGGACCGCATGGGCCGCAACCGCACGAAGAGCGCGCGCGTCAACGGCCCGCGCATCATCGATCTTGACTTGCTCTGGATGGACGGGGAGGTGCACGGCGGCGACCGTCTGCGTCTGCCCCATCCGTATCTGGGCGAGCGCGATTTCGTTCTGGTGCCGCTCGAGGACCTCATGCACGACCCGGCGCGCTTCTTCCGCTACGAGGGCGTGGACGTGAAGGAGGCCGAGGAGCGCGTGGGCCACGTGGTGGGCGAGCTCGGCACGATGTAGCGAACCCGCCGCGGGGTCGCGCGACCGTCGGTGCTGCGGTGTCGCGCCCGACGTCGTCGTGGATGGTAACGACCGGAGCGAGGTTGGCCGCGGGGTGCACCGGCGCGTCAGATGGCATGGTTCTCAAGCGAGGGGCGGCTCGACGGGTTCGGGCCGCCTCGATTTATAGGCGGGGTGGTCCCCGGAAAGGTTGGTGCTGAATGTCCGAGGTCGATCAGCTCTGCGTCGAGTTGGAGCTTACCCCCAAGGTGAAGATGATGGAGTTCATCGCGCTGCCGCAGGTGTGCGCGATGGGCGTGGTCGAGCGCTTGCATGCGATGGGCCTGTCCGAGCAAGTGGGCATCGGCTGGCCTGCCGACCTGGTCGCCCGCCGCGCGCAGTATCCGGCAGGAGCGGTGGGCGGCGAAGCCGCGGTCAAGCCGCGCGAGGCCATGAGCGCCGATACCTCGACATTCGATTTCGACCTGTTCATGGGCAAGGTGCTCGTGCACGCCCATGCGAGCGAGAACGGTCCCGCCGCCAGCGTGACGCTGAGCGTGGACCTGCCCGTGCTCGAGGGCGCCGCCCGACGCGCGGCGGTGACCCTTCCCGAGCGCGACGAGCTGCGCGCTGATCTGGCTCGGGCGATTGCCGAAAAGGTGGCCGCATGGGAGCACCTGCTCGCGACGCGTCCTGCGCCCGGTCCCATGGCGCCGGTGCTGTCCGATTACTTCGACCTGGTGCCGCTGCTGGGTCACCAGGCGGCAGCGCTTTCCCCCAACGGGCTGCCCGTTGCGATGGGCGTGTTCTCGGGACTCGACATCTGGGGCCGCGCCTGCATCACCGCGGCGGACGGCTCCGAGCAGGAGCTTCCATCCGAAGCGGTCATCATCCGTGCGGTCTAGTCGGCGCGGCGGCCGGCGCAGCCCCGCAC
>URKM01000098.1 GCA_900548365.1 uncultured Collinsella sp. | reverse complement strand
CGGGGCGGGCGCAGCGGGGCATCCGCGTCCCGCGGGAGACGACCCTAGCGGTCCATCTTCCCCTTCACCATCGTGAGGGAGATCTTCTGGCGAGCCCGGTCGACGCCCGTCACCCAGACGGTCACGGTGTCGCCCACCGAGACGACCTCGCTCGGATGCTTCACGAAGCGGTCTGCCAGCTTCGAGATGTGAACGAGCCCGTCCTGGTGCACGCCCACGTCGACGAAGGCGCCGAAGTCCACGACGTTGCGGACGGTGCCCTTGAGCTCCATGCCCACCTCGAGGTCCTCGATGCTGCGGGCAGCCTGCGAGAAGATGACCTCGGGCGCGTCGTCGCGCGGATCGCGACCCGGTTTCTCGAGCTCCGCCACGATGTCGCGCAGCGTGGGCACGCCGCAGTGCAGCTCGCTTGCCAGCTCGCCCAGGGCGCCCACGCGCTTGGCGATGCCGGGGACGCCGCCGGCAGCCAGCGCCGCGGGCTCGACGTGCGCGCGGTGCAGCAGCTCGGTGGCCACGTCGTAGCTCTCGGGGTGCACGCTGGTGGCGTCGAGCGGGTTCTTGCCGCCGGCGATGCGGAGGAAGCCCGCGCAGTTGAGGAACGCCTTGGGGCCGAGCTTCGGCACCTTCTTCAGCTGGCGCCGGTCGGTGAACGCGCCGTTCTCCTCGCGGTAGGCCACGATGTTCTTGGCAACCGTCGAGGTGATGCCCGAGACATAGGACAGCAGGCTCGCGCTCGCCGTGTTGAGGTCCACGCCCACGCGGTTCACGACGTCCTCGACCACGTTGCCGAGCGCCCGGCCGAGCTCCGCCTGGTCGAGGTCGTGCTGGTACTGGCCCACACCGATGGATTGTGGCGGGATCTTGACGAGCTCGGCCAGCGGGTCCTGCAGGCGGCGTCCCAGGCTCATGGCGCCGCGCGTGGTCACGTCCAGGTCGGGGTACTCCTGGCTCGCCAGCTCAGAGGCGGAGTACACCGATGCGCCCGCCTCGTTAACGATCGTGTAGCGCAGGTCGGGCGCCGATTCGGCGATGAACGCGGCCACCACTTCCTCCGTCTCGCGGCTCGCCGTTCCGTTGCCCACCACGATGGTGTTGATGCGGTGCTTGCGCGTGAGGCGCAGCAGCTCGCGCTTGGTCCCCGCGATGTCGCGGCGCGGCGGCGTGGGATACAGGATGGTGTGATCCAGCAGCTTGCCGTATTCGTCGAGCACCGCCACCTTGCAGCCGGCGCGGTAGCCCGGATCGAGCGCGATCACGCGGGCGCCGCGCACGGGGCGCTGAAGCAGCAGGCCCTCGGTGTTCTTCGCGAACACCTTGATGGCGTCGAGCTGGGCGCGCACCGTGAGGTCGACGCGCAGCTCGCGCTCGAGCGAGGGGGCCATCAGGCGCTTGTAGCCGTCGGCCACCGCGCCCTCGAGCACCGGGGCGAACGGACCGCGGCGGCGCGGATACCGGCTCACCAGGCGGCTCGACGCCGCCTCCCCGTCCACGCGCACGCGCACGCGCAGCTTGCCCTCGCGCTCGCCGCGATTGATGGCCAGGATACGGTGGTTGGGGATGGTGCGGGCGGCCTCGGCGAACTCGTAATACGGCTCGTAGGGGGTCTTCTCGTCCGCATCCACGGCCTCGGACTCGATGGCGGCCGTCTTCTGCGTGAACTCGCGCAGGTCGGCCACGTTCTCGGGGTCCTCGGCGACGAGCTCTGCCACGATGTCCTGCGCGCCGGCGAGCGCCGCCTCGGCCGTGGCGTAGCCGGCGGGCGCGTTGAGGTACCCCTCCGCGACCTTCAGGGGGTCGTCGCTATGGGCGGGCTGCATGAGGATGAGGTTGGCGAGGGGCTCCAGGCCGGCATCGCGCGCCTTCGAGGCGCGGGTGGCCCGCTTCTTGCGATACGGCTTGTAGAGGTCCTCGACGCGCTGGAGCACCGTGGCGGAGCGGATCTCGCCAAGCAGCTCGGGCGTAAGCTTGCCCTGCATGTTGATGAGGTCGATGACGTCCGCCTTGCGCTGCTCGAGGTTGCGCAGGTATGCCAGGCGCTCGTTGAGCGCGCGGAGCGCCACGTCGTCCATGCCGCCCGTGACCTCCTTGCGGTAGCGCGCGATGAAGGGGATGGTCGCCCCCTCGTCGATCAGCGCGACGACAGCCTCGATGCGCGAGGCGGGCTGGCCGAGCTCGGACGCCAGCGCGGCGGCGATGCGGGCGTTGAGGGCCGCCGGGTCCTCGGCGGGAACATCCATGCGCTCCGCCGCGGGCGCGACGTCCGCTGCGGAAACCGGCGCGGGCGAGGCGGCGGCGACCGTTTCGGCAGCGGTGCCGGGGACGGCCGCGGTGGCCGTGGCAGCCG
>URKM01000097.1 GCA_900548365.1 uncultured Collinsella sp. | reverse complement strand
GGTCGGCGGTTGGCGGCGCGGATCGGGCGGGCCGGGAGCGCGCCGCACGGCTCCGATCACGTGTTTGGAGCCATTTCGGCACACAAAAGCCGCCATCAACCGCATCGAATGGCTCCAGCCCCATGTTGGAGCCACCGCGGGACGCCAACGACTCCGCCCGCTGCACCATGTGGCTCCAACCGCGCCCGCGGAGCCATTACGGCTCATGTTCCGCTCGCCACTTGCGGAGATCCCGCTGCCGTCCGCTCACGAGCACGCGCCCGCAGCCGCGCCCGCACCACTCGCATTTGTTGCGCAACAAATCGACCGCAAGAAGGAGCAGGCTGAAAGCATCTTCAATCCACCGCTAGATAGGAGCAGGACATGGGTTGCAACGCTACGTTCGCGATCGCGGCGAACGAGGAGAACATGACCAAGTTGGCACATGCGATCGCCACCGACATCATCAAAGACGCCCGCGATCAAAAGAATCTTCTCGCTAAGGATCTGAAGACGGAGGCGGAGGCCAACAGACTCAAGATGTTCTATCCGTACTCGTTGTACCCTCAACATTATATGGAGGCGCTTGGATCAACTTATCTAACTTATTTCACCATCCGCGACAAGACCTCTTCCGCCGCCATCGGATATTTCAACGAGCTTGTCTCGCGCCTACCCGAAGGAAAGTACGGCATCGCTTTCTCGTTCGCTTGGGACTTCGAGCCGGAAGCAGTCGCGATAAACGGCCCAGACGAACTCTATCCCGGTGACGGGCAAGATATTTCCTCCGAACTCAACGATCTGAGTGAGGACTACTTCTGGACCTCGACCGATCGCACCGGGCAGCTCAAGAGAAAGGGCTTGCGGCTGAAGGATATGGTGGACAACACCGATTACGTCACCGTCGCGCAGGCAATAAGCCTGCGGCTCTCGAGCCCCGAGCGAGACTAGCAGGCACGGAGCAGGGCAAGAGCTCGCGAACCAGACCAAGCAGGTCCAGAGCCTGCGCCCGCTCAAGACCAGCATCGCCTTCGCGCCGCTAGACTTCGGCTTCTAGGGAGGCGGCGCGCGGCGCCCCCTCTCAGAAAGGGACTCTCAAAAAGGGGACAGGCACTTTTCTGAGACCTAGGGCCTCATAAGGAGGGGCAGGCGCTTTTCTGAGACCCAAGACGATCTAATCGGCCATCACGTGGGCCGCGTTTTTCGTACTCAACGCGAAAGGTGCTTTGTATACCTCGTTTGTGCCATTTTTTGACCTGCGCTTTGTTGCTGCAGGTCACCGCTATACTCACGCCATCCTGAAATCAGTACGAAAAACGTGACCCACCCGTGCTGGTCCGCGGCCATATGCGCATAGCAAGGGGACACGCGGCGCCGGACGCACTCCGTCCCGTGTCCGCCGCGCCCCAGATCGGTGCCGGCACCCCAGGCAGGCGCCCGCCGCGCCCCAGATCGGCGCCGAACCGGGCGGCTACACCATGTCGGCAGAGCCCTCGATGAGGATGAAAGCCGTCGTGGCACCCAGATGCAGCTCGTCGCCGGGATGGATCTGCGCGGTTCCGCCCGGGGCGACGCGCGTCGGCTCGCCGTCGTCGCCACCCACCACGATCGTGCCGTTGGTGGACTCGAGATCCTGCAGCAGCCAGCGACCACCCTCGGCATTGTCGTACCAGATGCGCGCATGGCGCGCCGACACGTCTCCGTCCACGTCCGCGATGTCGAAGGGGCCGGTTACCAGCGCGCCGATCTCGACGCCGTCGGATTCAGGATCGACCCAGTAGGGGTCGCTCGAGATGCATCCCCCGGCGATGCGCACCACGCCCAGCGTATGACGCTCATCAATCACGTCATCGATCTCGCCGCCGCATGCCACGCGCACGGGACGAGAGGTGGGCGTGCCGAGCTGGCCGCCCAAAACGCTTCTGATGTAGTTCATGGCGTATTCGACCGCATACCCGACGTCGGCGGAGCAGCCGGCTGCCACGAACAGCACCATGGCCGCCTCGGCGCGCTCGCCCACCGTGTAGCCCTCGCCATCGCGCATGCGTACGAGCGCGTTCTGGTAGAGGCGCACGTCCTGATGGCACGCATCCAGCGCGGTCGCCATCGCCTTGCCCTGCTCGCCGCAAACCATGGCGAGAACCTCTTGGCAAGAAAGCGCGCCCTTGCGCTGCGTGCGCAGGCGATCCATGATGCGCCGCGCCGCCACGCCGTAGTCGCGGAAGTAGCGGGTCTGCACCGAACCGACGGGCGCGTGCACCACGAAGCGCGACACCCACGTGCGGTCCGATGCCCTGCTCATGGGGCTGCGCCCATCGGAAAGCGGCCGCTCGGACAAGATGAGCGAGGCGAGCTCTTTATGGCTGATGCCGCCGTAGCGCTTCAGGATCTCGAACAGAGCGCCGCACGGCGTCTGATCACTCGTGGTCATCGGCAGCATCGAGCACCTCCCCATCCGCATCGCGTTCGGTAGTAATACCAGTTTTCATACCAGTTTCATCAACAGTAGCATTGTGAGCAACGGGCGGCGTGACGTCAATCATCCCCAGCGCTTCGGTAGGGCAAACGGTCGCATCGCCAACGTCGTAGGACGCCGGCGAGACCGAGCCCGCGTCCGTGCCCGCGTCCGTGCCCGCCATCGCGGCCGCGTCCGCCATCGCGGGCAC
>URKM01000096.1 GCA_900548365.1 uncultured Collinsella sp. | reverse complement strand
TCGAGCGCCACTTCGGCGGGGCCTGCGAGCCTAGGATGTGCGGGAACTGCAGGCACTTCTGCGGCAGCGACATCCATGTCGACTACGGCTACTGCCACCTCGAGTTCGAGCGCGCCTACGACGCGGAGGCGCCCGAGCGCAAGGAAGGGTTCTGGCGCCTGGCGAAGTGGGCTGTGGCGTGGCTCATGGAGAACCTGCTGTATTGCGAGGACGAGTGCGGCGAGTGCCGCGACTACGAGGAGTTTGGGCTATGAGTGTCGAATTGCCAAGAGATGCCGAGGGACGAGAGATACCTCTAGATACCGTGGCGCTGTTCAACCGTGTCGGGAACGTATATAGCATCGTGCGCTGGACATTCACCACGGACTTTGATTTGAGTGACGGATGGTCGAACAAATGGCGTGCGATTACCGACCGTGGATTTGCACTCGATCCGGCACTCGTGTACCTCACCACGCCAGACACATGGGAGAAGCTGGAAGAGGACTTGGGCAGGGGCGCGGACGCGCTGAATTATGAAGCCTGCGCCTATTTTGGCAAAAGCGCGTGCGACTGCTCATCGTGCATTGCCGACAAAGGCGAAACCTGCGAAAGGGTTGTTATGCGCGACATCGCCGACCGCATCCACAAGCTGAGGGGTGAGGGCGATGCCTAGCGATTGTCCCTACTGCGGAAAGCCGCATTTCAACTTCGGCGATGACGAAGAGGGAGTCGAGATGTGGATAAATGAGCCAAATGACGGCGAGTATGTCATTGTTGTCGACCCGCCGTTCGCATGGAGCACCCCGATTAACTTCTGCCCGTTCTGCGGGCGCAAGCTGGAGAAGGTGAGGACTGATGTTGACTAGCAACCTTGTGCCGTGCTTCGTCCAGTCGTTCAGGACGGACTCAAAGACCGGCTACGAGAAAGCACTGCTCGTCGGCGTTTTCGACAAGACGACCACCGATCTCGACTGCTGCATATCCTCGAGCAGCAGGGATACGGGTAAAACCTGTCAGCCGGTTGCCGTGGTCATGCAAGAGGATGGCCGGCCGCGTGAGGTGAACGTATCGAATGTCATCATCGACGACTCGTATGAAGTGTTCGACATGTACTCGTGGACGTTCAACGAGAACGACATAACCGAGCAGCTCGGGTTCCAGCGCAAGGAGGACTGATGGACGAGATCGAGCTGAAGCTCTGTCCGTTCTGCGGTGGCGATGCTGAGATGCAGCAGGGCAAGTATCAAGGTCTGCGCACCTTCTACGTGAGCTGCTTGGGATGCGGCGCACGGACGGACCTCGAGTACGCCGAGGAGTTCGCCGCAGATCTATGGAATGAAAGGGTGAGCCATTTTGAATAAGCGAGCGATGATTTCTCAGCCCATGGCCGGCAAGACCGACGAGGAGATCGCGGAGACGAGGGATAAGGCACACGCTAAACTGCGTGAGATGGGCTACGAGTTCGTAAATACCCTGTTCACCGACGAATGGTACAGCGACGCGGCCATGGAGGAGCGCGGCGTGGTGCGGGTCCCGCTGTGCTATCTCGCCAAGTCGCTCGAGAGCATGAGCCTGTGCCATGCGGCCTACTTCTGCAAGGGCTGGGAGAACGCACGCGGATGCCGCATCGAGCATGATGCCGCCGTCGCGTACGGGCTTGAGGTGCTGTATGAGGATTAGCGATGAAGAACGGATTGAGGCTGCGAGGTTCCTACGTAGTTGTAACTGCTGTGGCGATTCCTACGTTAAGTGCTCCGAAATATCGGAGGCTCTGTTCGGCAACAAAAACGCAATCTGCAACTCTGATGCGCCGCTCGAAAAAATCGCCGACCTAATCGACCGCCCGACGTGCCTCGACCTTGTCGAGCACAAGCAGGATCCGTTCATCCCGGGCAAGCGGATGGTCGACGGCTACTTCCACTGCTCCGACTGCGGATGGGATGGACAGATCTGGGAACATATCGGCTTTGGGGACATGCTGGCGTATGAGGCCGTCCATTGCCCGAAGTGCGGGGCGATAATCGAGCGCCGTGCGTGAGGTGGTCCCCGGCGCTTGGTATGGTAACCGAAGCAAACCGAGCGCGAGGGGGTATGCGAATGGCGTGTAGGCCACATGTAGGAGATGGGCCAAAAGGCCCATCCACAAAGTCAGCACATCCGTTGAGGGACGAGTGGGCGCTCCGGAAGGGGCGCTCCTCTTACGTCCTGTGGACGGACGAGATGATAAGGCGGATGCAGGCGCACCCGGAGCGGACGGCGGCGGAGATCGCGGCGGACCTCAGGGTGACGCCGAGCGCCGTGAGGCACGCGCGGCAGCGGTACGGGCGCTTTTCGACCGGAACGGATGGGCTGTGCATCGTGTGCGACGCGCGGCCCGTGTTCGACACGTCGGCGCAGGCGAAGAAGTGGAGGCTGTGCAAGGGGTGCTATCTGGCGGAGCGGAAGAGGCGGCTCGAGGAAGAGGCGGAGAGCAACCGCATACGTCAGGCCGCGCACAGACGGCAGAAGCTGGACGGAGACGCTTGAGAGGCTGGCCGAGGCAATCGGAATCAAGCCGACCAAGGTCGAGTAGCCGAAAGGCCCCGGGAAACCGGGGCCTTTTCTTTAAACGTTACCCCCTTTTTACGCTCGTGGGCAAACGCACGCGCTTGTCCACGTGCGTAAAAAGGTGGGAACGTTCGCGTTTCCATATGGCTATCTACCAGCGGAAATGT
>URKM01000095.1 GCA_900548365.1 uncultured Collinsella sp. | reverse complement strand
AGCATCTCGATGAGGTCCCACGGCAGGCGAAGCTCGACCTCCGCTATCGTACGCCACGAGTTGCGCAGGTTCGACCACGGGATGTGCTCGATGCCGCGGGCGGCGCAGAGTTTCCGCCAGCGGTTGTTGCAGATGCTCCGGTTCATGGGCAGCCCGTCGCCACGGTCGCTCAGCCATTCGCGGCCCTCGGCGGCGCGCGAGGCCGCTATCTCGACGAGGCGGTCGGCGGCCTGCGGCAGGATCACGACGGTGCGGGCGGACCTGGCGGTCTTGAGGGCGCCCACCGGCTCGGTGCCGGACTGCTGCATCTGGCGGCAGATGTCGGCGGAGGCGAGGACGGTGCCGCTACGCTCCCAGCGCATGACCTCGTCGGTGCGCACGCCAAGCGACTCGCCCGAGCGGCAGGAGCCGAAGCACGCGAGGATGAACGCGGGCTCCAGGGGGTTGCCGCGCAGTGCGTCGAGGACGCCCAGGGCCTCGTCGAGGGTGTAGACGCGCTTTGAGCGCTCGCGGGTCTTGCGGGTGGGCATGGTGTACCTGACGCTGGCGGCGAAGGGGTCGAGCGGCAGGCGGATGAAGGTCGAGACGCAGGCGTAGACCTTGCGCAGGGTGAGCAGGGCGGTGTCGGCGGTGGCGGCGGGCAGTGTCAGCAGCCAGTCCTGCAGCTCGACGGCGCGCAGCTGGTCGACGGGCGTCTGCCCCCAGCGGGGTCCGACGTAGTTTCTCCACGACCGCAGCACGAGGTCGCGGGTGTTGGGGGCGAGGGTCCCCGCCTCGACCTGTGCGGCCATCTTGGGGACGAGCCACGTCTCGTAGGCCTTGGCTATGGTGGGCACGGGGGCGTCGTCGGCGTGCTCGACGTGGATGCGGTCGAGTTCCGCGCACGCCTCGCGGTAGGTTCCGTACACGGTCTTGGTCTTGCGCCTGCGGCCCTGCGGCGTGTTCTGCATCCAGCGCAGGACGTACTTCTTGCCGCGCCTCATCTCGGTCACGGAGCCCCAGACGCGGCGGCGCTGCTTCTTTGTCATATAATCAGATCCGTTCAGATCGCGGGCATATTCTCCGTTTCGCCCGGTTCTGACTCCGGCCCCGTCTCACGTTCCAAAGTGCAGGGGCCGTCTCCTTAGTCTCGGGGTCGCGGCATCAGCCTGCGGTCCCGAGATTTTTTGCTTTCATGGGCATCACCTCCCTAGATGTAGACGCATGGAATCTCGCCCTTGCCGGCCCCCAATCTCCACAACGTGTTCGGTTTACATTTCGCCGCGATGGGGCGATAATCGGGATAGCTCATCCACCGTGTGTGTGAAGGAGTCCTCTGGAGGCGCCCAAACAGCGCCTCCTGCTTTTTCGGCGTGGTTTCTCGCCATCTCGCGCTCAATCATCTTCCTGCTGTGGTCGTTGTCGACGTAATACGCGGTTATCAGCAGACAGTAGTGCTCTCTCGGCTCGAATACGACAATGTAGCTCTCTTCCTCAAGGTAAAACTTAATCCGTTCCCTTATCTGGGTGCCATTACGGCTCTTCCTTGCGCGATGCTCCGCCTTCCAAGCTATAACGCCTCCGCAGCCGGGACTTTTGGGGCACCTCTCAGCATTCTCGATGAACGCCTTCGGCCATCTGATGCGCCTGCACCTTTCGAGATCGGGCACACGGTCCTCCGGCAGCCCCGACTTATGGTCGTAGTCCCTGCAGGTAAGGTGCCAAAAGGCTTCTGCCCGTCCCTCCAGCATGGGCTGGTACCGTATCTTTACCGGTTTCCCGTGGTAGACGGGCCTGCCCTCGATGAAATCACGCCTGAAGATGCTATAGACAAGAGCGTCGTATTCGCTCCAGGGACGCGAGCTGTCCCTTTCGACTAGGGGCGGTATCCAACAGCAGTTCATGATGTGATTCCCCCGGCCTGCCAGACCAGTAGGTTCATCTTCTTTTCACTGAGGAGCGAGGTCTTGACGAGAGAGAGGCCCGACCTCTGGATAATTCTATTGATGAGCCTGATCTTCGTGACGCTATCCGATGGCATGATGGCGTCGTGGTTGTGGCGATACGCGATGGCGCCGGTAAGGATGTCAACGAGTTGCATCAGCTGGACCTCGTCGGAGCGTATGGGCTGCACCCTCCTCACGATCTCATGGTTGAAATCGTACGCATCGTTCGCGAGCACGTTCTCGAGCTTCTGGGCGTTTCGCCCGGAATGGGTGTCCTTTATGTCGATATAGACGTAATACCGCGCGTCGCGGGAGAAGATGGTCTTCAGCATCGTGAAGTACATCTTGTAGTACCAGAGGTCATGGTCCTGGTTGAAGCGGGCGTGGTCCAGCTTTGATTTGTCGGGAACTACAAGACCCCTGAAGTGCAGGTCGTCGTCATCGAAGAAATAGTCGATGATGTCGACGTAGAGGTCGTAGTTGCATGGCGACACCTTCGTCCACTTGACCTCGGCGCCCATCCCGACGCCATGCCTCGCCTTTATCTCCACGAGGCGCTTGCTTATCTCCCTGACTTTCGATTTGGGGCACCATACCGCCCCGAGCGACATCGCCTTGAAGCGATCGTGCTCGAGATGGCAGCTCTCGTCGCAGTAGACATTAAACTCCTCGCCGCCGAACGTGGCGCCGTTTCCCGATTCGTAATATGCCCGCACGCCATCCAAAGCTAATGGCCTCATGCGTTCCCACCTCTTTTCCGTTCCTACTGTCTCTCGTCCCGCTCGCCCATGTACCAGAC
>URKM01000094.1 GCA_900548365.1 uncultured Collinsella sp. | reverse complement strand
GGCGGCTGGGCGTGGGGCGGCGACGCGTCGTGCCCCATCGAGGCCGCGAGCCTCGCGCTGTGGGCGCTCAAGACGACGAAACGTAATCCGAAGCGAAAGCAGGTGGCTTGGTGAGCATCGAGATCTCGACCGACATCGCGTGCGCGCGGGGGCTCCGCGCCGGCGACGGCCTGGCGGTGTTCGACCTCTGCGAGACGTGGCGCGCCAAGTCGACGCGCAACGCGCTCAGGTCGAACTACTACCGCATGCACCGGCGCGCCCGCGACCTCGGCATCTCCATCCCGCCCGAGCTGAGGAACCTCGAGCAGGCGTGCGGCTGGCCCGTGAAGGCGGTCGACAGCCTGGGCGCGCGCTCTCAGTTCGACGGGTTCACGTGCGCGGACGAGGACGTGTGCGACGAGCTCGCCGAGATCGTGGACATGACGGGGCTCAAGCGAAAGTACCGGCAGGCCGTGCGCAGCGAGCTCACGCA
The DNA here is from genome assembly GCA_900548365.1 of uncultured Collinsella sp. GTDB lineage: Bacteria > Actinomycetota > Coriobacteriia > Coriobacteriales > Coriobacteriaceae > Collinsella. The sequence goes on along the minus strand of URKM01000094.1, from coordinate 2,343 downwards.
CAGCTGCGCGTTCCTGACGGTCACCGCGGGAGACGAGTCCGCCGGCGAGCCGCCCGTGGTGGTCAACGCCTACCCGGCAACGAGCGCCGCGGCGATCTGGGACCGCCCGCGCAACCGCATAAAGTGCGGCATGGTGGTGGTCGACTCGGATCGCAGGACCGGCAAGCCCACCTGGGTCGACGTCTACACGGAGACCAACGTCATCCGCATCCGCCGCGGCGCTCGCGGCCTCTGGGAGGCTGCGTACAGCGAGGACTTCGAGATGGGGCGCTGCCTCATGGAGCGGCTTGCCTACGACGCGGACCTCGACCGCCCCTTCGGCCGCAGCCGCATCAGCCGGTCGGTGATGAGCATCACCGACAACGCCATGCGCGCGGCGCTGCGCTCGGAGGTGAGCGCCGAGTTCTTCACGGCTCCGCAGAAGTACCTGCTGGGCGCGGACGAGGACGTGCTGGGCGGCAAGACCAAGTGGGACGCCTACATCGGAAACATCTTCGCCGTCAGCCGCGACGAGAACGGCGACATGCCGCAGTTCGGGCAGCTGACCCAGGGCAGCATGCAGCCGCACATCGACTACATGCGCTCGCTCGCGTCGCGCTTCTCCGGCGAGACCAACGTGCCGCTGAGCGAGCTCGGCGTCGTGTCCGACAACCCGTCGAGCGCGGAGGCGATCTACGCCGCCAAGGAGGCGCTCGTCGTGGAGGCTCAGAACCTCAACGCCGACAACGGCGAGGCCCTCGCGCACGTGGCCCTCATGGCGCTCGCCATCAAGGAGGGCACCACGTACGCCGAGCAGGCGGCGCGCCGCCTGCGGATCTGCCCCAAGTTCCGCAACCCCGCCATGCCTTCGGTGGTCACGCAGGCCGACGCCATGCTCAAGGACGTCCAGGCCGTGCCGTGGCTCGCCGAGAGCGACGTGCTCCTCGAGGAGCTCGGCTTCTCGGACGACCAGATCCAGCGCCTGCGCAGCGACCGCATGCGCGCCCAGTCGCGCGTGCTGCTCGCGCAGGCAACGCAGGGGGCGGGCCTTCCGGTGCCGTCGAACCCGGATCTTGCCGCGAGTGCGGTGCTTGGTGACAACCGATGATCGGGGAAAAGGAGTTCGACGCCTATAACAAGGCGGTCAAATCGTTCTCGGACGGGTTGGCCGACCGCGCTAAAACGGAGATCGTCGCCTGGTGCAATATGAATCCCTCCGCGGGGGTCGCCGAGGTCCGCGAGCAGGCGAAGGCGATCATGTCGGGATATACGCAGATCGCCGGAGAGGGGGCGGCGTCGCTTGCAGCGGAGTGGTACGACAGGCAGGCCCTCTCCGCCGGAAAGGGGCTTCCGCCCGCGGTGACATCGACGGTGTACTCGATGAAGGGGGTCGACCGCGCCGTCCGCTACCAAGCCGGGAAGCTCGCGGACGGGGATATCGACGGCTTCGCCGAGAGCTGCGCCGACCTCGTCCGCGATGCCGCCCTCCGCTCCCTCAATCGAACAATCATCGAGAACTGCGGGAGAGATAAGAAGGCGGGGGTCAGGTTCGCGCGCGTCACCACGGGCTCGGAGAACTGCCCGTTCTGCATCATGCTCGCCGGCAGGGGGGCCGTCTACCATTCCCGGCAGACCGCGGGAATTATGGACCGCTACCATAGGCGCTGCGATTGTAAGGTCGTTCCGGGTTACGAAGATGATCCCTTTGCGGTGCTCGTCGAAGGGCACGACCCACGCCATGAGCAGCGGGTCTACGAGAGAATTATTAATTCTCGAGCCGAGGCGGTTAGAGTCTATGAATCTAGCCGCGATGAGCTTCGAGATGAGGTGAAACATCTAGACAAGCTTTTGAAGGACGCTTGGAAGGAGTTTATCAACAACGATGATGATGAGTCTTACGAGAGGTGCTACGGCTCTTTGATCGCGGGGCTTACCCCCGATAACCCGATCAGTATCGAGAGGGGTACCAACTTACAGGCAAAGGAGCTCCAAGAGGCGATCTGGCTGTCGAGGGCCGGGTACAAAGTTGCCCTGAGAAACCCAGAGCTCCATAAGCTTGCGGACGGGAACACTTCCGATGCCCTGCTTGATGGTGCGACATGCGATTTTAAAAAGGTCGAGTCCAGCAAGGTGAAGAAGATGTCCAAGCGCGTAACAGAGAAGCTCGATCGGCAGGGCCCGGTCTTCCTGGTTGATCTATCCCTTTCCGGGATGCGGACGACCGAAGCAGAGGCGCGGGCAGCTCGGCTTGTCGATGACCCAAGAATCGATGCCATTTTTCTCATCGCAGAGGGAAAGCTTCGAGTTATAAGACGATATGAGAAAGCCATTGGGCGAAGAGCCTCCCCGCGGCATACGGGCTCG
>URKM01000093.1 GCA_900548365.1 uncultured Collinsella sp. | reverse complement strand
CGCCAAGCGCGAACGATACGGTCGCAGCGGAATGTCCTGATGTCGTCGGTGGCATTGTCGAGACCGCAGAAGTACGCCACGCCCTCGCGCTCGAACATGCCGTAGACGCAGACGGTACGCTCTTTTTGCCCACCGCGTCCGTTCTGATATAAAAATCGCAGCGCGCATCGCTCGGCAAAGGCGCTCCATACCGCATCGACGGTGGGAGAGCGGCGGATCGGTACTTCGTCCACCGCCGTCCTACCGGTGAGATAGGCAATCTTGGAGCGAATATCGGCAAGCGGTGCGGCAAAAGTGGATGAGCCGGCCGCTAGTGTCTGGTCGATGGCGTTGAGCAGGATATCGGCATCGTCTGCGGTAATGAGGCCGCCTGCCGCAAACGTGTGCTCGCGGTCGATTGTCCACGAGCTTTCCTCGGTCTCCTGCGCACCGGCGGGGCGAACCTCCTTGATTAAGATGCCACGCTCGAGCAGTTTGTCACGATCGCGCCGAAACTTGCGCTTATCCGAGTCGATGTTGCCCGAGCCATATCCCAGGTCAGAATCCAAGACGATCTGCTCGGTCGTCAGCGGTTCGGGGGAGCTGTTGAGCACAAAGAAAAGATTGAGGATGCGCTGAGCCGTTTTATCGAAACCGGGCTCCGAATTCCCCTTTTTAATTGTTGCGGTCGCGTCGCTTGCCGTCATAGAGTCCTCGCATGAGAAGGTGGTTTGCTGCCATGATTTTAGTCCGATATGGAGATTAGGCTATATCCTTGTCCGCTCGGGGCGTTAAGATGGCCCGAATTCGGTCGTTTGCGCTCGCTCGGGGTATACTTTCGACTATATACGGTTCTAATGTGCATGCATTGGGCCTATTTGTCGGATTATGGATGTGGAGCGCACATGGCGAACACCCAGAACTATATTAACCACCTGCTGCAGAACACCGGCATTACGCCGGCATGCAGCGAAGAAGAGCGCTTGGCTGCCGAGGATATCGCTCAGATCTTCCGCAACCACGGCTTTGATCCCGAGGTTCAGGAGTTCAATGCCCCGGCGCCCAGTAGGTTGGCATTTGCCGTTACCGGTATTCTTGCGTTTGCCGGCGCCCTGCTGATGGGCATCGGCGGCGGTATCGGCTTGGTCGGCACCTTGCTGGCCATTATCGGCGCCGTTCTTTACGTGCTCGAGCGCACGGGCCACCCCGTGGTTTCGCGCCTGGGCAAGACGGGCGTGAGCCAAAATGTCATCGCCTACCACAAGGCCTCGGGCCCGCTCGCGTCTCCGCGCAACCGCCCGGTGGTCGTTGTCGCACACTACGACTCTCCCCGTGCTGAGCTGCTCGCCCGCGAGCCCTATGCTTCGTATCGTGCACTCATCGCCAAGCTGTTGCCCGTTGCCACGGTTGCCCCTGCTGCCGTTGCCATCCTGCGTATCCTGCCGCTCCCCGGCGCGCTCAAGGTTCTGCTGTGGATTGTCGCGATCCTCGCTTCCCTCGTTGCGCTCGCCAACGCGGCAAATATCATCTCTAGCCGCCACATTCTTCCCTATACGTCCGGCGCGGTGTGCAACAAGTCTTCTGTCGCCGCTATGCTCGGCGTTATGGACAACGTTGCTCCCTTCCAGGGCGAAAACGAGTTTCCCGACGATGTTCCGTTCGATACCTATTTTGGGGAGCAGAAGCGTCGTGCCGAGGAAATGGCGCGCGCGGCGGCGGAGTATGCCGCGGCCCAACAGCAAAACGACTACGGCAACACCATCGAGTATGAAGAGCCTACCTACGCCGAGGATGAGTTCGGCCAGCCGATTGCTCCCGACGCCCAGACCGAGCCTGAACAGGGCGAGGCTTTCGACGAGCAGATCGAGGGCTTTGAGGGTGCGTCTGCCGACGAGACGCTGATTGGCGCCATCGTGCCCGAGGATCAGAATCAGGCTGTCCAGGCTGAAGAGTTCAATGACGAGGTTTCCGCTGCCGAGCCGGTGGAGGAGCCTGTCGCGGCCGAGCCCGAGCCCAAGCTCTATCGCAATGCCGCCGGCAACATCCGCTTTGGTTCGGATGCCATCCGTGCGCTCGGAATGCTTCCCGAGTCCTGCACGCTCGATTACGAGGAGGGCGAGGAACCGACGTTTGAGCCCGAGCCTGCCCCCGTCGTGACTGCACCTGCGCCCGCTGTCACCGTGGATGATGAGTCTGCCGCGGTTGCCGCTGCCGTTGCCGAGCCCGAGGCGGTGTCCGCGATCGATCCCGCGGCAGGACTGGACATTTTGGCTCCCGCCGCGCCGGCGCAAGACGTTGCGGACGAGTCTGACGACGATTACGTTGAACAGCCGAGGCGCGTGTCTTACGAGAGCGATACTGATTTCTCGGCCGAGATTCCCGCGGCAACGCCCCATGCCGACATTGCATCCGCGTTCTCGTCGATTGGCGCCAGCGCTTCCAACTTCTTTAAGGGTGCGCTTGCAAAGGGCAAGAAATTTGTCGACGATTTCGAGGAGAAGCGCGCTGTCGCACGTGAGGCTGCCGAGCAGGAGGCTATCGCTCAGCAGCAGGCAGCCGAGGCGGCACGTGAGCGCGCGGCGCAAGAGTTCGAGCAGAACGAGGCTATGCAGTCCGTGCCCGTCGACGCTGCCGAAGCTACAACGTCCTTTGAGTCCCAGCAACCGGCGTCCACGGATGTTGTTGAGGCGACGACGTCTTTCGAGGCTCAGCAGCACGTCGATAGCACCATGTCGTTTGATGCCGCGCAGTTCGATTCCACGATAACGTTTGAAAAGCAAGGCACCGCGATTGCCGAGCCCCTTCCTGTTTCCGATGAGCAGGGCGACGCGGCAGACGATGACGAGCC
>URKM01000092.1 GCA_900548365.1 uncultured Collinsella sp. | reverse complement strand
AACCGGCAGCCGGTCCCGTTAGCGGTCCTCGGAGGCGCAGGCCGACGCCTTCACCTTCAGAAGCACCATCACGAGACTCACGCCGAGGATGATGTGGCCCACGCCGGCGATACCCGAGATGGCGGCGTTCGCGCCGCTGGACAGCGGGGTCTGAAGGACCTGCAGCGTACCGCGCACCAGCATCATGACCACGCTGAGATTGAGGCCGATCTGATACGGAACGAGCAGGCCGCCGATCTTCCGGGATACCTGGAAGTTCTTCTCCAGCAACATCAGCAGCAGGAAGAACGCCGTCCCGAGTAGAAGGAAATGGGGATGGACGAACCCCAGCGCCGTCGCGCCCTCGAACCCGTTGAACTTGGTGAACTCCCGATAGAAGACGCCGCCCGCGAGCGCGAGGACGGCATAGACGATGGATAGGTTCGCATACTTTTTCATGGTGCCCCCAAATCGACTTGGATCATCGTTACCGGCACTATACCCGAATCCTGAACCGTGTTCATCGTAAATGAACAGAGTTCATAACTCATTGATACCAGTATGGTTCCATTATCGAGTGCACCCGGCCGCGGCTTGGCAGCGCGCCATGGACCGGTGTCCCCACCAGGTCGTTCGCATGGATCATCTTGTAAGCGGGATTGGTCGACCGCGCCCTTTTGCGCGGTTATCGAACATCATCCGCCAGTGATTTTTTCAAGTCAAGACTGGTATTGCAAACGGTGCGACCTAAGATAAAGGTAATCCGCCCCCCGCGGAGCAACTGGGTGAACCGTCGCGTTTTTCTAGGGAGCCCACACAGTCGTTTCTGGTACAGGTATCCTTCGTTGTTAAGGACGCTGGAAAGGACGATGAGGGCACCCACCTGGTAATAGGTGGGTTCATTTCGTGAAGTGGGGGGCGGTTTTTTCATGCCGCGGCGCCGGATACCGAGGGGATGCGCGCAAGAATCGATCCACTTCGCAACGTTTTTTCTTTTTCTCATTGACACCGTCGGCGCGATGGCTAAAATAAAGTCTCGTCCTGGGGACGTAGCTCAGCTGGGAGAGCGCTGCCGTCGCATGGCAGAGGCCGAGGGTTCGATTCCCTTCGTCTCCACCACAGGATTTTTTGGAGCCACCTTCGGGTGGCTCTTTTGCTATCTCGGCACCCCGCCGTGCCTGCGCCCCGCTACGCCCCCGAAGCGACGGGCAGTCCCTATTCTGCTATGACCGTGTTTATGAACGGCGCGCGATTCGCGACGGTCCAACTTCGGTATCATGGGTGCATTATTGGTTTTTCGACCGTTAGTGGTATTCCCGTGACGCTTGCCCTTCCCTACATATGCCTGGCAGCCGCCGCATTCATCACGACGCTCGCCCTTACGCCGCTCGCGAAGAAGATCGCGGTGCGCGTCGGCGCCGTCGACTACCCCTCTAAGCGGCGCATCAATACGAAGCCCACGCCGCGCCTCGGCGGCCTCGCCATCTTCGGCGGCCTGATCGTCGCCTGCGCCCTGCAGATCTACGGCACCATCAACTGGGGCTGGCCCTCGGCGCTCATCCCGCATCCCAGCATGGAGATCAACTACCCCATGCTGGCGCTCTCCTTCCTCGTGATCTTCGTGACCGGCGCCGCGGACGACATCGTCCAGCTCACGCCCAAGATGAAGCTGGCCGGCCAGCTCATCGCCGCGATCATCGCAGCCGCGAGCGGCCTGCTCATCAACGTGGTGGTCAATCCCTTCGCATCGGGCGGGGAGATATCGCTCGGCTTCTTCGCCTACCCCATCACCATCATCTACCTCGTCGCGTACACCAACATCATCAACCTGATCGACGGGCTCGACGGGCTGGCATGCGGCATCAGCGCCATCGCCGCCTGCTCCATGTTCTCGTTCGCCATCCTGGGAGGACGCTCCGACGCCGCCGCGCTCTCCATCGCGCTCATCGGCGCCTGCCTCGGCTTCTTGCGCTACAACTTCCATCCCGCCAGCATCTTCATGGGCGACTCGGGCTCGCTGCTCCTGGGCTTCGCCCTCGGATCTATTTCGCTGCTCAACGTGACGCGCACCGCCGCGCTCACCTCGCTCATCATCCCCCTCATCGTCGCCGGCGTCCCCATCATCGACACGTTCTCGGCGATCATCCGCCGCATGCGGGCGCACGTGAGCATCGGCCAGGCGGATAAGGGGCACATCCACCACCGCCTCATCGAGGAAGGCTACGACCAGCGCCAAGCCGTGCTCCTCATCTACCTGTGGTGCATCCTGCTGAACCTCGGCGCCGCCGCGATCAACCAGGTGGAGGTCCAGTGGCGCATCGTGATCTTCCTCGCCCTGCTGCTGCTGTCCGCGGGCTTCGCCATGAGGCTCCATCTGTTCGAACCCGTCCTGCGCCACCACTACAACCCCAAGACGCAGCAAGACGAGATCGTCACGCCCGACAACCCGGCATTCGCGCAGGAAGTCGAGGCGGAGCGCGAGCACCACGAGCAGATACGCTCGAAGCTCAAGACCAAGGCGCGCCGAGGCGCCTCAGGCAGCAAGGGGGGCACGGGGAACGAGCGGTAGCGCATCGACCCCGCCGGACACGACCGTCCGGACCCTCCCCGCTTTCGACAGGAGCCGCCAACGGAAAGGCCCGCCGCCTTCCACGGCGATCGAAGCGCCGACCTCCGAACAATCACCTTCATCCCCATATCCGGCAACTCAACAGGAACAGGAGTCACCATGCCCAACGAGCTCAGCTACGAAGTCAGCCTGGAGCGCAGCAACCAGATCCGCGCCGACCTCCCGCTGCACCCCGAGAAGTACACCATGCTCACCGGCGACCGCCCCACCGGCCGCCTGCACCTCGGGCACTATTTCGGCACGCTCAAGAGCCGCGTCGAACTGCAGGAGCTAGGCGTGCACACCAACGTGCTCATCGCCGACTACCAGGTCATCACCGACCGCGACAGCACGGACAACATCCAGGACAACGTCTACAACATGGTCATCG
>URKM01000091.1 GCA_900548365.1 uncultured Collinsella sp. | reverse complement strand
GGCGTACCGGCGCCAACAATCTTGGCGCCCATCTCGTTGAGCATGTTGGCGAGATCGACGATCTCGGGCTCGCGGGCGGCATTGTCGATAACCGTGGTACCCTTCGCGCGCACGGATGCCATAATAAGGTTCTCGGTCGCACCGACACTGGCAAACTCGAGCGTGACGGTGGTACCGCGCAGACCTTGGGGCGCATTAGCGTTGATGTAACCGTGGGCGGTATCGAACTCAACGCCCAGGGCCTCGAGACCAAGAATGTGCATATCGATCTTGCGAGCACCCAGGTTGCAGCCGCCCGGCATGGCGATCTTGGCGCGATGGAAGCGGCCCAGCAGGGGTCCCATCACGGCTGTGGAAGCACGCATCTTGGCAACGAGCTCGTAGGGGGCCTCCCAAGAATCGACCTGAGAGGTATCAATCTCGAGCGTGTGCTCGTCGAGAACATCGATCGTAGCGCCCATGCCCTTGAGCACCTTGCCCATCACGTGGACATCGGAAATATCGGGCACGTTCTGCAGCGTCGTCTTGCCCGGCGCCAGAAGCGTTGCCGCCATGAGTTTGAGCGCGGAGTTCTTGGCGCCCGAGACGGGCACGGAGCCTCCGATGGCGTGGCCACCCTCAACGCGGATAATATCCAAGGTCTACCCTTTCAAAAAGCATGCCCGGGGTGGCTAGGCCATCCCGGGCATGATGTGTTCGCAAATGGTCGAACGCTAAATCGTTTGACTATTGGGCAAGCTTGAGCTTACACCATGCGATTTCATTATAGAGGTAGGCGCGGCGTGCATCATCCTCCGACAAATTACCCAGCTTCTCTTCAAAACCTTGAATATCAGCTTTAAGCTTGTCGGCATCGACGGTCGCCAAATCGCAAGCGCGCTCGGCGAGAACGGTCACGACATCGTCCGCAACCTGGGCATAGCCGCCGGCCACGGCAAACGTGTGGTCGACAGTGCCCATGGCCTTATCGGAAACGCGAACGTAACCGCGGTCGATCGTGCAGATCTCGCTGGAGTGAGCAGGCAGAACGCCAAACTCGCCATCCGTGGACGGAATCGACACAAACGCAGCGCCGCCCTCATAGGCGCAGCTCACGGGGCACACGATGCGGATACGCATAACCTACTTCTCCCCCATCTTGCGGGCGCGCTCGCGCACGTCCTCAATCGTGGAAGCATAGCGGAAAGCCTGCTCGGGCAGGTCATCGGCCTTGCCGTCGACAATCTCGGCGAAAGAGCGGACGGTATCCTCGACGCGGACGTAGACACCGGGGTTGCCGGTGAACTTCTCCGCGACGTGGAAGGACTGCGAGAGGAACTGCTGAATCTTACGGGCACGGTTGACCGTAAGGCGCTGCTCCTCGGACAGCTCGTCCATACCCAGAATGGCGATGATGTCCTGAAGGTCGGAGTACTCCTGCAGGAGCTCCTGGACCTTGACAGCGACACGGTAGTGCTCCTCGCCGACGATCGAGGGATCGAGAGCGTCGGAGGAAGACGCGAGCGGGTCGATAGCCGGGAACAGGCCGAGCGACGAAATGCTACGCGAAAGAACCGTGGTGGCGTCGAGGTGCGTAAACGTCGTGGCAGGCGCCGGGTCGGTCAGGTCGTCTGCGGGGACGTAGACAGCCTGGACGGAGGTAATGGAGCCCGTCTTGGTCGAGGTAATGCGCTCCTGGAGGTCGCCCATCTCGGTTGCCAGCGTGGGCTGGTAACCAACGGCGGACGGCATACGGCCCAGCAGTGCGGAAACCTCGGAACCCGCCTGGGAGAAGCGGAAGATGTTGTCGATGAACAGCAGAACGTCCTGGCCGCGATCGCGGAAGTACTCAGCGGTGGTAAGGCCGGCCAGACCGATGCGCAGACGCGCTCCGGGCGGCTCGTTCATCTGACCATAGACCAAGCAGGTCTTGTCGATAACGCCAGACTCGCTCATCTCGAGGAACAGGTCGGTGCCCTCGCGGGTACGCTCGCCGACGCCGGTGAACACCGAGGTGCCGCCGTGCTCCTGGGCGAGGTTGTTGATGAGCTCCTGAATCAGAACGGTCTTGCCGACGCCGGCGCCGCCGAACAGGCCCGTCTTGCCGCCACGGATGTAGGGCTCGAGCAGGTCAACAGCTTTGATGCCGGTCTCGAAGATCTCGGTCTTGGTGGTGAGCTCGTCGAAACGGGGCGCTGCATGGTGGATGGGGTAGAACTCCTCCACCTCGGGCATGGGCTTGCCGTCGACAGGCTTGCCCATGACGTTCCAAATGCGGCCGAGCGTCTTGGGGCCAACGGGCATCTTCATGGGCTCACCGGTATCGGTGGCGATGAGGCCGCGCTGCAGGCCGTCGGTCGAGGACATGGCGACCGTGCGGACGACGCCGCCCGGAAGCTGGCTCTCGACCTCGAGGATCGTGCTCAGATGACCGATCGGGGTCTCGGCCTCGACCGTGAGCGCGTTGTAGATCGGGGGCACCGCACCGTCAAACTTGACGTCGACGACAGGGCCGATGATACGCACGATGCGACCATCGCCGGCAGTCGTCTTCTTGGTGGCTTCCTCGACCGCAAGCTTTACGGTGTTATTAGCCATTACTGTTCCTCCAATGCTGAGGCTCCGCCGACGATCTCGTTGATCTCGGTCGTGATCGAAGCCTGGCGCACGCGACTATACGTGCGGGTAAGGGTCGAGATGATCGCGGTGGCGTTTTCCGTCGCGGAGTGCATGGCCTTGCGGCGTGCACCCTGCTCGGCAGCCGCCGAATCGATCAGGGCCTGGTAGATGACCGTCAGGATATAAGACGGCACAAGCTTGCCGAGAACATGCTCGGGAGAGGGCACGAACTCGAACGTCGACGAGATGCGCTTAGGGGCGTCGGTCTCGTTCTTACGCGGACCGTGGGCCATAGCGATCATCTCGGGGTCGAGCGGCAACAAATGCTCGACGCGAAGCTCCTGATCCACGCGGTTCTTGGCGTGGTGGTAGACAAGCTCGACACGGTCAAGCTCACCGG
>URKM01000090.1 GCA_900548365.1 uncultured Collinsella sp. | reverse complement strand
AAAAGCCCCGGAGCTAGGGCAAGAAACTAGTTGACAAAACTATAGGAACACCCCCTACGCCTCCTCGGCCATGAGGCCGACCGCCCACACCCAGCAGGCGAGCTCGCGCGCCGTGGCGACGTTCGCCTTGTTGTTGTGGACCCCGCGCGCGAGCAGGGTCCTGCGCCTCTCGACCAGCCTCCGCACGCCCTTGGCGGCATGCCTGCGGGCGACCCGGTCCGGGGCCTGGCCCCTGGCGGGCTCCTTCGGCCGCGCGGAGCACGTCAGGTAGTGCCACGCGGCCTCGACCAGCGCCTTTCTCAGGTGCTTGTTGCCCGCCTTGGTGATCGCGCCCCTGCGGTCGCTCTCCCCGCTGGAGTGCTCGGAGGGCGTCAGGCCGACCCACGCGGCGAACGAGCGGGCGTTCCTGAACCTCGAGAACTCGCCGGCCTCGAACACGAGGTCGGCGGCGGTCGCGGTGTCGACGCCCTTGAGGCAGCGCAGGGAGTCGACCCTCCTCCTCCACCTGGGCTTGCGGGCCTCGGCCTCGACGAGCCCCTCGAGCCTCGCCTTGTCCTCCGCCGCCCGCCTGACCGCGTCGACGTAGTAGGCGAGCACGTCGTTGTCGGCCCCCTCCGCGAACCTTATCGACTCGATCCAGGACCAGTGCGCCCGGGTCCAGTTGCCCTTCCTGCGGCCGGTGGGCGTCCTCTCGTCGAAGACGAGCCCGTGCCTGAGCAGGAACTTGGAGAGCCGCTGCTTCGAGCGCGAGAGGTCGTCCCTCGCGTCCTCGAGCGCCCTGGTCAGGTCGCGGGCGGCCTCGCACTCGTCGTCGGGGACCCACACCTCGACCACGTTGCCGACCGACAGCATGCGGGCGAGGAACTCGGCGTCGTTGCGGTCGTTCTTCCTGCGCCTGTCCGCGCTGGGCTTGATCATCTTCGAGACGGCGCCGACCACGCAGCCGACCCCGAGGCCGGAGAGCCTCTTCTGCAGGTCGAACCCCGTGACCCCGGACTCGTACACGCACCTGGCCTTTGGGTCCACGGACCGCACCCACTCCGCGACTGCCCCGGCGTCGTAGCCGAAGGTCGCGCAGCGCACCTCCCCGGTCATGACGTCGAGGGAGACTGCCTTTATCGAGCGGGCGTGGACGTCGAGGCCGACGAAGGTGGTAGTATCGAGCATGGGAGCCCCTTCCATGAATGCGGCGTGGCCGCCGCGGCTGAATTAGACACTCACCATTGTCGGCCTAATCCGCGGTCTTTCATGCAGCAGGGGCTCTCAATGTTTTTATGTCCTGCTCATATCGTCTGTGTCGGCACCTGGGGACAGTCCTTATGTCAAGAGATCGGTGCAAGAGGGATAGGTTGCCTTGCGTCGATCTAAATAAGTTGCGGTGAGATAGTTCCTGTTTAGCCTCAAAAAAGGCCAATTCAAGAACTATCTCACCGCAACTGCGTTGAGCGTTTTTTGGCAGCCGGTTTACTTGCTTGCGAACAGCCAGACTAGGATGATCACCAGGATTGTGGCGACGATGCAGACGATGGCGCCGGTGAATTTGATGCGTGAGTCGCGGGTACGCTCGCGCACCGCGTCCTCGGTGGCCTCGAGCTGGGCGACTTCTCGCTCGGTCTCGGCGTGTTCGGCTTTGTCTCGGGCCAAGGATCCTGCAAGCGACTCAGTAATCTCTGGGTGGTCGTGTACTTCGTTCGCCTGTTCGATGATCGACTGCGCATGTGCGGCATCTGCTTGGGCGTTGGCGATGCTCTGCTCTTGGTCGCGGCGTGCCTTGTCCTCGGCGGCGATCTTCTCGCGCAGTTCGCGCTGGCGCGTCGCGGCGGTGGTTTTTGCGGTCTGCAGCTCGTCGCGCGCGGCATCGGCCTCTGCCGTCACGGCCTGATGGGCTCGCTTGGCGTCGGCGATGGGGGCCTGCGCCTGTTCGACGGCCTGCTCGGCCGCGGCAAGCGAGTGCTCAAGGTCGGCGGTGATGCGCGGGACATCTTCTTCGGCTTTTCGCAGGGCATCTGCCGTGTCGGAGATCTGCATCGAGAGCTCGCTGGTGCGCACCGTATAGTTGGCGGGATTTGCCGAGGGATTGCGTTGCAGCTCGGCATACTCATGACGCAGCGTCTCGAGCTGGGCGCGCGTGGCGTCGACGGTTTGTTGTGCGGCCGCAATGCCGGCGTCTCGCTCGGCCTTCACCTTGTCGCGGATGCGCTTGGAATCCTCAAGACGTCGAACGAGGCGGTTGCCGGTCTCGCGAGAGCTTGCCTCGCGGGCCTCCACGGCGTCGAGCGCGGCCTTCAGGCGGAGCTCAGTCGCGTCATCCTCTGTCTTCATTTGTTCGAACTGACCCTTGAGCTCTGTCGCTTTGGCGGCGTGGGCATCACGGTCAATCTCGGCGGCCGCTGCAGTCTTTTGGGCCGTGGCAATCGCCTGACGCTGGTCGGCGACGATCTGGTCGTAGCGGCCAGCGATATCCTGGCGCGTCTCGAGCTCCTCGGCCTGATCGGCAATGCGCTGCTCAAGTTCGGCCAGGTGGGCGCGGGCATCGGCAAGTGCCTTTTTCGCGGCGTTCATCTCGCGCATGGCCGAGGCGCCCTGGGCAATAAAGGTGCCCACGGCGTTCGCGGTGTTCGAGACAGCGGTCCCCAGATCGCGGTTCGCGGCAGGGGAGTGCGAGGCGGTCGGGCGAGCGGTGTCAGCAGCATCCGCATCGGCAGCCTGCGGCACGGAGATGTTGCCGGTGCCGCCCTCGACCACAGAAAAGCCTGCTGCGTGCGGGTCGACCGCATCGGCGCCAATCGTGGGGTGCTCGAGCTGCAGAAACGAGGGCATGGTGCTGCCCTGGTCGGCAACCGGAGTCTCGCCGGGTACAAAGGTCGAGGCCGCCTCGGCAGCCTCCTCTTCCTCGGCGTCAACGTCAGCGTCGGCCACGGCGTCTTTCATCGCTTTGACGGCATCCATCATGGAGTCCATGACGGCGTCGAGCTCTTCTTCCGAAGACACCTCGATAGGGCCCGCAGCTTGCGGAGCGGCATCCTGTACGGGGTCGTCGTCCTGAGCGGGCGCATCGTCGTTTTGCTCGCCTGCATCTTCGGCGCCAGGGGTTTCCGCCGTAGCGCTTTCGTCCAAGATGGGGTCGTCGAGGTCAATATCATCGCAGGTCACAGCATCAGCATCTGCGGTGACGTCTGCGGAATCATCAATATGCTGTTGAGTCTGGGGGTCCAGCTCGTCTGTCATAGGCATGTGCTCCTCATCGTTGTTT
>URKM01000089.1 GCA_900548365.1 uncultured Collinsella sp. | reverse complement strand
GCCGCGTTCGCGTCGGGCTTGGGCCAGGGCGTCTTTAAGCAGGATCATGGCGGGTCTCCTTTGATTGGGGCGTAGACGGCGGGGTTTGATCCCGCCGCTTGCCTGCGATTATCCAGCGATGCGGCGCGCTGGTCGAGCAACGGGCTGTTGCTTGGAAGGAGGCGCGGCTCAGTGCTCGTGCTACGCCTTCCTTCTCGTGGCGACAGCCCCTACGATGGCGACGAGCAGGACGACGGGCGCGATCCGCACAAAGATCCACTCGAACCCGTGGAGCATGGTGCCGGCCACCGCGTATTCCGGATTGGAGAAATCCCATTCGAGATACGAGCCGCCGATTGCCGCCAGTGCGATAAGGACAAGTGCCGTGATGGCGGCGATTGCGATGCAAAGGGCGTGCAGCGCACGGCGCTTGGATTCCTGCGCGCGTGCGAACTGGTCGTTCAGCACTTCGAGCTTTTCGGAGAGCGCTTGCAGGCCCTCGGGCTCGGATGCGGGTACGGTCTCGCCCAGCAGCGTGCTCACCGGGGTGTCGAGCACCCCTCCGATGGCGACGAGCATCTCAGCGTCGGGCACCGAGAGCCCACGTTCCCACTTCGAGACCGTCTGCCTCACCACGTTCAGCTTGAGCGCGAGCTCCTCTTGGGACAGGCCTTTCGATTTCCTGAGTTCGCGGATGTTCTCGTTTAGCATAGGGAGCCCTTTCTCTCGCTGGGACTTACGATACCGCAATACTGCTTATGACATGTCCGTTGCCGCAAGCAACGGGTTGTAACAGCGGGCCGTAGCAGTGCGATTGCTTGAGGGCGTGCGCTGATGAGAGCGCAGCTTGCGAAAGCAGGAAAGGGTGGGCGTTTTCGATTTGGAACCCGTTTTGTCATCATGGCGAGTGAGCAAAGATGAGCCCTTCGGTTTCTTCGGCGCTTGTCTCATAATGACGGCATCGCTGAAAAACGGCACCGAGCTCGCGAGACCCGATGCCGCCTAGAAACCCGCGGGTGGCGTGCAGGGGCGCCGAAAAAGCGGGTATACTAGTAGCGACTTGGGAGGCGTACGCCCTCCTGGAACAGATTCAGTGGGGTAAAACCCGCACGAACAGCCGCTCCGGCCAGGGCGGCTGTTCCCTTATATGGCGAGTTTCACCCCTATATCGCTAGCGAGCGATAAGGAAGAGCAGCGCGATCGATAGAACGAGCACTGATGCCGCAATAAGCAGCGCGGTGATTTTCGCCATGGGAACCCTCCTAACCCCCTGCAAGACTCGGAGGGCACCGCCCATGTCGCTAGGTCTAGTATATCAAGAAATACGAACATATGTTCTAGTATGTAAGTGATTGCCCGTCCTGACGGCGTTGGGCGGTATGATTCCGCATTGCGCTTCTGTTGCGTCTTATCTCCTTGGAGAATTGGGGTGCAAGTTCCTTCTCATTTGACGTTCCGGTCAATCTACCTGCGGTTTGCAACCGCAGGGTGCCTGCAAGTTGCGTAAAATGAAGCTTCAAGTTGGTGGTCATCGTCTCGCGGCAACCGTAGTGTGTAAGTCGCCGGCAGGAAAAACACCAAACGCTGGGATGCCGAACCCGGGCTGTCGCAGTGCGCTGGCATCGCATCGCCCGAGTGTCGATCCCAGCCAACGAGAGGACCCATCATGAGCTTCCGCACCAACCTGCAATATCTGCGCGCAGAGCGCCACATGACCCAGGAGCAGCTCGCCATGCTGCTCGGGGTGTCCCGCCAATCCGTTACCAAATGGGAGGCCGAGAAGTCCTACCCGGAGATGGACAAGCTCATCAAGATGTGCCAGATCTTCGAGTGCTCGCTGGACGATCTGGTGACCGGCGATGTGTCCCGCCGCGGAATCCCTGTCCAGGAGGGTCTGGGCGGTTGCTCCACGGCGTGCGCGCTCGCACCGACCGTCGACGGCGCGTGCGCCATTCCGGCTGGGCCGGCGACGGATGTGTGCGGCTACGACGAGCACATGGTTGCCTTTGCGCGCAAAATCGCGATCGGCGTCGTGCTCTTTATCCTCGGTGCGGCGGCCGCCATCTTCACCGATGAGGTCATGCACTCGGACGGCATCGTCCTCCTCGCGACGTTCGCGTTCGTTGCCGCCGGTCTCGCGTTCACCATTCCTGCGGGCATGGACCATGCCGCGTTTGCCAAGGCGCACCCCTATGTTGCCGATTTCTATACGGCGGAGGAGAAGGCGACGGCCCGGCGCCGCGCGTCGATCGCCATCGTGGCCGGCATCGCGGTGATTCTGCTCGGGGTCGCCGTGGCCGGCTTGTTCGAGGTCGAGTCCAACGTGCAGGTATACGGCGATTCGCTGATGATGGTGCTGGTCGCGCTCGGTGTCGGGACGATCGTCCACTGGGGCATGCTCTGGGGACGCACGGACCTTGCGGACTACAACAAGGAATGGCTCGAGACCGTTGAGCTGAGCGATGACGAGCTGGCGCGGCTCGACCAACAGAGCCGCGAGGCGTACCTGCGCGCTAACAATCCCAGCCGCCGCGGCGCCGCCGACCGCAAGGGGAAAGCCTGCATGGTGATCATGCTCGTCGCCACGATGGTGGCGCTGGTATGGCTGTTCGCCGCGTCCGCCATGGGCGCGTCCGAGGGCGTCTCCGGTCTGTTCTGGCTTCCCTGGGTCGTCGGCAGCCTGGGCAGCGGAATCGCCCTGGTCGTTATCGACGATGACGACGATGCCCAGCCTGGGAACGAGCGCTAGGCAACGGCTCCTCTGGTGCGCCGTTAGCCCATTCGACGCATCGTGTCCTTCTTGCGCCCCGCGGCACCGAGCATTCGGCTGCCGCGGGGCGCGTCCGTCTAATTCAGCAGCCCCCACACTGCAAAGCCAAGCGCGCCGCCGATGAGCGCCGCGGCGAGGAAGGTCAGCAAGTCGTACGCCAGTCGGTGCTTCGCCGGCCATGCGCGGCGGGGGAGTGCCCGCGGGTCGCGCTCGATGTCGGCCTCGCCGTTCATGAACGCGAGGATCTCACGGTAGGTCACCAGGTCGTTCTCGCGCTTGATGCGCTCCAGGACCGTCGCGACGACCAGCGCCGCCACTGCCGGCAGGAACGCCACGGTCGTGGCGGCGCCAACGCCCCACGCGCCTTCCATCCAGGCGAACGCCGGCGAAAGAATCAGCGCGAACGCCAGCGCCAACAGTGCGAGCATCAGTACGGCAAGCCACAGCATCCGTGTTCCCAAGCGCTTGCGGTCCCTCTCGACAGCCTCTTCCATAACGGTCACGTCTCCCTTCACG
>URKM01000088.1 GCA_900548365.1 uncultured Collinsella sp. | reverse complement strand
GCGAAGTCATCATGTATGCGGACGTTGTGACCGATTCGATGAAAGAGGCCATCGAGGAGACGCAGCGCCGTCGCGAGATTCAGATGGCATATAACGAAGAGCATGGCATTGTGCCCAAGACGGTGCGCAAAGCCATCAACGACATCTCAAGTTTTATTGCCGAAGCCGAAAAAACCGTGGGTTCCAAGGGGCGCTCGAAGGGCGACTCCCTTGGCCATGGCGCATTCTATACGCCCGATGAGTCGGGCGAGGGCGGCGTGCCGGAAACGGTGGCACCCGAGCAGACACTTGCGGAGCAGTTGGAAGAACTGCCGCATGACGAGCTTGTGCGGATCGTCGAAACCATGGAAGAGGATATGCGCAACGCTTCTGCCGCCATGGACTTTGAGGAGGCGGCGCGCCTGCGCGATGCCGTCGTTCAGATTCGGGCGATGCTCGAGGGTGCGTCTGAGGACGAGACGATCGAGCGCTTACGTTCGCAGGCCCGCAAAGGTTCCACGTTCGCATCGGGCAGAAAACGCCAGGGTGCACGGTTTAAGAAATAGCGAACAGGCCCCGAGTTCCCTGTGGAGCTCGGGACCTATGTCTTTTGCGCGCTGGAATTCGTGCGTTAGAGGTCTGCGATCAGGGCTTCAGCACAACGGATGCCGTCGGTGGCCGCGCTCATGATGCCGCCGGCATATCCAGCTCCCTCACCACAAGGGTAGAGGCCCGGGGTCGACACGGCATGGCACGTTCGGTCTCGGGTGACAGTGACCGGTGAGCTCGAACGAGTCTCCACGCCGGTAAGAACGGCATCGGGACGGTCGTAGCCTCGTAGCTTTTTTCCGAGTAGGGGAAGTCCCAGGCGGAGCGACTCGACGATATGCTGCGGCAGGGCTTCGTCAATTGCCGTCCAGGTCACACCGAGCGGATAGGTGGGCTTTACCTTTCCGGGCGCCTTGCTGGCGCGTCCTGCGAGGAAATCTCCGACGAGTTGTGCCGGTGCGTTCCAGTTGGAACCGCCCAGGCGATAGGCGGCCGCCTCGCAGGCACGCTGGAGCTCGATGCCGGCGAGCGGGTCATCGTTGGGAAGGTCCTCAGGCGTGACGTTAACGAGCAGGGCGGCATTTGCGTTGCGTCCGTCGCGGGCATTGAGACTGGCCCCGTTGACGCACAGATGGCACGGTTCTGAAGAGGCGGCAACAACCTGTCCGCCGGGGCACATGCAAAACGAGAACACGCTGCGGCCGTTGGGAAGATGGGCAACAAGTTTGTAGGGGGCCGCCCCGAGCGCTGGATGTCCCGCCGAGGCTCCATATTGGGCTCTGTCGATGTCGCGTTGCGGATGCTCGATGCGAACGCCCATGGCAAAGGTCTTTTGTGCGAGGGCCACGTTGTGGTCCTTAAGGAGCTCAAAAATATCGCGAGCAGAATGCCCGCAGGCGAGGATGAGGTGCTTTGTCTCGATTGGCTCGTAAGCGGCGTCTTGGGACGATTGGACATCAATACCGGTGATGGCGCCAGACGCGTCGATGCGAATGTCGACGAGCTTCGTTCGATAACGGACGACACCTCCGAGCTGCTCGATGCGCTGGGATATAGCGGTGACAACCTTGGGAAGGATGTCGGAGCCAATGTGCGGCTTGGCATCCCACAGAATATCGCGGGGCGCACCCGCCTCGACGAAGGTTTCGAGGATAAGGCGATGGGCGGGATTTTTTGTTCCCGTATTGAGCTTGCCGTCCGAGAAGGTCCCCGCGCCGCCCAGACCAAACTGAATATTGCTCTCGGGGTCGAGGATGCGCTCCTTTAGAAAGAGGTCGATCGCCTGCGAGCGGCGAAATGCCGGGTCGCCGCGCTCGATAAGCAAGGGCTTAAGACCTGCTTTGGCGAGCGTGAGCGCAGCGAAAAGGCCGGCGCATCCGGCGCCGACAACGACAGGGCGTTCTTGAGGTGCGTCGGAGACGGGGGAGGGGAATGAAGGCTCATCGTCTTCTATCGCGCGTACGCGCGAGCGGTCACGCTCGGCAACGCTGTCGACCGCTTCTCGCTCGAGGTGGGGACTAGTCAGCTCAACACGAAAGCTCAGGATAAAATGGACGTCTCGTTTTTTGCGAGCGTCGATTGACTTGCGGTGGAGTTCGATGGACTTGATCTCGGAGTCCTTGCAACGTAGGATGCGCTTGGCGACTCGCTTGCCAACAATGAGGCAGGTATTTTCATCGCCGGCTTCATCGAGCGACGCGTTGACTTGGGTGATTTCGATCATCGAGGTCTCCTTAGAGGCAAGAAAGAGGCCGTCCGGTATCCCAGACGGCCCGAATGCGTTTTTGATTATAGACTGCGCGGCTACAGGCTGCTTGCAGCGCGAATGCCCGAGAGCCAGGCCCACGCAAGGTTAAAGCCTCCGCAATCGGCGTCGATGTCGAGCGCTTCGCCGCAGACGTAAAGCGGGGCGTCGACAGCGCTGCTCGCGCGTAGACTGGGTGTTGAGATGCTCTCGACAGATACGCCACCACGCGTGACCTGCGCCGAGCGCTCCTCGGCTGTTCCCTCGACGAGCAACTTAAAGTGCTTGAGGATCGAGACCAGGTGGATGACATCGTTGGAGCCTGGATGGCACTGCTCGAACGCCGTGCAGACGACGCGGGAGAGTTGCGGGGCGAGCATGCCGTCGAGCCAACGGGGATCGCGGGGCGAAAAGCCGCCGAGCAGCTCAACGCGCCGGTTGAGCATATCGAGCAGCTCGTCTTTGGAGAGGTCGGGGAAAACGTCGAGCAGGATCGTATCGCCGTGCTGGATACGACGGGAGAGGTTGAAGACAGCGACGCCCGAGATACCGAAGGTTCGAAACAGGACTTCACCGTCTTCGTGCCAGAGCTCATTATGATTGCGGGCGAGCGTCAAGCGGGCGCGGACGCGCAGGCCATCCAACGTCTTGATTGCCGCCCGATCGCCGACGACCGTTGCCGATACGGGGCAGAGGATGGGGCGCAGCGAAGTGAAGGGGAGGCGAAACGTATCGGCGATACCAGTGGGGTTGCCACCCGTGGCGATAATTACGGCATGTGCCTGCAGGGCCTCGTTCTTGCGAGGGGCATCGGCGAGCGCTTTCCGAAGCGAGCGGAGCTCCGATTTTCGGTCGTCGTGCTTTTTTGCCTTGAGTGCCCGCGCTGGACGGTCTATTTGGAGTGTCCAGCCTTCGGAAGCTTTGCGCGCCGTGGCAATATTGGCTCCGCAGATTAAGGTGATACCTAGGCGGTCGCAAACGTTGAGAAGCGCGT
>URKM01000087.1 GCA_900548365.1 uncultured Collinsella sp. | reverse complement strand
ACGCCCTCCAGGTAGAGCTGCGTGATCACCACGCTCGCCGCGCAGTTGGGCACCAGGCCTACCAGCGCCGAGGCGAACACCGCGAGGAATCGGTTGCCCGCAAGGAAGCTCGCCAGCGCGCCCTCGCCCACCGTCTCGAGCAACGCCACGAGGGCGAACGTAACAAGGAAGATGAAGACGGTAACCTGCACCGTGTGGGACAGGGCGCTCATCACGATGGAGCGCAGCTTGCCGCCCCGTGCATGCTCGTGACCGTGATCGTGGGCGCAGCCGTGGCCGTGGTCGTCAGCGTGGCCGGTGCCGTGGCCGTGGTCATGCTCGACAGCGTGGTCGTGCTCGGCAGCGTGGCCGGTACCGTGATCGCACCCGCACTCATGCCCCGCATGGCCGTGGTCGCCGCCGTGATCGTGCCCATGACCGTGATGGTGCGCATGACCGCACCCGCAGTGGTCCTGCTCGCACAGGCGGCAGATATGCTCGGCATCCTCGCCGCCCTCTGCCATCTGCTCGACCACGTCGGTCTGCACGCCATCGCGGCGCACGGAGAGCACCGTGCGGCGCAGGAACTCGTGCACGCGCGCGTTGCGGCGCAGCGCGCGGATCAGCAGGTCGGCGGCGACGCCCGTGATGAGGGCTATAAGGACCTTCAGCCCCAAGATCTTGAAGAGCAGGCCGGCATCGATGCGCTCGGCCACCAACATGGGCAGCATCTCGTCGGAAGTCGAAAGGAACACCGCCACCAGCGTGCCCAGCGTGACCACGCGGCCGGCGTAGAGCGTCGCCGCCATAGCCGAGAACCCGCACTGCGGCACCACGCCCAGCAGCGCGCCCGCCACGGGCCCCGCCGCGCCTGCGCGACGCACGATGGCGTTGGAACGGCCGCTCGCCGCATGCTCGAGCGCCTCGAGCGCCAGGTAGGTTATGAACAGGAACGGCACCAGCCCCAGCGTATCCTCCAGGGCATGCTCGATAAAATGCAGCACCATATGCATAGACGGTTCTCCTCGACTGAATATCAATGAGCGCGGCGGCATCCCGGAGGAAGGCGACGAAGGTGCGCGCACCCCGGCGACGCCATCGCGACAAGCGGACTGTTCATACCCCGCCCGCTCCAAACCAAGCACGCAGCGCACGGACCACTCAGTATACTCAAAAGTTTCATGTGGGTAACTCAGCCTTCAGGCAAATTTACAAACGTTCGCAAAACACGATGCATCGCGAGCGCCCTGTCCGGGCTCGACCATAGAGCCTGGAACCATGTCAACCGATGGAGATAGCGGGGCTCGCCTTCGGCATGCAGCCGCAAACGAACCCCGCGCAGATGGTGCGATGCGCTAGTTGGTGCCGATGGACATCGTCTCGGGCAGGGTGCTGCCGCCGTCGATGACGATCTGGGAACCGGTAAGGTAGCTCGACTCGTCGCTGCCCAGGAACGCGAAGAGCTCGCCCACCTCGATGGGGTTCGCCAGGCGCTTCATGGGCACGCCCGCAGCGATGTCGGCGATGGCCGACTCGGGGTCGCTCGGATTGGACTCGAGCGCCATCTTCTCCACCATCGGCGTGCGCGCGTAGCCAAGCTGCGAGCAGTTCACGCGGATGTTGCGGTCGGCGTACTCCACCGCCAGGCACTTGGTGAGGCCCACGAGCGCGGCCTTGGTCATGGCGTAGGCGGCCTCGCCGGCGTCGGCCACGATGTCGCCCGTGACGGAGGACGCGATCACGATGTTGCCGCCGCCCTGCTTGAGCATGTAGGGAATCACGGCCTTGCAGGTGTTCCACACGCCCTTGATGTTGACGTCGATGTGGAAGTCGCGCGTCTCGTCGTCCATCTCCTCGAACGGAGCCAGGCGGCACACGCCCGCGTTGCAGCACGCCACGTTGATCTCGCCGAACGCCTCGACGCCCTTCGCGGCCGCCTCGTCCATCTGCGCGTGGTCCGCCACGTTGGCGACAACGGTGATGATCTGCGAGCCGTATTCCTCGCGAAGACGCGCCGCGGTCTGCTCCACCGCAGGCGAGAGGTCGACCATGATGAGCTTGGCGCCGTACTTGGCATACGCCATGGCGATGCCCTCGCCCAAACCCGCCGCGGCCCCCGTGATGAGCGCGACCTTTCCATCCAACTTAGCCATGTGCAGTCCCTTCACCTCGGCTATGAATACAACCACGAGGAGATTGTACCGCCGAACACCGCGGGCGGCCAAAGGAGGCGCGGCGGTGGCCGTGCGGCGCCAGGCTGCGGGGCCGCGCGAAGCCCGCAACGGTGCTTGCACGATCCCGCTGCGGGCGGCGGGGGCGCGCGACCTTGCTGCGGCGAGGCGGTGCGACGCGAAAAGTTTCACATGCTAAACACTTCAGCGTCGTAGCGACCCTCTATACTCTTGGACGGACAAGTACCGACCACATTCCGGCCGCGCCCCGACGCCCCGCGTGCGTCCGGGTGCGCCGACATCTCGACAGGAGTACCGCCATGAACGCTCAACAGGCACTCGAATACTATCGTCAGCCGTTCATCCCCATGTTCATCTACGGCGACTACGACGCCATGGAGTCCGAGCGCCAGCGCGGCGAGGAGGCCATGAAGGCGCTCATCGACGAATGGCGCGCCAACGAGGAGCCCGGCTTCGACTTCGGCATCGTGCTCGAGCTGGCCGACCGCAACCGCGAGCTGTGCGACCAGATCGGCGAGGCGCGTCTGCGTAACCTCTCCAGCCCGCTGCTCGCCCGTAACCTCTCCGACGCCGACCTGTGCGCCGCCATCGGCAAGATGCAGGGCCGCGCGGCCAGCGCCGTCGCACGCGAGGTCCGCGGCGACCGCGACGCCTACTCCGTCGCCTACGTGCGCAAGCCCATCAAGGGCACGGTGCTCGGCATCGACATCGAGACCACCGGCCGCGCTCCGGAGCGCGGCTACATCATCAACGTCGGCTGGGAGATCATGGAGCTCACCAGCGACGCCGTGCCGCACGACCCGCAGGCGTTCTACTGCGGCATCCCCGACCTCTACCGCGAGACGGGCGTGCCGCTGGCCGACATCCACCACATCCAATGGGCCGACATCGACGGCAAGACGCCGTTCCGCGAGGACGCGAAGCTTCAAAAGGAGCTGCTCCGCCTCATGAAGAAGTACCCCATCATGGCGCACAACGCGGCGTTCGAGGACAGCTGGTTCATGCTGCACCTCCCCGGTTACGCCGAGGCGCGCCGCGCGGGCAAGATCATCGTGATCGACTCGCGCCACATCTGCCGCTCCGTCGACGGCGAGGTCCGCACGCTGCCGCGCGAGAGCGCGCCTGCCAGCCTGCAGAACTGGGCGCGCCGTCGTGGTACGCTCGCGGCGGACGAGAACGAGCTGCACCTGGGCCTCGACGACACCGACCTCATGCTGCGCACCGT
>URKM01000086.1 GCA_900548365.1 uncultured Collinsella sp. | reverse complement strand
CCGGGAGCAGCGACTCGCTCCCGGGCCGTCTCACGTTTGAAAAGGTATTGAAACACGGTCGCAATAAACGAGAAAAAGCGTGTACGCGACGGCGCTTTAGGTTACTATAGCGAAGCAACGATTGACACGGCTGGTATGTAAGGAGATGAGCGACCGTGGTACAGCTTTCGGCTACCTATAGGGACATGGCGCGCATCGCCATCGTTTCATGCCTGAACGCCGCCGATGCGGCCGTTCGACGCCAGCGTGCAATCTCCCGACGACGATAACTCGTTGTCTCTGTACGCATGAAGGCCGAGGCCTTCGACAGGGTTCAACCGATATCGTCTGGGAGCATCCGCCGGGAGGCGGATTTTTCTTATCCATGCGCTGCGTTCCAAGACGCGCATGCAGCTGGTCGATGCACTGCAGGGCATCGCCCTATCGGTTGGGCTCACCCGCAAGCTTTCAATGAAACACGCACGGTGAAGGGATGAACCCATGAACGAAACCACTTCCAAGGACAAGGTCGTACTCGCGTATTCCGGCGGCCTCGATACCTCCGTATGCATCAAATGGCTGCAAAACGAGATGGGCCTCGACGTGATCGCGATGCTCGGCAACGTGGGACAGGAGCACGACGGCCTGGAGAAGGTGGCGCAGAAGGCGAAGATGCTCGGCTGCGTCGCGGTCGAGGTGATCGACATGACCGAGGAATTCGCAAACGAATACCTTACCTGCGCGATCGCCGCGAACGCCATGTACGAGAACAAGTACCCGCTGCTCTCCGCGCTCTCGCGCCCGCTGATCTCCAAGCATCTCGTCGATGTCGCCCATAAGCACGGCGCCGTGTGCGTGGCCCACGGATGCACGGGCAAGGGCAACGACCAGGTGCGCTTCGAGACGTCGATCACGGCGCTCGACCCTTCGCTCAAGGTGATCGCCCCGGTTCGCGAGTGGGATCTGGGGATGCGCCCGGATGAGATCGCCTATGCGCAGAAGCATGGCGTTCCGGTCGACCAGAGCATCGCCAAGCCCTATTCGATCGACGATAACCTGTGGGGTCGTGCGATCGAGGCGGGCGTGCTCGAGGACGCCTGGACCGAGCCGCCGGCGGACATCTGGACGATGACGGTCGATCCCGTCGACGCCCCCGACGCCCCGGAATACGTCGAGGTCGGTTTTACCGCGGGCGTTCCCACGAGCCTGGATGGCGAGCAGCTCCCGCTGGCGGAGCTCGTCGCGAAGCTCAACGGCATCGCCGGCGCGAACGGCTACGGGCGCATCGACATGATCGAGAACCGCTACGTGGGCCTGAAGTCCCGTGAGTGCTACGAGGTGCCGGCAGGCCTCGCGCTCATCCAGGCCCATAAGGCGCTCGAGGACCTGTGCCTGGAGCGCGACGTGCTCCACCACAAGCTCGCCTTGGAGCAGCAGTGGGCCGACCAGGTCTACAACGGACGCTGGTTCAGCCCGTTCAAGCAGGCGCTGGACGCTTTCATGGGCGCGACGCAGCAGGATGTCACGGGCGCGGTGCGCCTCAAGTTCTACAAGGGCGGCTGCGTGGTCGCGGGCCGCAAGAGCGAGGCGGCGCTGTACGACCCCGCCCTCGCGACGTACGAGAACGACGATGCGTTCGACCAGAAGGCCGCGAAGGGCTTCATCGACATCCAGGGCCTTTCGGTGAAGACCTGGGCGATGAAGCATGCGCAGCCTGCGGCGGGCGCCTCGATGGCCGCTCCCGCGTTCGGCGTGCTGGACGGCAGCGTCGCCGCTTCGCAGCAGATGGCAGACCAGGCGGTGAATTATTAGGGCCCGTACGGCACGGGTGAGAGCGGGCGGAATGACGCTCGAGAGGGAAGGATGGACGCAGATGGCGCTATGGGGCGGACGGTTCGAGGGCGGCGTGGACGCCTCGACGCAGGCGTTCGGGGCATCGCTGCCCGTTGACAAGCACCTGTATCGGCAGGATATCGCGGGGTCGCGCGCCCACGCCGGCATGCTTGCCGCGCAGGGCATCATCTCCGGTGACGACCTCCGCGCGATCGACGGGGGCTTGGACGAGATCGAGGGGCTGATCGATGCGGGCGAGTTCTCGTTCGATATCGAGGACGAGGACATCCATATGGCGATCGAGGCCGAGCTCACGCGGAGGATCGGCGAGGCGGGTAAGCGCCTGCATACCGGTCGCTCGCGCAACGACCAGGTCGCGACCGATACGCGCTTGGCGTCCAAGGCGCTTTGCAAGGAGCTGATGGAGGCGAATCTGCGCTTGCGCCGCGTGCTGGTCGCGTCGGCCCGGGCGCATGGGGGCGTGGTCCTGCCCGGCATGACGCACCTGCAGCACGCGCAGCCCGTGCTGCTCTCGCACCACCTCCTGGCATATTCCTGGATGTTCACCCGTGAT
The DNA here is from genome assembly GCA_900548365.1 of uncultured Collinsella sp. Lineage (GTDB taxonomy): Bacteria > Actinomycetota > Coriobacteriia > Coriobacteriales > Coriobacteriaceae > Collinsella. The sequence continues at coordinate 1,075 of URKM01000086.1, read as the reverse complement.
TTCAAACGGCTCCTGGCGGCGTTCGACGCCGCCGACGCGTCGCCGTTGGGCGCCGCCGCCCTCGCCGGGACCACCTATCCGCTGGATCGCGCCGCCTCGGCGCGCGCAATGGGCTTCTCGCGGGTCATCCCCAATTCCCTCGACGCCGTCTCCGACCGCGACTTCCTCCTGGACCTGCACTTCGCCTGCTCGACCATGGCGATGCACCTGTCGCGCCTGGCGGAGGAGGTCGTGCTGTGGAGCAGCGCCGAGTTCGGCTACATCACGCTCTCCGACGCGTTCTCCACGGGCTCCTCGATCATGCCGCAGAAGAAGAACCCGGATTTCGCCGAGCTCATCCGCGGCAAGACCGGTCGCGTCTACGGAAACCTGCTGCAGCTGCTGGTGACCTGCAAGGGGCTGCCCCTCGCGTACAACAAGGACCTGCAGGAGGACAAGGAGGGCGCGCTCGATTCCTCCCACACGCTCGTTCAATGCCTTTCGATCATGGCGGGCATGGTCGAGACGATGACGGTGAACGCCGACCGCATGCGCGCGGCATGCGCGGTGGGCCATCTCGCGGCCACCGACGTCGCGGACTACCTTGCGAAGAAGGGCATGCCGTTTCGAGAGGCGCACGCCGTCGTCGGACGGCTGGTGCTCGAGTGCGACAAACGCGGCTGCCAGCTGGGCGACCTGCCGCTATCGACGTTGCGGGATGCCAGCGACCTGTTCGACGAGGATATAGCCGGGGCGCTCGATATCGACGCCATCGTGGCCGCCCGGACCACGGAGGGCGGTACGGCCCCGGAGGCGGTGGAGGCGCAGATGGAGCAGGCCTTCACGGCGCTCGCGGACGACGAGGCCGCCGTGGCGGGGCTGAGCCCCGTCGTCTCCATGGGAGCGGGCGCGTGAGCATCCTGCGCGCATGCGCTCGGCGCGGATGCGGTCTATGCAGACCGGGCCGCCCGCGCCCGCGCCGTCCGGCTCGATGAGCACGCGCTCCCGGGCTCGAACCGCCAAACCGCCCCGTTGCCCGATTGAACTGCACCCCGAAACTTGGACGCGATAAATCATAACCGCTAGGCGGCCTCCC
>URKM01000085.1 GCA_900548365.1 uncultured Collinsella sp. | reverse complement strand
GTAATGCCTTGAAGGTGAAAGAGCCGCCCTTACGGACGGCTCAAACTGTAATGGGCGATATTGGGCTCGGCGCAGTCGCCGCGCGGCTGTTTTGCGTGCCTCCTCTTTCGTTTTCGGAGTTGCGGATGTCAATAAAATCCCCGGCGTATTGCTTTCTGTGGCTCCATTCGCTTTCTTGGAGCCTCATTTGTCATGTTTTGCCGTCCAATTGCGACACCCAGGGCCCCATGGCATTCTTGGAGTCAAGTATTCCAATTATCGCGGGCATGTTGTGACATCCATGACTCCAATGCCGGTTTGGAGCCATGTGGCAAGGAGCAGCGATGGCGGATACGGCGTTGGATGACTCCAATGCCCGCTTGGAGCCATGTGGCAAAGAGGAGCGATGGCGGATGCGGCGTTGGATGACTCCAATGCCCGGCCTCAAGCTGTATCCTCAAGCAGGCCCTCAAGCGGTGCCTGTCCCAAAACTGAGCACAAGAAGATGCCGCTGTTCAGTGGGAGCAGCGCCCGCTATCGATCGAGACTTTTGGCCGGGCCGGCGCTGTCCGAGATGCTGCTCAACCGGGCGCTTCTTACAGCGACATCTTGTTCCATTTTGCGCAAATAATCTAAGTCTTTATGGCTTAGGTTTTATGAGCGTCAATATGGGTAGGATAGTTGCCGTCAATGAATCGGGGCGGCTTCGATATCGCCCCATGCAGCTGGAGGGTGCATATGCGCGAATTCAAGACGGAGAGCAAGAAGTTGCTCGACCTCATGATCAATTCCATCTATACCAACAAGGAGATCTTCCTGCGCGAGCTGATCTCCAATGCGTCTGACGCGGTCGACAAGCTCAACTTCAAGAGCCTGACGGATTCGAGCGTCCAGCTCGATCAGGGTGACCTCGCGGTTCGCATTTCGTTCGACAAGGATGCCCGCACGCTTACGGTGTCCGATAACGGCATCGGCATGACCGCCGAGGAGCTCGAGCGCAACCTCGGCACCATCGCGCATTCGGGTAGCCAGGAGTTCAAGCGCGAGAACGCGGAGAGCCAGGGCGGGGACGTCGACATCATCGGCCAGTTCGGCGTCGGGTTCTACTCGGCGTTCATGGTCGCTTCCAAGGTGCGCGTCGTCTCGCGTGCGTTCGGCGAAGAGACCGCCCACGTTTGGGAGAGCGACGGCCTCGAGGGCTATACCATCGAGGACGCCGAGCGACCCGATCACGGCACCGATGTCATCTTGACCATCCGTGAGAACACGGCGGGCGAGAACGGCGAGCCGGGCGAGAACTACGATACCTATCTGAGCGAATGGGGCCTAAAGGACCTCATCACGCGCTATAGCAACTACGTTCGCTATCCGATCCAGATGATGGTGACCAAGAGCCGCGAACTGCCTCGCCCCGATGATGCCGGCGACGATTATACGCCGCAGTACGAGGACTACCAGGAGCTCGAGACCATCAACTCGATGACGCCCATCTGGAAGAAGCGCTCCTCCGACGTGTCCCAGGAGGACTACAACGAGTTCTACAAGTCGACCTTTCACGATTGGGACGACCCCGCGCGCACTATCAGCTTCCACGCTGAGGGTTCGCTCGAGTACGATGCCCTGCTGTTCATTCCCGGCCGCGCTCCGTTCGACCTGTATAGCAAGGACTATCAGAAGGGCCTGGCGCTCTACAGCTCCAACGTCATGATCATGGAGAAGTGCGCCGACCTGCTGCCCGATTATTACAACTTCGTGCGCGGCGTCGTCGATTCCGCCGATATCTCGTTGAATATCTCGCGCGAAACCCTGCAGCAGGATCGTCAGCTGCGCGCGATCGCCAAGCGCATCGAGAAGAAGGTCAACAGCGAGCTCAAGGCGATGTGCGACGAGGAGCGCGAGGCGTACGAGGCGTTCTTCGAGAACTTCGGTCGCGGCCTGAAGTTCGGCATCTACTCGAGCTACGGCATGAAGGCATCCGAACTGGCGGACCTGCTGCTCTTCTGGAGCGCGCGCGAGAACAAGATGGTGACGCTTGCCGAGTACGCGGCCGCGATGCCTGCCGGCCAGAAGGCGATCTACTATGCCGCCGGCGACAACCGCGACCGCCTGGCGAAGATGCCCGTGGTGCGCGGCGTGCTCGACCACGGCTACGACGTGCTGCTGTGCACCATGGACGTGGACGAGTTCACCTTCCAGGCCATGCGTTCGTATCATGCTCGCGATCTGCCGAAGGTGTACGAAGACGACGCTGCCCGCGAGGCTGCCGCCAAGGCTGTCGCCGATGGGGCCGAGCCCGAGCTCGAGGACCGCGACATCGAGTTCAAGAACGTCGCGACGGGGGATCTTGACCTGGCGAGCGAGGATGAGAAGAAGGAGGCCGAGGACGCGACGCGCGAGCACGGCGATCTGTTCGAGGCCATGAAGGACGCGCTGGGCGATAAGGTCGAGAAGGTGGCGGTGTCCGCGCGCTTGACGGACGCCCCCGCATGCATCACGACCGAAGGCCCGCTGTCGCTCGAGATGGAGAAGGTACTGGCGCGCGGTCCCGAGGCCGACCTCGAGGGCATGCCCAAGAGCGTGCGCGTGCTGGAGCTCAATGCGAAGCATCCCGTGTTCGAGAAGCTCGTTGCCGCTCAGCAGGACGGTGATACCGAGAAGCTGTCGCGCTACGCCGGGCTGCTGTATGACCAGGCGCTGCTCGTCGAGGGCATCCTGCCCGACGACCCCGTGGCGTTCGCGCAAAACATCTGCAGCTTGATGTAACCTGTCGAGCAGGCGCCGCCGTCCTGTGTCACGCCGGTCTTGCGGCCGGATGATGCCGAAGTGACCGGCGGCCGTGTGCGACCGAGACGGGTTCGGCTGCGCAGCCATAGTGTTTCCCAGGCGGTCAACATGTCTTTTTGGGTGTGTTGGCCGCCCGATTGCTGGGCGCTTGTCCGCTGTTCGATGGCACCTGATAAAATAGGGAAGCAATGAGGACGGGGTGGCTCGGAGGAATGCATGGCAAGTTCATATGGCACCGATGCGGATAAGAGTGCCTTGCGCACCGGATATGTCGCGGCGCGGGAGAGGCTTTCCGCCGATGCCGCCGCGCGATCCGATGCCGCCATCGCCGAGCGCCTGTTCTCGTTTCCCATCTTTTGCGAAGCCCCGCTGGTCCTGACATACGTTTCCCTGGCTCGCGAAATCGACACGCATGCCATTATCGATCGCGTGCTGGCCGAGGGTCGCCGCGTGGCGGTACCCCTGGTGGACCCGCGGACGCGCGAGCTGTCGTTCTACCGCATAGAGGGGCGCTACCAGCTCGTTCCAGGTTACAAGGGGATAGCGGAGCCCGATCCCGCCGCCTGCGCGAGGCTTGAAGAGCGCGAGCTGTTCGGCTCAGTCTGCCTGGTCCCGGGACTGGTGTTCGATGCGCAGGGTCATCGAATCGGCTACGGCGGCGGATGCTACGACCGCTTCCTGTGGCGCTATCCCGGCGATAAGATCGCCCTGGCCCGCACGATGCAGATCAGCTCGAATCCGCTGCCCGTCGAGCGCTTCGACGTACCCGTGGATTTCATCGTGAGCGAGCACCGCGTCTGGGCGTGCCGCTAGGCCCGACGATGCCACAATCGAATCCGACGGTCGCGCGACCCCGCCGT
>URKM01000084.1 GCA_900548365.1 uncultured Collinsella sp. | reverse complement strand
AGAACGCCGGCGCCGCCGAGCGCGCGCGAGGCAGCGCGCGGCGCGCCTCGGCGATGAGCGCGGGCGCCACCGTCATGGCGAAGTCTAGCACCAGCGGGCACCATCCGGCCGAGGCCGCGGTGAGGACCGCGGCGGCGACCGCACGCGAGCCCGACAAGCCCGCCACCGACCCCAGCGAACCCAGGGCCAGCAGCGTCACCGTCGCCGCGGCGAGCGCGAACGTCCCGCGCACGAAGCCCTCCGTGGTCCCCCGCAGGCGCCCGCGCGCCGCGAAGCCCGCTGCGGCCGGCAGCAGCAACGCCGCGCCCACCGTGACCGCGCTGAATTCGGTGCGCCACGCGAGGGCGCCCAGACGCCAGGTCACCGGAACGCCGTCCAGCAGCACCGACGTCGCGACGACGCATCCCAAAAGAATCGCCAGCGACACGGCGTTGCCAACCGCGCTCACCAGACGGTTCACGGCATACGGCGACGACGTATCGAACCACGACGCCTCGCCTGTACACGGCAGCAGCCGCTCGCCGCGCAGCGCGCGCTCGGCATTCCGGGCGTAATGGTTGCAAAACGCCGCCAGCCCGTCGCGCATGGCCTCCGCGGTGGGCCGCTCGTCCTGACGCGGCCTCAAGCAGGCGAGTACCAAATCGAAGAGCTGGGCATCCACCAGCGACAGCGCATCGCGAAGCTCCGCCGAATCGGGACCCAGCGAGAGGTCGAGCGACGCGCGCCCCGCGGCGATGGCCACCTCGGGCTCGCGCACCAGCAGCGAGGCCATGTCGGGATGGGTCATGTGGGCCGATGCGAGCGGACGCGGTTGCTCGTCGGTCTTGATGCGGAACGGCGACGACTCGCGGGGCGCGCCCACGTCGAAGGGCAGCGCGCCGGACACGAGCTCGTACAGGACGCTCGCGGCGGCGTACACGTCGATCTTCTGCGAGGTGCGCAGCCGCGTGATGTTCGGCAGGTCGCCGGTGAGCATCTCGGGCGGCGCATAGCCCAGCGTGGCGCAGCGCATCGTCGCGTACTTCGCCGTGAACGACGTGCTGGCAGCCGGATCGATGTTCACCGAGGAGCCGAAGTCGATGAGGCACAAATCGAACGCCCCCTCGGCATCCTGCTCGGCTGGCGAGAGGTGCGCCGTGCGCAGCATGATGTTGGCAGGCGAGATATCGCGGTGCACGAAGCCGTCGCCCACCAGCTCGAGACGCACGAGCAGGTCGAACAGGTCGCGGCCGAGGCGCGCCGCCGTAAGGGGCGCGAGCCTCCCCTCGTCGTCCACGGCCAGCAGACCGCGAGCCTGGGCGAGGGTGACGCCCTCGACCCACTCCATCACCATGGCGGGGCACCCATCGACCAGCGCGTATCCGTACAGGCGCGGGAAGCCCTTGAAACCCGAGACCGCGCGGTGGCTCTCGTATTCGGCACGAAAAGCCGCTCGCGCCGCGGTCAGCCGAGCGTCGTAGGACCCGTCCTCCTCGCCGTCGACGCGCTCGGGCAGCAGGAGCACCTTGAGCGCGTACTGCTCGCCCAACGCGTTCGTGACGCGCGTGACCATGCCCAAGCCGCCGCGGCGCGCGCTCTCATCGTCCGCAAACAGCGTGATGAAGCGGCGGCGATATGCCGAGCGCTCCCGCTCCGGCATGCCGTAGGGCTCCTCGAACTCCTCCAAGCGGATGCGGCGCATCCCCACGGCAAGGCCGCGCAGAGCCCGGGCGCTCGCGACGGACCGCGTCGAGCGGCGCGTGTCCTTGTTGATATCCAATTCGCTCCGGCGCTCGCTCATAGCACGAAGCTTTCGTAGCGCTGGCGGAACTCGGTCAAGAAGATGTTCTCGCCGTCCTTCTCATACTTGCGGATCGGGGCCATGAACGCGTCCACGGCGCTCGCGGGGTCCGGCAGGGTCACGTTGACTTCCCACGCCTCGCACAGCACGCTGACGTAATCGCGCAGCAGACGGTACATGGCGATGAGGTTGCCATGCGCCGGCCGATATTGGGACTCGTTGTGGATGGGCGTGTGATTGACGACGTCGTCGAACTCGAGGTAGAGGTCCGTCCAAAGCGCCTCGCACTCGCCGTAGCGGGTACCGCGGATCTGGGCAGAGCCCAGGCAGTCGTTGTTGAAAGCGCTGGTCGCCGCGTTCACGCGACTCACGTATGAGTCGAGCAGGCGAACCTTGTTGAGCAGGAAGTCGTACGCGGCCTGCTCCTCCTCGGCCGTGGGGAGGTCGGGCTTGCTCTCGCCCCCCGTGCCGCCCGAACCGGAGCCGCCGCTGCCGGAGCCGCCGGAGCCGCCGCCGTTGCCTCCGGAACCCGTGTCGGAACCGCCGCCGGAGCCGTTGCCGCCGGAGCCGCCTCCCGCAGGGCCGTCCGGGTTGGCGCCGCCCTGCTCGGAGCCGCCGTTCGAGCCGGGATCATCCGGCTTGGGTTGCGTGACGCCCGCGATATTGCTGATGACGCCCTGCAGCATGCTGCCGCCCAGACTCACGCCGCCAAGCGGAGGCTTCGCGCCCGATGCGTCCGAAATGGCCGCTTGCCGGGCGTCACCCAGCGCCGCATTGCCGCCGTCCTGCGCCGCGTCGTCCGGAGCGGAGCCCTCGCCCTGCGCCTGGGTGAGGCCGGCGAGCGCCTTGTAGAACAAGCTGTCGTCGTCCGCGCGCTGAGCCGCCTGCACGAGCGCGGGCAGCGACGTGGTGTAAGCGACGCTCGAGAATGCGAGAACCGTAAAAGAGAAGGTCACCAGCCCGATAAGCGACGAGGGCAACGCGCCCCGGCGCATCCGGCGCGCGACCGAGCGGCGGCGCCCGGAGATATCGACCCTGCTGGACAGGCTCATGCTCGCTCCATGTGGTAAATCGGTTTCAAACAGCGCGCTGCAGACCGCCCGCGGCAAACCACCTGCGGCGCGCCGCAAGCGGTCTACAGCAAACGAAAAGCTGCAAGCAGCAAACTATTCTATATGAAATGTTAACAAGCAAACCGATCGCATGTGAAAGCAGGGCGCGCGAGCTGCGGTCTCGGAGAGGAGCGCCGGGGCGGCCGGGGCGCAGGCGGGGCGGCTGCGGGCCGCGGCGCCGGAGGGGCGCGTCGGATGCGGAGACCGCGCGGGGCGGCAGGCCCTAGGACAGCCGCGGCGCAAGCAGGCCGAACGCCTCGTCAGGTGAAGCCGCGGCAACGATGCGCGCCACCAGCTCTTGGTCCTGCACCAGCTCGATCACGCGGCCGAGCATCTCGAGATGCTCGTGCGCCTCGTTCAGGGCGAGCATCACCACGAGGGAGACCGGCGTCGCGAGGTCGGGGGCATCCATGCGGCGCCAGGGCACGGGAGCGGGCAGCACCCCCACGCAGATCGCGCCCCGCTCCACATGGCTCGGGTCGCAATGCGGGATGGCGACGTTGAAGGCGCCCATCTCGAGCGCGGTGGGATAGGCGAGCTCTCGATCGAGGATGGCCTGCTCATAGGTCGGCTTCACGTAGCCGGCCTCGCGCAAGGCACCGGCGAGACGGCGCTCGACCTCCTCCGACGTTCGCGCGTCCTCATCGAAGCGCACCACGAGGTTTTCGGCAAAAGCGAGCGAAGCCATGGAAGCAGCCTCCTTGGAAGGGGAGGATGGACGGGACGACCGATCGCGCGGCCCCGTGGGCGCTGCGGCAGCCGAGGCCGGGCCCCGGTCGCGCGGCGCGCGGCGGGCTCCGGTCGCAC
>URKM01000083.1 GCA_900548365.1 uncultured Collinsella sp. | reverse complement strand
CGCGATCTGCGCGAGGGCGTCGGCGACCTGGGCGCGGGCGTCGGCGAGGGCGTCGGAAGCCGCGGAGAGCTGCTCGTCCGCCTCGCGCTGCTTCTCGTCGATCTGCGCGAGCGCGTCGCCCTTCACGCGGTCCGTGCGCGAGCGCTCGCTCGCTTCGCGCGCCTCCTCGACGCGCTGCTTCACCTCGTCGACGCGCTCGTCATACGCCGCCGAATACGTGGGCAACTCCGAAGCGCCGTCCACCGTGAGGTAGGCGACGGTGAAGGTTTCGCGGTCGATCACCGCCGCGGGCGTGAGGAAGAACGCGAACTGGGCACCCCCGCTGCTGCGGAACGACATGGTCTTCGTACCGGCGTTCACATCCATGGGGTCGAGCACCGCGCCGGTGATGGTGTACTCCGCGCGCTCGAAGATGGGTGCGCCCTCGGATGCGGTCGCCGCCGCGGCGACGTCCGCATCGCCGTCCGCGTCCGCTGTCGCGGCGGCCTCACCGACATCGGCGGCTGCGGCGTCGGCTGCATCCGCATCGGCATCCTCGTCGGCGCCGGCGAAGGTCACGGTGTCGCCGATCCGCTTCCCGCTCGCATCGAGGTAGCGCTGCGTCACCGCGACCTCGTGCGTATCGCGCGGCAGACGGCCCTCGACCACCCGGGGCTCGTTGATGCCGGCGGCGGACAGCGCCTTGAGGTCGACCTTCGCGCGCCTGCCCTCGACCTGGGTGTACGCGGTCTCGGTGTAGCCGCCCTCGGCGTCCTCCACGCCGTCGAGCTCCGCCAGCGCATCGATATCGACCTCGTCCAATCCCAAGGTGGACTGCACGGAGATATCGAACAGGCGCTGCTCGTCGTAATAGCTATCGGCCGTGGCGCGCAGGTCGTCGCAGGCCGCCTTGAGGCCCACGAACATGGTGGTGCCCAGGGCCGTGATCACGAACAGCGAGATGAAGCGCTTGAGGTTGCCGGTGATGGTGCGCTTGATGTCGGTGGCGAATGCGTTGGGGCGCGCGGGCTGCGCCGCCCTCGGCCGTCCCCCCGTCCGCCTGGTTCCCGTCCCCCTCATGGCTACCACTCGATCTGCTCGATGGGCACGGGATGCTCGTTGCGCTCCATGCTGGTCACGCGGCCGCTCTTGAAGCGGATCAGACGGTCGGCCATGGGCGCGAGCGCCGAGTTGTGCGTGATGATGACGACGGTGATGCCGTCGCGACGACACGTATCCTGCAGGAGCTTGAGCACCTGCTTGCCGGTTTGGTAGTCGAGCGCGCCGGTGGGCTCGTCGCACAACAGGAGCTTGGGGTTCTTGGCGATGGCGCGCGCGATGGACACGCGTTGCTGCTCGCCGCCGGAGAGCTGGGCGGGAAAGTTCGCCATGCGCTGCGCCAGGCCCACTTTGGACAAGCAGTCCGCCGCGTCGAGCGAGTCCGGGCAGATCTGGGCTGCCAGCTCGACGTTCTCGAGCGCCGTGAGGTTGGGGACCAGGTTGTAGAACTGAAAGACGAAGCCCACGTCCGCACGGCGGTACTCGACGAGCTCGTCCTCGCTCGCAGCGCTCACATCGCGCCCGTCGACGACCACGCGGCCGCTCGTCGCGGTATCCATACCGCCCAGGATGTTGAGCGCCGTGGTCTTGCCCGCGCCCGAGGCCCCCAGCACCACCGCGAGCTCGCCGCGCTCGACCGCGAAGCTCGCCCCGTCCAGCGCATGCACCTCGCTCTCGCCCGACCCGTAGATCTTGTAGACAGCTTCGAACTCTATATATGCCATGCAGGTACCTCCGACGCAGCGCGCCGCATCCGGCGCAGTGATTCGTATTGTATACCCTGCACAAGGGGCGATCTGCACGAGGCCCGTGGACGATATGGCGTCGAAGGACGGCGAGCGCGGCGGCGCGATCCGGCCCGCCCGCTAGATACGCAGGATGAAGGCGATGCCGCGCGAACCCGTCGACTCCGCCCGCACCGTGCCGCCGTGCGCCTCGGCGATCGCGCGCACCACCGACAGGCCCACGCCCGATCCGCCCGTTCGGGCGCTTCGCGAGGCATCATCGCGATAGAAGCGCTCGAACAGCCGGTCGAGATCGCCTTCCGGCACCGCGTCGCACTCGTTCTTCACCACGACCTCGCATGCCCTGCCCCGACGCCGCGCCGACACCTCTATGACCGTCCCGCTCGACGCGTAGCGCGTCGCGTTATCGACCAGCAGCTCGAGCGCCTGGGTTAGGGCAACCTTGTCGCCCTGCACGTTCAGGTCGGCGTCGATGGAAGCCGAGATCGCCTTCCCGCGCGACTCCGCGACGGGGCGGTACAGCGTCACGACGTCCTCCACCACCCCGCTCAGCGATACGTCGCCCATAGACAGCGCCGACACGCCCTCGTCCATGCGGGCCAGCAAGACGAGGCGCTCCGTCAGGGCGCCGAGCCGCTCCGCCTGCTCGTCGATGCTCCTCGTCCACTCGTCCTCCCCGTGCTCCAGGGCGATCACCTCGTTCGCGGCGCGTATCACCGCCAGCGGCGTCTTGATCTCGTGGCTGGCATCGGTGATGAAGCGCTTCTGCTTCTCATACCCCTCGACGATAGGGCGCACGGCGAGCCGCGAGAAGCCCACCACCAGCAGGAACACCAAGGTCCATCCGAGCGCGCTCACGCCCGCGCTCACCGCCAGGAACGAATGGAAGCTATCGAGTTCGCGGGTGCAATCCAGAAAGATGTACATCTTCGACCCGTCGGCGAGGTCGTCGGCGCGGTAGCGGTAGACGTCGTAGAATCCCGACGCCCCGCCGCGCGCGCACACATCGCGGGCGATGGCGACCGCCGTCTCCGCGCCGACCGCGGCGATCTTGCCGGTGTTCGAATCGAGGACGTCCCCCTCCGCGGACAAGGTCACGGTGAAGTAGCGCGTCTCGAACGGCGCTTCGGGCGTGTACGCGGGGGGACGCGCCACCCGACGGGTCGCGGCGCGCTCCGCCAAGGCGCTCGCGGCGGCCGCGACTTCCTCGTCCGGAAACGCCCCGCCGCCTTCCGACAGCACCTCGAGCCGCTCGTCGGCGCGCTCGCACAGGTTCATGTAGTTCACCACGTTGATGCATACCACCATCGAGAGCAGCACCACCGTCACCGCCGCCATCGCGACCGCCGCGAACTTGCGGCGCAGCCGACCCATCATGCGGGCATCCCCCTCGTCATTCATCCGCCCCGATGCCGCGCGCGAGCTCCTCGAGCGCATAGCCCTGATTCCGTGCGGCGCTCAGACGGACATCCGCCCCGATCGTCGCCAGCTTCTTGCGCAGGCACGAGATATAGACCCAGACCACGCTCGGCTCCTCCGGAGCCTCCTCACCCCAGACCTCGAGCAGCAGCCGCTCGGTGGGGAAGCGCTCCCGGGGATGCTCCATGAACAGCTCCATGATCTGAAGCTCGCGATTCGCCAGGCGCTCGCACCCCGACGGTCCCGTGAGCGTGCATGCCGAGACGTCGAGGCGCACGTTCCCCATCGCCAGGGTGTGTGCGTCCAGCGCCGCCGTCGACCTCATCATCGCCCTCAGGCGCGCCAACAGCTCCTTTGCGGCGAACGGTTTCGCCAGGTAGTCGTTGGCCCCCGCATCGAGCCCCTCGACCTTGTCGGACACCTCGCTCTTCGCCGTCAGCATGATGATCGGAACGCGGTTGCCGGCGGCGCGCACCCGCTTGAGCACCTCGATGCCGTCCATCCCCGGCATCATGACATCGAGGATGACCGCGTCGTAATCGACCGAGCGAATGTGCTCGAGCGCGGACATGCCGTCGTACACGGCGTCGACCTCGTAGCCCTCGTGGCCGAGGATGGTGGCGAGGGCGCGCACGAGCCCGTGCTCGTCTTCGGCCAACAGCAGCTTCATATGGTTCCACCCCTTCTTCGGTGCACGTTGCACCAGCGTTTCCACCCATGATAGCGGGCGAACCTAAAGCCAACCTAAAGGTGCAACAAAAGCGAAACGCAACAGCCCTGTTGCTGCCTAAACCAAACCTAAAGCGATGGCGGACACCCCGTCGGACGGCGGCGGGCGCGGTACAACAGGGGGCGTCGAAGCGCAGCCGCACGCGCTTCGGCACTCTCCCTTCCTGCGGATGCCCTCCTTCCAAAATCCGACACTTAGGCATCCGTATCGGCGCCCCGATTGCCGTTTCCAACCTCCGGCCGGGGCGCCATTCCTTTTATCCCCATTACAGTTTGAGCCGTCCGTAAGGGCGGCTCTTTCACCTTCAAGGCATTA
>URKM01000082.1 GCA_900548365.1 uncultured Collinsella sp. | reverse complement strand
AGCAGCGCCTTGGTGACGTACATGGGCGAGGTGCCGATGTCGCCGTACACGACGCCCAGCGTGACGAGCATCGCGGCGAGGCTGACCGGGATGTTGTGGCTCTTGTCGCCGCCGTCTGCGTCGTGCTTGGGGCCCTTATTGGTGTTCCGCTTTAGTTTGCGCTCGGTTTTCGGGCGCGGAGCAGCGGTCTCCTCGCTGCTCATATGCTCCGGAGAATCGGAGACGGTCGTTTGCGTCATCGGTTCTATGCTCCTTGATGAAACGGGCCCCGAGCATGTGCCCGAGGCGAACAAATGCCAAGGTGACCGCCTTGGTGGCTCGCAATTATAGCCTTATTGGACAGCATATGCCATGCCCCATCTACCTGCAAGAACGCGGTGTAAAACGGCGCCGCCCGCTCCGTTTTGGCGGGGTGGGCGGCGCTTGCGGGCGGACGGAGCGCTTGCGGGTGTGGCCGCGGCGCCCATACGGGGCGCTTGCGCGCGGACGGATCGCTTGCGCGCGCTGCCACGGGCGCCCATACGGGGCGATCCGGACCGGTGCCTGCGGCCCTTTTCGCGCCGCCGTCGCGTGTTGGAGCCACCGGAGTCAATTATTCGTCCTCTTTTTCGACATCTGTGGCTCCATTGCTCCCTTGGAGTCATCCATGTAAATAAAACGCGCTTTAAAGCGTCATTGGTGACTCCAAAGCGCCTTTCGAGTCCTGTCCGTCACGGCCTGAACCGACGTTCCCGGATCGTCGCGAGCGGGTGCGCGGCTTGCGCCCTATGCGCGCCGGCCGAACCCGGCGCGTTCGAGCGCTTCTTCGATGGGGTAGCGCTTCACGAGGTAGCACTTGTGGATACGCGGGTTGCGGGCGAAGTCCTCGGGGATGGTCTCGGCCGTGATATCGGTGAGGACGACGCCGGCGCGCGCGAGCTTCTCGAGATCGGGTTTGAACGTGCGCAGGTTGCACGAGAAGATGGCCTCGCCCTCGCGCGTGAGCAGGCGCGACAGCCCGATGATGAGCTCGGCGTGGTCGCGTTGGACGTCGAAGGTGCGCGAACCCATCTTCGCCGAGTTGGAGAAGGTGGGCGGATCGCAGAAGATGAGGTCCCAGCGGTTGCGCGTGAGCCGCTGCTCGGCGATCCAGCGGCGTACGTCGGCGCGGACGAATTCGTGGCGGCTGCCGGCGAAGCCGTTCTGGCGCATGTTGCGCTCCGCCCAGGCGAGGTAGGTGTTGGAGAGGTCCACCGTGACCGTCTCCTCTGCGCCGCCGTCCGCCGCGTAGCAGGTCGCGGTGCCCGTGTAGGCGAAGAGGTTGAGGAAGCGGCGGCATCCGCGCGCGTGCTGGCGGACCAGGTCGCGCGTGACGCGGTGGTCGAGGAAGATGCCGGTGTCCAGGTAGTCGTCGAAGTTGACGGCGAAGGTGAGGCCGCCCTCTTGGATGAGGGGAAGCCTGCGCTCGATGCCCGCCTCGGGCGCGGCGCCGTTGCGCACGCCCTGGGAGAACGAGGAGCGCCCAGCGTTAGCGTATTGCGAGCCGCCGCGCGAGCGGGTGCGTGCCTTGGCGTGGACGCATTCGGGGGCGACGTCCAGGATCATCGGGGCGAGGGTGAGGATGTCGAGGAAGCGCGCCTGGGCGACGGCGGGGTCGATCGACTTCGGCGCGGCGTATTCGGCGATGACGAGCCAGCGCCCCGGCGTTTCGGGGGCGCCTTGGTAGAGGTCGATGGCTGCCGCGTAGTCGGGCAGGTCGGCGTCGTAGACGCGGTAGCAGCTCACGCCTGCGCGCTGCGCCCACTTGCGACGCAGGCGGGCGACCTTCTTGAGGCGCGCGGCGAACTGGTCCGATCCGGCGGCGAGCACGGGGACGACGCGGCCGTCGCCCAGGTCGACGGTGCGCTCGGTGCCGCTCGCTGCGTCCGCGTCCTTCAGGTCGGCTCCGTCGAAGAGGAAGATCGTCGCGTCCTCGTTATTGGGTTTCACATCGATCCGGGCTGCGGGTGCGACGCCTAGGCTGTGCGCGAGGAGGCTGTCGCGCGATAGGATGGCGAGGTTCGAGAAGCGCACGCCTTCGCGCATCCGTGCGGTCAGCGAGAGGAGCGCTGCGGCTTGCGTGGACGGCACCTCGGTCGAATCCGCCACCACGATGCAGGCACCCGGCAGCTCGGAGCCGCCGTCGGTATCGGCGTGCCCGTTGGCGACGAGCGGGGGAAGCACGGCGCGCTGCGCGAGCGCATCGGAAAGCCGGTCGGCGGTAGCGGGCGGGAAGGCGACGCGCCCACCGAAACCGGCGTGCTTCAAAACGCGTTCGGCGTATGAGCGCGCCTGGGGATCGACGTCGGTTGCGACGAGGACCGCCTTGCGGTCGCGAGCGCTTGCCGCCCGTTCGTCCGCCTCGTCGAGCAGCTCGTTCCAGGCCTCGGCATCATGGCGGCGCCAGCCCCCGAATCCCCAGCGTGCGCGCAGCAGGCCGGGCGCACGGTCTTGCAGCATGTTGAGCGCCTCGAGCTCGAGACCGCCGCCGGCGCAGCACAGGTCGAGCAGCACGGGCGCGGCCGAAGCTGCGGCGGCAGGGGCGGCGTCGGAGGCGGTGACAGCGGCGGCGGCGGCAGCGGCGGTGTCGGCAGCGTTGGCAGCGGTGACAGCGGTGACAGCGTCGGCGGCGTCGGCGGCCTGACGCTCGCAGACGGCATCCAGCCAGCCGGCCTTCTCAAGCAGCAGCGCGGCGTAATCCGGGCGCAGCACGTGGGCGCGGGCGCCCGGCCTGGTTGCCTCTCGCGGAAGCCGCTTGAAGAGCGGCTCACCCGAGAGGTCGAGGTGGATGCTGGCGCGGTCGTCGCGAATCGAGAGCGCGATGCGCGCGTCGGGGTGCTCGGTGTCGACATCGGCTCGGGCGCCTACCTCGTCGGCGAGCCGGTCGCAGATCGCGTCTTTGACGCACAGGGCGGCGTAGTGCGTGTTGCGCAGCTCGCGGTTGGTGCCGCGCGCGGTGACGGCGATGCTCGCCCGGTCGATGAGGATCTGCTCCCAGGGAATCCGGTAGACGCCGTCGTAGAGGGCGTTGGCGTCCCAGCAGTCGAAGCGGCCCAGCACCACGAAGATGCGGCTGGCCAGCCGGCTCCACAGGCAGGCGCGGTAGGCGTCGCGCACGGTGCCGGTAAAGGTGACGCGGCCTTTGAGGCGGCGCGTCTTGCGAAGGCCGATGCGCTGCAGCTCGGCGTCGAGCGCTGATTCGAAGCCTTCGGGGCAGCTCGCGTAGAACTCGAGATAGGTTCCGGTGAGTGCCGCCTTGGTGGCGCTGTTCATGATGCCGCCTTTCTTGAGGGCGCCGCGGCGGAGGCGCGCGACGCATATATATTCAGCCTGCCATTATCGCATAGCGAGGTCACGTGGGCGTCGTCTGTCCCCAGCGGGGCTTCGGCGGAGAGTGGCCCGGCGCGGCATGGCCCACCGGGACGAGCGAGGCGCCGCGCCGTGATCAGTGCGGTGCTGCGTACCGTGACCAGCGCGGTGATGCGCGTCGATGGGGGGCTGCCGGCCTCGCCTGCACGGCCGGATTTTGGTGCAGAAAACGGCAGCTAAGGGATTTGGTGCAGAAAAAGGCAGCTAAAACGGCCGATTAGCCGAATTAGCTGCCTTCGGATGCACGAAACTGCTTAACTGCCTTCAAGTGCACGAAACGCGCCCGGCGCCAGGCTCGCGCCCCTCCCGGGCCCCCTCGCCGCGCCGCACCCGCGCTCGGTGCCCCGGCGCGCGCTTACTCCAGCTCGAACGCTCCCGTGTAGAGCTGGTAGTAGTACCCCTTCTTGGCGATGAGCTCGTCGTGCGTGCCGCGCTCGATCACGCGGCCGTGGTCGAGGCAGATGATCACGTCGGAGTTGCGCACGGTGGAGAGCCGGTGCGCGATCACGAACGTGGTGCGGCCCTGCATGAGGGCGTCCATGCCGCGCTGCACGATGGCCTCGGTGCGGGTATCGATGCTCGAGGTCGCCTCGTCCAGGATCATCGCCGGCGGGTCGGCCACGGCGGCACGGGCGATGGAGAGCAGCTGGCGCTGACCTTGGCTGAGCTGCGAGCCGTTGCCGGTGAGCATGGTGCTGTAACCCTCCGGCAGGCGCGAGATGAAATCATGCGCGCCGGCGAGCTTGGCGGCCTTGATGCACTCCTCATCCGTCGCATCGAGCTTGCCGTAGCGGATGTTGTCCATCACGGTGCCGGTGAACAGGTTCACGTCCTGGAGCACGACGCCCAGCGAACGGCGCAGATCGGCCTTGCGGATCTTGTTGACGTTGATGCCGTCGTAGCGGATCTTGCCGTCGGCGATGTCGTAGAAGCGGTTGATGAGGTTGGTGATCGTCGTCTTGCC
>URKM01000081.1 GCA_900548365.1 uncultured Collinsella sp. | reverse complement strand
CGCCGCCCGCCCGCCGCCGCCCGCCCCGCTGCCGCGTGCCCCGGCGCGACCGGCGCTGCCGTTCGCGGAATTGCCCTCCGTGGGCGCAAATTGGCAATCAGTGCGGTCTATCTGCAGAAAGGCTTCGCGCGGTCGACGTCCCAACCCGCGGCGCGTGCGCCGTTCGCGAACGAGTGCGCAGGTCAGCGCGCTGTGGTCCGCAACATCTCATACCATTGGGTACTCGGAGGGTGCTGCGCGTACGCCCTTCTTGTTGTCGGAACCCATAGGAAGGGAGGAATGTGTATGCATTCCGCAGGTAAGCAGGGAAGGGGTGTACGCAGGGCCCTGGCCGTGGCCTCCGTCGCGTTCGCGACGGCGTTCGGCGTGCTCGCGTCGGCGTTCGTCGCCGCTCCGACACCCGCCATGGCCGAGCAGGCATACAAGGTGTACCCCACTCCGCAGGCGCTCGAGTACGGTACGGGTGAGGTGACGCTGCCCGACACCGTGAACGTCGTCGTGGAGTCCGGCGTCGACCAAGAGACCGAACGCCGCCTCAACGAGGTGCTCGCATTGAAGAACATCGCGCCCCAGGAGGCGCAGGCTCCCGGCAGCGACGCCTCGGGCACCGAGGTGCTCGTCGGCATCAGCGGCTCGAAGGGCGCCGTCGACCAGCTGGCGACCTCGGGGGCGGTGAGCCCGCAAGCGGAGCTTTTCACCAAGACCGACGCCTACTATCTGTCCATTCAGGCGAAGACCGATTCCGCGCCCGCGCGCATCGTGGTTCTGGGTCGCGACACCGACGCGGCTTTCTACGGTCTGAGCACGCTGTTCCAGATTTTCCAGCAAGTCGAGGGCCGCACGGTGCGCGCCCTGACCGTCAACGACTGGGCGGACGTGGAGACCCGCGGCTTCATCGAGGGCTATTACGGTAATCCCTGGAGCACCGAGGACCGCGTCGAGCTGATGCGCTGGGGCGGCTACTACAAGCAGAACGCCTACGTCTACGCTCCCAAGGACGATCCCAAGCACAACGCCGAGTGGCGCTCGCTGTATTCCGATGAGGAGATCGAGAAGATCGCCACGCTGGCGAAGGCCGGCAACGATTCGAAGTGCCGCTTCGTCTACGCGTTGCATCCGTTTATGAACCAGCCCCTCTCCTTTTGGGATTACCAGAAGGACCTTGAGGTGCTGAAGGCGAAGTACCTGCAGGTCATCGACGCTGGCTGCCGCCAGATCATGCTGAGCGCCGACGATGCGCGCGACCAGGGGTCCGACAACTACACCAAGTTGCTGAACGACCTGACCGCATGGCTGCACGAGCTCCAGCAGATGAAGAACGAGGACGGCACGCTGAAGTACCCTGGCTTGAAGGACACCATTCCGTTCGTCGCCGCAAACTACGCGCAGGCGGGCGAGTACTGGTACAACCAGCTGCCCGCGAACGTGAAGCCCATCATGACCGGCACCCGCGTGTGGGGCAAGGCCGATCGCTCCACGATCGAGACGTTCACGCGCAAGGCGGGCGTCGCCCCCTTCATGTGGATCAACTGGCCGTGCACCGATAACACGCGCGACCATCTCTCCATGGGCGGCTACGAGAACGCTCTGGGCGCCGACGTCACCCCCGGTTCGCTCGTCGGCTGCGTGATCAACCCCATGCAGCAGTCCGAACCCAGCAAGGTCGGCATCTTCCTCAACGCCGACTTCTCCTGGAACAACTGGACGAGCTACGACCATGCCGATGCGGTGTGGAACGACGCGTTCAGCTATGTTGACAACGGAACGCCCAACGCGACGGATGCCTCCAACGCGCTTCGCACCCTGTCCGAGCATATGAAGTGGTACCAGGGCGGTGGCGTGACGTTCGAGTCCCGCGAGTCCGAGGCCGTGAAGCCCATGCTCGACGCCTTCCGCGCGAAGGTCGAGGACGGCTCGGTCGAGGTCGCCGACATCGACAAGGTCGATGAGCTCTTCAAGCAGATCGCCGCTGCCACCGAGACCTACGAGACCTCTGCCGGCAACGCCTCCATGGCGAAGCAGATCGATCCGTGGCTCGGGTTCTGGGGCGATGGCATGGATGCGGCGCAGTGCTACCTGCGCGCCCTTCGCGCCCACCTGAATGGTGACGACGACGCGCTCGTCATCGAGTACACGCAGGGCAAGGAGCAGTTCGACAGCGCTTTGCTGCACAGCTATCCCTATGTTGCCGATACCCAGTACGCCCGTGCGGGCACCCGTGCGGTGTGGCCCGTCGTCGAGGCGCTGGGCGAGTACCTCCGCCCCATCGTGGGCGAGGCGACCGGCACGGTCGATGTGGTGGCCGAAGTCGTGCTGAAGGGTCTTGCCACGAGCGGCAACCCGGCCAACATCATCGATGGCGATCCTGCTACCTACGCGCATTTCTCGGGTAGCAATCCCACCACCAACGTCAACGTCGGCGACTCGTTCACCATTACGTACGAGCCGTATCAGCGCGCCGACAGCATCACCTTCGTCCAGTCGGTGCCCTCGAATCGCCCGCAGGACGTGCTGCGCGACGCGCTCGTCGAGTACACCACCGATGGAAAGACGTGGGTCGAGGCGGGCCACCTGAACGGTGACGCCGAGCAGACGATCAAGCTGCCGAAGACGCTGGACCTGAAGGGCCTGCGCTTTACGAACAAGTCCTACTACAACGGTTATTGGCAGGTGAACGAGGTCTCGACCTCCGTTTCCGCCGCGAAGCCGTACGAGGCCTTCGCGACCGCCGAGCCCGCGACGGGCGATATCTCCGCAATCGTCGACGGCGATGCCAAGAGCGGCGTGGCGTTCGACGTGAAGGCGGACGGCGTCCAGGCAGGCCTCAGGTATGTGAAGACGACCGAGATCGGCAAGGTCACCGTGGTGCAGGGCGAACATGCCCGCGCCGGCAAGCTCGAGGTGCTGAGGAACGGCGCATGGGAGGCCGTGGCCGATGTGGCCGCGCAGGCCGAGCAGACCATCACGCTCAGCTCGAGCATCGCCGTGAACGGCGTGCGCGTGGCCGTCTCCGAGGTGGGCGCGTGGGACCTGAACGAGGTCTCCGCCCAGCGCCTGCCGAGCACCGTGACGCCGGTCATGGACGGCGGCATGGCCGCCTACCAGTGGTACACCCTCAGCAAGATCGCTGACGGGAACCCCTCGAGCTACGCGCATCTCAAGAATACCGAGCACAACAACATCCGCGCGAACGACTGGGTGGGCCTCACCTTTGAGCCCGCTGCGCGTATCGGCAAGATCACGTTCGTGCAGGACAACGATGGCGGCGATGTCATCGTGAAGGGCAAGGTCGAGTACCAGGCGCCTGACGGCAGCTGGCACAAGGTCGGCGACGTGACGTCCGCAAAGACGCAGACGTTCGAGTTCGCCAACGTGAACGCCCAGGCTATCCGCGTGACGAACCTTGAGAACACCGCCAAATGGTGGAAGGTCTACGAGCTCACCGCCGAAGAGGGCTACGAGAGCCCCGCGGGCGCGATCGTGACCGACGTCGAGGGCGCTTCCCTTGCCGGCACGGCAGATAACGCCTCCGCGACGATCTCCGGCGGCAAGGTGACGATCCCCGCCGGCGGCTACGTCGCGATCGACCTGGCGTCCGTCCAGGCCGACATCGCCGTCGACGAGCAGTCCGCTGCGGCCGTGGCGAAGGCCGGTTTGACGGTCGTCGGCTCGGTGAACGGGCTGAGCTGGGAGGCCGCTACCGAGGAGGGCATCGCCGCTGCCCGGTACGTGGGCGTTCGCAACCTGACCGACCAGCCGATCGAGTTCGATTTCACCGCCGTGCCGTTCAAGGTGCTCTACACGGGTGCTTCGGGCGATTTCAGCAGCACGAGCGAGGCTGTGGATGAGAGCCACGCCGTGGCGAACATGACCGATGGCCGTATCACCACGTATTGGCGCCCGGCAAACGAGGCCGGTACGCTGACCTACCACGTATCCGATCCGCTGGTCGCCGGCCTGCCGCGCGACGGCGTGCGCGTGATCTCCTGGGGTGTCCCGAGCGGTGCCAAGGTGAGCGCTACGGTATACGACGCCGCTGATTACAGCTCCACGCGCGACTGCGACCTGGGCGCGCTCGACAAGCCGGTGAGCGACTTCTCGCTCTCCAAGGCTGCGGGCGGCGCTTGCTACGGCGTCAAGGATATCCATGTGACCTGGGAGAGCGGTGTCGCTCCTTCCATCGCCGAGCTGTCCTTGCTCGACGCGACGTTCGAGCCCGAGCCTAAGCCCGAGGTCTTCACCGTTACGTTTGATTACGGCTACGAGGGCGCCGAGTCCACGACCGTCAAGGTCGAGGACGGTAGGCAGGTCGAGAAGCCGGCGGACCCCGTCCGCGAAGGCTATGCCTTCAAGGGCTGGTTCGACGGCGAGACCGCGTATGACTTCGCAGCCGCTGTGACCGGCGACCTCACCCTCACCGCTCGGTGGGAGAAGGTCGTCGAGCCCGAGCCCGCGGTCGACAAGAGCAAGCTCCAGGCCAAGTACGACGAGGTCAAGGACCTCAAGGCCGACGGCTACACC
>URKM01000080.1 GCA_900548365.1 uncultured Collinsella sp. | reverse complement strand
GGGCCGCGGCGGCCGCGGCGGGTGCAGCGGGCGCTACTCCTCGCGATCGAACTCCTCGCCCGCGTCGAGCGGACGGCCGGAGTAGTTCACATGACCCGTCACCTCGGCCATATCGACGCCCTCGATGAAGCGGGCGGCCGTGACCTGGTAGTCGTCGAGCGCTCGCGCGAACACCTCGGGGAAGCTCTCCGTCGAGGCGGCATCGGTGAAGGGGTTCCGCCACGCCTTGTGATCCAGATTCCCCGCACGGCGCGGGGGCTCGGCGGTCACCGGATGGGCGAGGCCCGCGAACATGGGGTGCACGCGCGACGCGAAGGATCCGGACGGCTCGATCGCCCTATACGCGAGCCTCATGTCCGCAACGGCTCCGCCGTATTCGCTCGCTGCCACATCCAGGCCGTAGACCTTCATCGCGACGTGGCTCATCAGCGCGCCGGCGACCTTGTTCACGCGGTCGCTCGTAGCTAGCTCGTCAGCGGGCGGATAGTCGCGCACCGTGGCATGGTCGCGCTTCAGCTGCAGCATGAGCACGTCGAGATCGCTCTCGATGATCGCATGCACCGCGCTCCCCTGCCCGGCAAGGCTCTCGTCGGCCTCCATGACGCCCCATTGCTGCTCGTACACGAACGGATGCGCGTTGCGGTCGAGCACGTAGTGGGACAGCAGGCCGAGCGAGAACGCGCGACCCAGACGGGCGTCCTCGTCCATCAGGCGGCTCGTGCCCTCGCGCAGCGCGGCGAACTGCCGCGAGATCCGGCTGCGGTGCATCACCTGGGCGAGCTCCATGCACGTGCGGAACGAGGGCGTGCGGAAGCGGAAGAAGAACGGGTCGGGACCCTGGTTCGCCAACAGGAACGCCGCGCGCTCCTCGCCGGAAGCCACGAGGCCCTCGGGCAGGCGGTTGATGCTTTCTTCACCGAACAGGCGATGGGTGATCAAGGCGGGCATGATGGAACCTTTCTGGAAAACGACAGCTGTTCGCTATTATGCCCAGCTGCAGCGCTTGCGAACCAGACGCATCGCGAGGATGCAAAAAGGAGGACCCCGGCGGGCTGGAGATCCGCCGGGGTTTCAACATGGGAGTTGATGAATTTGGAGGCGATGGGCTCCGCTCGGAAAGCGGGATCCCACCGCCCGGGACGGCGAGCGCCGTCCGTCGGGGTTACGGGCCCGCGCGCTGCGGGCCCGCCGTTGTTTCAGGTTACTCGGAGTACTTGTTGCCCTCGCCGAAGGTGCCGGCGTCGACGATCCAGCCGTCCTTCATGATGACGTCCATGTTATCGACGTTCAGCGTGTGGATGTCGGCGGCGACGTCACCGTTGACGACCAGCAGGTCGGCGCACTTGCCGGCCTCGAGCGAACCGGTCTCGTCCTCGATGTGGCACATCTTGGCACCGTTCAAGGTGGCGCAGGTGATGGTCTCGACCGGGGTGAAGCCGATCTTGTCGACGAACTCGTACATCTCCTCGATGGAGCAGGTGCCGTACGGGGTGACGAAGGAGAAGGAGTCGGAGCCGATGGTCATCACGACGCCGCGCTTCTTGGCCTCGCGCAGGCAGTCGTAATTGCGCTGGAGCTCCTTCTCGACGAGGGTGCCCTCGTACTTGTCATGCAGCTCGGGCACGTAGACCGGCGGATAGGTAGAATACCAGGTGGGCAGGAAGGCGATCGTCGGGGTGAAGAAGGTACCCTGCTCGGCCATGAGGTCCATGGTGCGCTCGTCGATGTCGAAGCCGTGGATCAGCTGCTCGCAGCCGAAGCGGACCGAATCGTAGGCAGCGGCGTGGTTGTTGTAGCAGTGGCTCCACACCGGGATGCCGACCATCTTGGCCTCGTCGACCACAGCCTGGATCTCCTCGGAGCAGTAGTGCTGGTCGCGGCCGGAGTCCCAGCGCCAGATGCCGCCGCCGGTAGCCCAGATCTTGATGGCATCGGGGTTCTCGCGCAGGCGACGACGAACGGCCTTGCGCAGATCCCATGGGCCGTCTACCTGGTCGCCCCACGGATGGGACTCTTTGTTCTCGAGCTGGCTGCAGTGGTGGGAGTCACCATGGCCGGCGGTGCGGCAGAAGCCCAGGCCGGTAGCGAGAACGCGGGGACCCTTGAAGACGCCCTTCTCGATGCAGTCGCGGACCTGGATGCCGAAGCGGCCGATCTCGCAGACGGTGGTGAGGCCGTGGGTGAGGCAGTCATAGGCCTGCTTGACGGCGACGGCCTGCTTCTCGAGCAGCGGCTGCATGACCCAGTCGGTGTCATCGTCGGTGAGGTTGCCGGAGAAGTGCAGGTGGGTGTCGATCAGGCCGGGCATGACGGTCTTGCCGGCGGCGTCGATGACCTCGGCGCCCTCGGGCACGTCCTGCATGGCGCCGGCGTACTCGATCTTGCCGTTCTCGTCGACGAGAACCAGGGAGTTCTCGACCGGCTCGGCGCCGGTGCCGTCGATGAGCTTACCGCCAACGATTGCATACTTAGTGGACATGGTTCCTCCTTATGGATCCAAATCTATACGAGCGGGGACGAGCCGATGAACGAGAGGGGCGGCTCGTCCCCGCGCGTTACCAGAGGGGTGCGCCGGCACGGTTCGCCGGCGCCGCGGTTCAGCAGGCCGCTAGGCTTTCGCCTTCTTGGCACGGGCGTTGGTGACGAACATGAGCACCAGACCAACTGCGAGCCAGCCCAGGACGATGGCCCAACCGGTGAAGTCGAGGGACTCGGCGGTGATGGGGAGCACGATGAGGGCGATGATGATCAGGCCGGCGGCGATAGCCAGGCAGATGCCGAACTTACCACCGGGAACCTTGTAGGGACGAGGCAGGTCGGGCTCGGTGAAGCGCATCTTCAGGCAAGCGAGGGCAACCATCGTGCAGGAGAAGATGAAGGCGAGAGCCGAAACCTTGGTCAGCGGGATGAGCATGTTCTTGCCCATGAAGGGACCGACGAGGGTGATCACGGCCAGAACGATGCACGCCAGCTTGGGTGCGCCGGACTTGGGATCGACCTCGGCGAACTTCTCAGGCAGCTGGCCCTTGCGGCCCATGGCGAGCATGATGCGGCTCGTGGCTCCGTAGAAGGAGTTCATGGGGCCCATGGGGCCGAGCGTCGCGATGCAGAGCATGATGATGTAGAAGATGAAGTTGATGTCCTTCAGGCAGGCGAGCGCCGGAACCGGGGACTCGACGAAGGTGTGCCAGTCCAGGATCGTGCCGAAGGAGTAGATGCACACCATGTAGAAGCCACCGGAGGCAAGCAGGGCGAGGGAGATGATCTTGCCGAACTTGTTCCAGTTGAGACCCTCGGCGGCCTCTTCAGCCTGCTGGGGGATGGTGTCGAAGCCCGCATAGAAGAACGGGGTGAGCAGCAGCACGGAGAGGATGCCGCCGAAGATGTTGTCGGCGCCCGTAGCAGCGACGCCGCCGCCCGCATTGCTGACCTGCGAGAAGACCTGGCCCTCGTAGAGCGCGTGGTCGGGCGAGCCGGTGAAGATCGAGATGCCCATGGCGAGCAGCATGCCGCACAGCAGGGCCTTCGTGAGGAACGCCTGCAGCTTGGCTGCGGAGGACGCGCCGCGGAAGTTGAGGAAGATCACGTACGCGGCGAAGGCGAGCGAGATGAGCGTGGGGAACAGGTAGACCTTGGCGCCCAGGATCTCATACAGCTCGAACGCGCGCAGCCACTCCAGGCCCGGGATGGTGCCGAACATGTCGGAGAGCAGCGTGGAGATGGCGATTGCCTCCCACGGGCACAGGATGCCGTTGCCCAGCGCGAGGAACCAGCCGGTGATGTAGGACGGGACGCGACCGAAGGTGCGGTCGACGTACTCGACGATGCCGCCCGAGATGGGGATGGCAGCCGTGAGCTCGCCGAATACGGCACCGATGGGAACCAGGAAGATTGCTCCGATGAGGAATGCGATCATCGCGGGAACGGGACCGCCGCCAACGACCATCCAGTCGCCGACCTGCAGGACCCAGCCGGTGCCGATGATGGCACCGAAGCCGATGGTGAAGAAGTTCCAAAGCGAGAGCGTTTTCTTCATGCCACCCTGCTCGGACGCAGTTGCCTCAACCGTTGTGTCCGCCATATCACTCCTCCTTTCTTATAGCGGGGCCGCACGACCCCTCCCCTTCTTAACAGCACGGACGCATCCGTGCCCTTCGCCAACCACCTTACGGGCGCACGGCGAAGGCGCCGCAGGGGAACCGATTGGAGGAAGCGCCCCGGAAATGAACGGAGGGATTTCGCGGACGAACGGCGCGGGCGGCAGGCGGCGGCGGGCAGGCGGGCGCGGGGCGGCGGGCGGCGAACGCGGGCAGCGAGCACGGGCGGCTGCGGGCGGCGAACATTTTCGTGCAGTTTTAGGCAGCGAACAATTTTCGTGCAGATAAAGGCAGCGAACGACGGTCCCACCCCCGTCTTAGCTGCCTCAAAATGCGCCAGAATCGATAAAGTGCCTTCAAATGCTCCAAATTTTAGGGTAGCCACCCACGATCAGCGGTGTTTGCGGACCCGGCGGGCGGGCGGCAGCGGGCGCGGACCCGGCGGGCGGGCGGCAGCGAGCGCGGGCGCGG
>URKM01000079.1 GCA_900548365.1 uncultured Collinsella sp. | reverse complement strand
GGGGCCGGCGGGGCGCCGGGCGGACCGCGGGCGGGGCGGCGGCTATTGCCCGCGATTGGGCGTGTCGGGCCCCATCGATCCGGCGGGATAGCGCTTCGCGGCCAGGAATTCTCCGAAGGCGGACGGCGTGCCCAGGACGAACGAGTCGAGGGGGAAGGCGACGCCGTTGACGCCGAAGACGGCGACGAACATCACGTCGTCGTGCTGGAATTCGGCAAGTTCGGAGAACTCGTAGCGCTGTGACCGGTCGTCGCGGGCGAAAACGGTCACAGCCTCGTCGGTGACAACGATGCGGCGGTAGCGCCCGCCCATGCCGCTTTCGTCCTGTTCCATCGACCGGATGTATCGCTGCGCGACCTTTTGGTGCATGTTCGATCGGTACCACAGGCAGTACAGGCCCAGGGCCACGAAGACGGCGCCCGCCCAATGAAGGGGATGCGGCGTGAAGATCCAGATGAGGCCGATGGCGATCTCGATACAGCCCATGAGCAGCAGCGCTCCGCGCCGCTTCGCGCTGGTCTGGAGCTGGGCGAAGTGCGTGAGCAGCTCGTTGGTGTAGGTGTACTCGCAGATGAAACGCGGCTTGCGGCGTTCCGCCGACGCGCTGAGGGGTTCCGGGCGGACGGCGTCGCTGCTGCTCGCCCGGGCATCGACCTGCGCTGCGGTGCTTGTGCTCGTTGCGGTTCCTGCGTCCGTCGCGGCGCTTGTGCCCGTTGCGGTGCTTGTGTCCGCCGTGGCGGAATCCGCCCTGCATGCGGGGGCGTCGGATGTCGAGGTGCTCATGGGTTCTCCTATCTAGCCCGGGTTTGTGCTTCGCCGACGAGACGTGCTCGCGCACCGAGCCCCCTGAAGGAGCCGATGCGCGAATGCCGCGGAGTCGATCGGGCGCCGCTCGCTTCGTTGCGGATTTCGGGCGCTATGCTTTTAAGACCGGCGCGCCATGCGAGCGGGCGTGTCGCGCGGTGGACACTTATATACCCGAATGAGCGGGCGGTCTGCGCGAGCGGGCGCCCGCTTGCGTTGAGGGGAGTTGCGATATGGAACGTGGCTGCGAGCTGGAGCACGAGGTCGGGGGCGATGAGCTGCGGCGCCTCGACGCGTTCGAGGCGTTTGCCGCGTCCGTGCGCGAGGACCTCGCCGATGCTTCCGCCCGCATGGATGGTCTGCGTGCAGCGGGAAAAGTGAAGAGCGCGACGTATCGGCAGCTCTTCGCGATTCGCTCCACGCTGCGCGAGGTCGACCGCCGCCTGCGGGATTACGGGCTGTAGGCGCATGGTTTTGCGGCTTTTTCAAGATGCGGGGACGCCCCTGGCATTAATTGCAAGTTTTGAGTCTTTTTGCCTATCGCCAGCGGGTGTGAATAAATAGACAGCAGATGTTTAATCCTCATATTGATGCATAACTGTGCTTTATTTTGTGGTGAATCTGGCTTTTCCATGCGACTCGGGGTCATCGGGGCGCTTCATTGGCGTTCCGCTTGCTGCCTGGGCACCCAATCAAGGGCTCCTGCGAGGATGATCGTGCGGGGTGGACTGGCTAAAAGACTCAAAACTTGCAAAAAATGCCAGGGAGGCCTGGCGAGAAGGCGCCCAGAGCACCTTGGGCAAAAAAGCAGATACGCAAAACCGAATAATAATGCAAATAAATACATATAGGCATCGGGATGCCTTGAGATGGCGACGGTGATGGGCTGGCTGGCGCGGCTGGCGTTATCCGTGCGGTCGGCTCGCTGCATGATGAGCGCCGGGCGGCGGGTCGCATGCCCCGCGCTGCATGATGAGCGCCGCGGGGTATTATGGAGGGCGTGCCGCCGCATCTGCGGAGGCCTGTTTGCGAATTCGGCACGGGGCCCGCTTCGGCTCGCGATGCCATGACCGCCGGCGCCCGCCCGTTGCATGAGGAAGAGGTCCTATGGAGTCGCTTTACAGAAAGTACCGCCCGCTGACCTTCGAGAGCGTGGTCGGACAGCAGCATATCGTGTCGACGCTCGAGCATGCGGTCGCCGAAGGCAGGCTGGGCCATGCTTACCTGTTCTGCGGTCCGCGCGGAACGGGCAAGACGACGATGGCGCGCATCCTGGCGAAGGCGCTGCTGTGCGAGAAGTCGGAGCCCGCGCGCGCAAACGGCGCGTCGGGCTGCATGGCGTGCGGAACCTGCCCCGAATGCGAATCGATCGCGGCGGGGACCCATCCCGACGTCTACGAGCTCGACGCGGCGAGCCGCACGGGCGTGGATAACGTCCGCGAGGAGATCATCAACTCGGTGAACTTCGCGCCGGTGCGCGGCGCGTACAAGGTGTACATCGTCGACGAGGTCCACATGCTCACGACGCAGGCGTTCAACGCGCTGCTCAAGACGCTCGAGGAGCCGCCGAGCCACGTGGTTTTCGTCCTGTGCACCACCGATCCGCAAAAGCTTCCCGAGACGATTCTGTCGCGGTGCCAGCGTTTCGATTTCCATCGGATCTCGAATGACGACATCGTGGGTCGCATGCGCTACATCTGCGAGCAAGAGGGCTTTACCTATGATGACGAGGCCCTTGAGATCGTGGCGCGGCACGCGCGCGGCGGCATGCGCGACGCGCTGTCGACGCTCGAGCAGCTGTCGGTATTCGGCAACGGTTCGGTCCTGGCGGCCGACGCCCGTTCGCTCTTGGGCGAGGTGTCGTCGACCGTTCTCGCCGAGTTCGCCGGCGCTATCGCGCGGCGTGACGTCGTGGAGCTGTTCGGGCTCATCCGCGGCCAGGTCGATGAGGGCAACGACCTTATGGAGCTCGCCCGCGACCTCGTCGGCCATCTGCGGGACGTGTACACAGCCCGTTTGGCGGGCGCGAAGCCCGGGGTCATCGATGGAACGCCCGAGGAGATCGAGGCGCTCGTCGCCGAGGCGGCGCAGTTCGAGAACGCCGACCGCATCGCTCGCACGCTGACGGTCCTCGATGACGCTGCGCTGGAGATGCGCAACGCGAGTGATACCCGGCTCGTGCTGGAGATAGCCTGCACGCGGCTGGCCCGGCCCGAGGCGGACCTGACGATCGAGGCGCTGGCAGAGCGCCTGGCACGCTTGGAGGCCCAGGTCGCGGCCGGGGTCTCGAGCGCCCCCATGGGGTCGATGCCCGTCGCCGCACCCGTGACGGGAGCTGCCGACGCCGTGTCGGGCCGTGGGTCCGTGCCGGTCGGCATGGCGGCGTCGGGTCCCGCGTCGGGCCCCGCGTCGGGTCCCGCGACTCGGGGCGGCGCGTCTGCGCCGGGCGCGTTGCCATGGGAGCGCGGCCCCCATGCGGCGCCCGTTTCTGCGGCGGCGCCTGCGCCGGCGGCTGCTGCTGCGCCTGCGGCGGCGCCCGTATCCGTTACGGCGGCGACGCCTGCCGCATCCGCCGCGGCGCCTGCTGTATCCGCCGCGGTGCCCGAGCGTGCGTCCGCTCCGGCGCCCGCACCCGTTTCGGCCGCGAGCTCTTCGGAGGCGACGGCGGATATGGCGGATTTGCAGCGTAAATGGTCCGCCGTTGTGAAGCGCGTGACGGCGATGAAGGCATCCACGACCGGGTTGTTCCTGCACGCGCGAGCGACGGGGGACGATGGAAGCGTGCTCACGGTGACCCTTCCTCCGAAGTCGAGCTTCGCGCTCAAGATGCTTACTCGAGCCGACACGCAGGCGCTTCTGACCCCGGCTGTGAACGAGGTGTTCGGCACACGGCAGCTCAGTATCGTCATGGAGGGCGATGCGGCGGCTCCGGCGGCCCCAGCTCCGGCGGCGACCCCGGCTCAGGCTCCGGCGGCGACGGCGGCCCCGGCCCCGACGGCGACTTCGGCTCCGTCTCCCGCCTCGACAGGCGCGCTCGATCCTGTGG
Organism: uncultured Collinsella sp.; assembly: GCA_900548365.1. Taxonomy (GTDB): domain Bacteria; phylum Actinomycetota; class Coriobacteriia; order Coriobacteriales; family Coriobacteriaceae; genus Collinsella. Next base: position 778 of record URKM01000079.1, on the reverse strand, counting down.
AGAACGTCCCTTTTCATAAGGCGTCGCCGGCCGAAACGGGAATGCCGGCGGCGCACTCGATCGAGCCCGTGCCCGCCGCCCCCGCGGTCGACCACACGAGTGGACCCACGGTGGTGCCCGAGCCCGACGTCGATGCCCAGCGCCGCGCCTGGGAGGAGGAGCAGGTTCCCTACGACGACGCGACGATCGCGGCGTACGAGGTCGATGCCGACGTTGCCCCTGTCGAGCTCCCCGCTGCGCCAGAGCCCCGTCGCGCGAGCCAGGCATCGCCGTCGCAGGTCGCGTCCGCGTCGGATGCGCCCGTGCCCGCGCCTGCGTCGCCGGAGCAGCCCCAGGCGAGCGGTGCGAATGATGCCCGTTCGGCCGCGCCCGCATCGTCCGCCCCGGCAGCTCCCGGAGCCCTACCGTGGTCGACGTTTACTCCCGTCGCCGAGGAGATCCCTCAAAACGAGGCTGAATCGAAAGAGCTGATAAACAGCGTCTTCGGCGCGGGCGTCGTCTTCAAGCCGGTGGAGTAGCGACCCGCCATCCGCCCGGGCCGCGGGCTTCCTGTCGGACGCCCGTGGCGCCGCCGCATCACCCGATTGCTCTCTGGATTTTGGTGCACGAAGAGGCAGTGAGGGGATTTGGTGCACGAAAAGGCAGCGTGGACCGTTGATTTGCGCTTCTAGCTGCCGTGAAGTGCACGAAACCGCTTTACTGCCTTAAGGTGCACGAAAAATCCGCCCATCCGCTCATCCGCCCCGCTGCCCCATCCGCCCCGCCGCCCCATCCGCCC
>URKM01000078.1 GCA_900548365.1 uncultured Collinsella sp. | reverse complement strand
TCGTCAGGCCCCGCACAGGGGGACCGCGATGGTGGCCACCGCGCCGCCCGAGGGGCTGTTGGCGAGCGAGACGGAGCCCCCGTGGGCGCTCGCGGCCTCGGAGGCGACGTGGAGGCCGAGCCCGTAATGGCGGCCTCCGTCGCGCGAGGAGCGGGAGGAGTCGTCTGTGAAGAGGCGCTCGCAGCCGCGTTCGAGGGCGGCGGGAGAAAAGCCCGGTCCGTCATCGGCGACCTCGATGACGAGGTATCCACCAGCGACGTCGCAGGAGACCGCCACGCGCGAGCGCGCGTGCTCGGCGGCGTTGGCCACGAGGTTCGCGGCGGCTCGCGCCAGGGTGGTTCGGTCGAGTGGGGCCTCGGGCGCGCCCGCGACAGCGGGGCCCGTGGCCGCGTCGAGCGTCACGCCTCACGCCCGGGCGATCTGGGCGGCCTCGGCGAGGACCTGTTCGCAGAGCTCGGCCGGCCGCATGGGGACCCTCTCCGCCCCGCCGGACCCGCGCGAGGCCTCGATGAGCAGGCGCACGTAGCCGTCGAGCCTTTCGACACCGCCGGCTATGTCGCGCGCGGCGGCCGCGAGGTCGGCGTCTTTCTCGTCTTCCAGCTCCTCCGCCACGAAGTCGGCGTTGGCGCGCAGCACGGTGAGCGGCGTCTTGAGGTCGTGGGCGAGCGACGCCACCTGCTCGCGCTGCCCCCGCTCCGCGGCCCAGCGGGCCTCGAGCGACTCGGCGAGGGAGGTCCGCATGGCGTCCATCGCGGCGAGGACGTCGTTCACCTCGCGCACGTTGGTGCTGCCGACCGCGAAGTCGAGCTCCCCCGCCGCCTCCGCGAGCGGCGCCATCTTGCGCGAGATCACGCGGCTCGCGCGGCGCGCCACGAGCGCGAGCGCGAGCGCGCTTCCCGCAGCGGCGCCGACGAGCATGAGGTTCTGCGGGTTGGGAAGCAGGCCGGCGAGGTCGCGCGAGACCCACTGCGGCAGGTACTCGCTGACGAGTGCGCAGGCCCCGCCGCCCTTGAGCGGGAACGCGGCGTAGGTGAGGCCCGAGCCCCCGCCCTCGATCTCCACTGTGCCCGGATCCGCGGCGAGTGCCGCACGGGCCATTTCCGTCGCGTCCTCGAGCCGCGTGCCCTCGAGGTCTGTCATCAGCACGTGTCCGTCCTTGTTCAGGATGAGGTAGCGGTACGCCGTCGGCACGTCCTGCTGCCCGCAGACGCCGTCGCGTGCCAGGCCCTCCGCGACCTCGCGCGCATTGGCCGGCCCCCAGCTTGCCTCGTAGACGAAGCCCGCGTTGATCGCCGCGGAGAGCGCCATGAACGAGGCGAGCCACGCCGTGGCGACCGCCGCGAACGCGTAGGCGAAGTAGCGCGCGATGACGAAGGAGAGCGGCATGCCCCCGCGACCTCGCGCCCCGGTCCTCAAAGCTGCCACTTGTACCCCATCCCCCAGACGGTCGCGATCGGATCGGCGCCGGCCTCGGAGAGTTTCCTCCGGGCGCGGCTGACCTGCATGGATATGGCCGCGTCGTCGGCGTCGCTCTCCCAGCCGAGCACCGCCTCGCGGATCTGCGCGCGGCTCATGACCTGCCCGGGGTGGCGGGCGAGGTACTCGCAGATGGCGTACTCGGTGGGCGTGAGCGGCACGGCCTCGCCGCCCACGGCGAGGCCGCGCGCCCCGAGGTCGATCCGCACCTCCCCGAAGGAGAGGGCGTGCGAGCGCGGCCGGCACTCACGGCGTAGATGGGCCGCGACCTTGGCGCGCAGCTCCGCGGCCCCGAAGGGCTTGCGGACGTAGTCGTCGGCGCCCAGGCCGTAGCCGGCCACGGCGTCCTCCTCGGCCACGCGCGCGGTCAGGAAGATGATGGGCCCGTCGAAGTCCGGGCGGATCTGCCGCACGAGCTCGAAGCCGTCGAGCCCCGGCATCATGACGTCGCAGAGCACGAGGTCGAAGCGCGAGAGGTCCGTCCCCGGGACCGCCGTCGGGTCCGCCGCCTTGACGACCTCATGGCCGTCGCGGCCGAGGACGCGCGCGAGCGCGTCGAGGATCGCCCGTTCATCATCCACTGCCAGTATCCTCGCCATGTTCGACCTCCTGAAACTTCCGTCGGAATTGTACTAGCGCCGCGCTCAGCGGTCCAGAGCCCTGCGCGCAGCCGCGGGCGGCTCGGCCGCGTCGCACGCGCGGTAGCGCACGCCCGAGCCGCCGCGCGCCTCGATCTCGAGCCAGCCCTCGCCGTTCGACTCCCGTCCAAAGAAGATGAGCTGGAGCTCTCGGACATTGTCCCTGTCGTCCGCCGCGTCCACCAGGTAGACGTAGTTCGCCCCCGCCCCGGTGGCGTCGGCGTAGGAGCTCGCGTGGCTACCGGGCTCGGGCGCGGGCGCCCACATGGCGATCTCAGGGTTGGGCAGCACGCGGTCGGCGATCGAGCGCAGCGCCGACCCCCAGCCGGCGTCGAGCAGGGCATTCCCGCCCAGGACGAGCGCTGCGGAGAGGAGGGCGATCACGGCGGTGAGCGGCTTCCTACGCATCTGCCCTCCCGTCCTCGAAGCGGCAGAACCAGGCGATAAGGACGGCGGCGGTTGCCAGGGTGAGCACGAGGCCAGCGAGCGCAGTCGTGAGGAGAGGGCCCGCCGCGCGTGCGGCGTCGATGAAGGCCTCTACCCCGAGCGACCCCAGGCGCGCGGGCCAGGCGAGCGGCACCCAGCTCAGGGGCGTCGCCAGGGCACCGGTGAGCTCGCCGGTCATGAGGCCGTGCGCAAGTCCGCCCACCGAGAAGAACGCGAGGAGCATCCCCGCCGCGCCGGCGCCGATGGCGGCGTTGCGGCCGAGGCGTAGGGCCACGCCGAGCCCCAGCGCGTAGAGGGGCAGGCTGCCCAGCACGATGCCCGCCCAGGCGGCCGCAAGCGGAGCGGGCCCGAGCGGCAGATGCCCGGCGACGGCGAGCACGGCCCCGAACACGCCGAGCGCCACGGCCAGCGCGCCTGCGCCGAGCGCCGCAAGGGCGAGCAGCTTCGCCGCGACGGCGCGCCCGCGCGAGGGGACCGCCGTGAGGTTGGCGAGGCGCCCGGCAGCGCGCTCCTCGTCCACGGCGAGCCCGCAGACGATGGCGGACATGAGCGGCATGAGGGCGCCGAGGAACTGGGCGTAGGCGTCCGCGCCCAGCGCCGGGTCCCATCGGGTTATGGAGAAGTACTCGCCGCAGGCAAGACCGGCTGCCAGGCCGCAGACGAGGTGCACCACTGCGAGCGGGGAGCGCGCCAGGCGCAGGGCCTCGGAGAGCAGGGCCCGCGGGAGGGTCATGCGCGGCGTCGGGTCGGAGAGTCGTGTCATGGCCATCACCTCTCCTCGGAGCGCGCGAACCAGGCCGCGCCCGCCGCCGTGAGCGCGGCGAACGCGATCGCGCAGACCGCAAGGCCCGCCAGTGTGAGCATGCCGTCCGCCGCGAGCGCCCCGCCGAGCGCCATGTCCGCCGCGAGTGGCTCGCCGCTCGGCAGCACGGGGATGAAGCTCGTGGGGATGACCATGCTCGCCGACGGCGGAAAGAGCTGCGGCAGCGGCACCAGCGACCAGGCGAACCCACCCACGAGCTGCGTGGCGAGCGGGCAGAAGATGCCCGCGAGCATGCCGAGCCGCGCCGTGAGGAAGAGCCCTGCGGGGATCATCCACGCCGCGGTCACCGTGTTGGCGAGCGCGCAGAGGAGCATCGTGAGCGTGCCCGCGGCCGTGAGGCCCTGCGAGGAGAACGCCGAGCCCGCGAGGTAGATGCCGAAGACCACGAGGTTCGAGAGCGTGCAGAGCGCGAGGCACCAGAGCGCCTTGGCCCACCAGGCGCGCCCGAGCGGGAAGCCCAGGCCCAGAAGCCCCCGCATCCGCGTGCGAGCGTCCGCCCGCGCGACGCACGCCACCACGAGTGAGAGAGACACGGGCAGGAAGAGCGCATACCAGTAGTTCCACGCGCTGAAGATCTGCACGCCCCGGTAGGGCATCGCGCCGAGCAGCGGCATCGGCAGCGCCATGAGCACGGCCAGGCGAACCGGTGCCGCGTGGCGCGACTTCAGGGCCTCGGCGCGCAGGCCCGCGAGCAGGCCGCCTTTCTCGCCCGTCATGCCGCCACCTCCCCGCGTGCTCGTCGCCCTTCCCGGCAGAAGCTCATGAAGAGTTCCTCGAGGTCCTGCCCGGGCCGAAGCGCATCCTCGTAGGCGAGGCGCCCCCCGCAGATGATGCCGATGGTGTTCGCCATCTGCTGCACCTCGGAGAGGATGTGGCTCGAGACGATCACCGTCGTGCCCGCCGCCGCGAAGCCGCGGATCTGGTCGCGCAGCTCCTCGATGCCGATGGGGTCGAGGCCGTTGGTGGGCTCGTCGAGCACGAGCAGGCGTGGCCGGGCGATCAGCGCCAGCGCGAGCCCCAGGCGCTGCCGCATGCCCATCGAGAAGCGCCCGGCGCGCTTCTTCCCAGTGTCTGCGAGGTCCACGGCGGCGAGCACCTCATCTATGCGGCTCTCGGGAAGGCCCAGCAGCGTGGTGCGCACGCGCAGGTTCTCGCGCGCGGTGAGGTTGGGGTAGAGCGGCGCCTCCTCGATGAGGCTGCCGATTGCGTAGAGGTCCTCGCGGCGCCAGGCGTGCCCGGCAAAGAGGATCTCCCCGGCCGTCGGCCGCAGCATCCCGCAGATTATCTTGAGCGTTGTCGACTTGCCGGCGCCGTTGGGGCCGAGCAGCCCGTACACCTCGCCCTCGCGGATATGAAGGCTCACGTCGGCCACGGCGTCCTGCGCCTGGTCGCCGCGGCCGAAGCGCTTGGTGAGCCCGCGCGTCTCGAGCATGTAATCCATGGGCTTATCCTTTCTCTTCCGGGCGCGCGGGCCGAGTCGCCGTGCCCGCGCGCCTTACCTTTCGGGTTCACCATCCATGGTGGGGCGCGTTTCTAACGAAGCCGTAACGGCCG
>URKM01000077.1 GCA_900548365.1 uncultured Collinsella sp. | reverse complement strand
CGGGCGGGCGGCGTTTTTTGTGCACCTCGAGGCAGTGAAGGGGTTTGGAGCAGATTAAGGCAGCTAATCCCCCTGAAACAGCGCTATTAGCTGCCTCCGGGTGCGCGAAAAACCATTCACTGCCTCGAAATGCACGAAATTCCGCAAGGACCGCGCCGACCGGCCGGGGCGGGCGGCAGGCGGATCGCGAGAACCGCAAGGACCGCGAGGGCCGGGGCGCACGCCGGCCGGGCGGCGCCGACCCAGCGCGCACAAGAAACGGCCCCCTGAGGCGCGGTTCATCCGCGTATCTCAGGGGGCCGCAAGGGACGCTCAGCTCAAGAAGCGATTACCTGCCCTGGGCGCGCATGTGCTCGTAGATCTCCACGAGCTTCTGCTGCACATCGTAGGGAACCTGCTCGTAGCCGGCAGGCTCCATCACGAAGTCGCCCGTGCCGCGCGTGAGTGAGCGCAGGCGCGTCGCATAGTCCACGAGCTCGGCATAGGGCACGGTCGCCTTGATCACGGTCTCGCCGCGCTCGTTGGTGTCCATGCCGGTCACGCGGCCGCGCGAACCCGACACGTCGCCCATCACGGCGCCGGCGTAGCTCTCGGGAATGGTGACGGTGATGTTCTCCATGGGCTCGAGCACCACGGGATCGGCGTCTTCGCATGCCTTCTTCAGGCCGATACGGGCTGCCGTGCGGAACGCCATCTCGTTGGAGTCGACCGGGTGATACGAGCCGTCGTAGCACGCGACGCGCAGACCGGTGAGCGGATAGCCGGCGATGATACCGTCCTTCATGGTCTCCTGAACGCCCTTGTCGACCGCGGGGATCAGCGAACGCGGGATGTGGCCGCCCACGACCTCGTCCACGAACTCGTACTCGGTGCCGTCGAGCAGCGGCTCCACGCGCAGCCAGCAGTCGCCGAACTGGCCGGCGCCGCCGGTCTGCTTCTTGTGGCGACCCTGCGCGCTCGCGACGCGGCGAATGGTCTCGCGGTACGGAATGCGCAGCGGCACGATGTGCGCCTCGACCTTGGTACGCTCCTCCAGGCGGTTGAGCAGCACGGATACCTGCGCCTCGCCCACCGCGGAGACAACGGTCTGCCCCGTCTCCTCGTCGCGTTCGATCTTCATCGTGGGATCGGCCTCGCACGCCTTCTCGATGAACGTGAAGAGCTTGTCCTCCTCGGAGCGGTTCTCGGCCTCGATGGCGATGCGGTACTGCGAGTTGGGGAACTTGAACGCCGCCGCCTCGACCTTGCCGGAGACGGACAGCGTATCGCCGGTCTCGGCGGACAGCTTGGGAACGACCACGATGTCGCCCGCATAGGCATGGCCGACCTCGGTCATCTCGCGGCCGCACATCACGTTGAGGTGCGTCAGGCGCTCGCCCTTGCGCGTGCGCGCGTTCACGAGCTCCATGCCCGGCTCGATGGTGCCGGTGAGCACCTTGATGAAGGAGATGCGTCCCTGCTGGGCATCGTTGAGGGTCTTGAAGACGAAGACGACGGGACGCTCGTCATCGGAGGAGATCTTGAGGGTGTCGCCGTCGATCAGCGGCATCTCGCCGTAGTCGGTGGGCGCGGGGAAGTAGGTGGCGATGTCGTCCATCAGGGAGTTGACGCCCTGCTCCTGCGTACAGCTGCCGGCGAACACCGGGACGAACAGGCGCTTGGCGATGGCGGTGGCCAACAGGCTCTCGACCTCTTCCTGCGTAAGGCCCTCGCCCTCGAGGTACTTCTCCATGAGCTCGTCGTCGGCCTCGGCGACCAGCTCGCACAGCGTCTCGTGCGCAGCCTCTGCCTCCGCGCGCAGGTCCTCGGGAATATCGAACTCGGTCTGATTGGTGCCGTCGCACTGGCGCGCCTTCATGCGGACCAGGTCGATGATGCCGTGGAAATCCGAACCGGTGCCCCAGGGCAGGGTCACGGCGCCCAGGCGCATACCGAAGCGCTCGCGCAGCATCTCCATGCACATAGCGTAATCGGCGTTCTCCTTGTCGACGCGGTTGACGAACACCGCGCGCGCCAGACGCAGGTCCTCGGCGGCGTACCACAGCTTGACGGTGGTGGGCTGCGGGCCCTCGGCGGCATCCACCACGAACAGCGCGCTCTCGCACACGCTCATGGCAGCGTAGGCATCGCCGATGAAATCGGGGTAGCAGGGCGCATCGAGCACGTTGATGCGGGCGCCCTTCCAGTCGATCGGCGCGATGGAGGTCGAAATCGAGAACTCGCGCTTGACCTCCTCGGCGTCGTAATCGAGGGTGGGTTTGGTCCCACCGTGGCCGCCCAGGCGAGCGGTCTTGCCGGACAGGTGGAGCATGGCCTCCGCGAGCGAGGTCTTGCCCACCCCGCCTTGGCCTACGAGCACCACGTTCCTCACATTGCCAGTCTTGGGCGCACCCATGGGACACCTCCCTTTCCCGGCACGCAGCGATGCGCGCCGAAAACGCGTGACGAGGTGCCTTGTGCAACCTCGCACGACAGCCGTATGACCCGAGACTACCCCCGAGCGCAAGGGGCGAACGCCCCCTTTCGCCCAGCGAACGCTCGCGCACGGTAAAGGGCGGGAGCCGAGGACGGCGGCGCGGCGGAAGGCATCGGCAGCGGGTCCGCACGCGCGCCGGCACGCGCACGGCCCGCCGGCACACGAATGGCCCGCTGGCACGCAGCACCCTGCCGGCACACGAATGGCCCGCCGGCACGTACCGGCCCGCTGGCACGCAGCACCCTACCGGCGCGGTGTCTACGCCCGCAGCGAGCGCGCCACCGAGGAAAGGACGTCGGAGGAGTTGGGGCCCACGTCCACCGTGGAGAGGAAGTTCGCCAGCATGCTCGCCGCATCGAAGAACCCGGCGTCCGTCAGGCCGACCGCCGCCGCAGCAGCCGATTCGACCAGCGAGGACAGCGGCGCCAGCGGTACGTTCGCCGCGCGCGCCATCGCCGCCGCCTCGTCGCGCGTCGGCTTGCGACTCAAGCGACCCTCGTGCATCAGGTCCTGCATCTCGCGCTGCGCCTCGCGATAGAAGAGCGTATCGCGCCGAACGAGCGCGTAACAGGCGAGACCGAGCGACGGCTCTCCCGTCTGCCAATACAGGTAGCCGAGGCGGTAGTACCCGCAGGCGATATCGCTCGGCGCCGCGGCGACCTTGAGCCCCTCGCCGATCGCCTCGATCGCCTCGGCCATCCGTCCCATCTCCGTATACACCAGCGCCAGGGAATGATGAGAGTTGAACGAGGTGGGGGCCATGCGGACCAGATCGGTTGCGATCTGCAGCGCATCCTCGAGGTTGCCGCGCTCCCGATTCATGCGGCACAGCACCGCGAGGGCCTCGAACAGCGTGTCGGGCACCTTGCGGTACCGGGCAGAGGGATCCCCGTCCACATCGCCCACGATGACGCGCGACACCATATTCGAGCAGTACAACGGCGCACGTCCGCTATCCTGCAGCGCCTCCGCAGCCTCGTAGGCAGACACCATGTCGAGCAGGTCTCCCAGAACGTTCGAGTCGCCGGCGTCCTCGCGCGCGACCAGCTCGCGGAACCGCTCGCGCAGCGGGTCGTCCGCCGTATCGTAGATATCGAGGTCGCGCGCGGTATCAGCGCGCAGGCGCTCGGCGAGCGACGCCGGCAGCTGCCGCGCGTCCTCGGCCATGCGCACGAACCTCTCGGGCAGCGAGGGGGCGATCGGCTCGACGCCGTCGAGGTCGCCCGGCGCCGCCACGAGGCACGTGCGCGGCGACAGCAAAGCTAGCAGCTGATCGGACGAAAGCCCGACATCGAGCAGCGCCCCGGAAGCGACCCGCGGCAGCACCTCCATAGCGAAGGGGCGCCGCGCGAGCTCCATCGATACGAGGGCGCGGCCGCCGAGCACGCGCTCCCTCACCGTCGCGACGACATCGACCACGCCCGAACCCGCGCCGAACGCCACGGCGGCGATGAGCGTTGCCAAACGCAGCGCATAGCAGCGCTGGGCCTCCTCGCGAGCGTCCTCCCCCTCGAAGGGGAACGCACGGGACGCGGGGACGACGAGCTCGACGGCGATCTTGCCGGCACGGGCGTCGCAATCGAAGTCGTAGTCGAAGCTGAACGGGGTGCGCAGACCCTCCACCGCGGCAGCGAAGCGCGTGCGCGTATCCCACTCCCCGCCGCGCGCGGACGCGGCGCCGGCCACCACGCTGAACGGACCGGGCTCCTCGCATGCCTGCAGCCTCGTCTCCGCACCCGAGACGAAGCCGGCCAACGCCGCGCGGGCGGCATCCTCGCAATCCCCTTCGTCGAGCATGCTCGCGAACGGGGACGAGCCGTCGTCCGCAGCCAGCATACGCTCGAGGAAGACGAGCCGGTTGAGCGCCCCCTCGACCGCCTGGAGCGTATCGATTTCGCGGTCGACCAGGTCCTGCCTGCTGTACGACGTCCAGAACAGGCCCGTGGAGCCCAGGCGGCGCAGGTCGACGTCGTTTGCCGCCGCGATGGGGCGCACGTACTCCGCCCCGGCATCGAGCAGGGAACGGGCCGCGTAGCGCTCGAATCCCGAAGCCCCCTCGCGCGTTCCGCGGTAGATGAGCTCGTCCAATGCATCCGGATACGTCTTGCCTACCAGGGCGTCCAGCAGATCACCCACGGTGACCAGCGGCTCGATCTCCCCGCGCTCATGCGGGAAGACCCAATCGACGAGGAAGCAGGCCGCGCCGATCTCGTCGATGTCGTATGCCCCGGAACCGTAGGGGCCCAGGTCGTGAAGGCGCTTCGTCACCGTGAGGCGCCCGTCGCGCTCGCGCTGGGAGAAATGGACGGTGATCGCGGTCTTGCCGTCGACGTCGAGATAGAAGCCGATCTTGTCCCCGTCGAACTTGGTCACCCCGCCGTCGGCGCGGCGCTGCTGGCGTGGCAGGGCGGCATGGAGGGCGGCTTGGCGGCGGCGGATATTTTGGTTGGCGACGTCTGCCCCTCCGGCCATCTGACGGATACGTTCGCGTCGTCGTTTGCGGCCTATCCGTCTTCGGCGAATTTCGCGGAATCCAGGCTGTATGTGGAGTATCAGGAGGATGTGTTCGTTGGCTATCGCTACTTTGAAACGATCCCCGGCGCGGCGGCCTCCGTCTGCTATCCGTTCGGTTACGGCCTGAGCTACACGACGTTTGCGCTGAGCGATGTGCGCGGCGGCATGAACGGAGCGGGAGAAATCGCGCTGAGCGCGACGGTCACGAACACGGGCTTGTGCGCGGGCAAATACGTTTTGCAGGCGTAT
>URKM01000076.1 GCA_900548365.1 uncultured Collinsella sp. | reverse complement strand
GGCGGCACGGCGGGGTGTTTTCTACGCTCTGATGGCCCGCCATTTCGGCAGGCGCCCTGATGCTCCCCTAAAGATAATGAAACAAATGTTAGATATGCTTCGAATGTGTTTGTTTGCACAAGGATGGGTATCATGTTTTTCCCCATGTGTACGTTTATACACAGTCGTTGTATAGTGCAGAAATCGTATCGATGATGTGCTGATGGGGCCCCCGCATGTGGGCGGGCGGCGTATGAGGGGAACGACGTCGACCAGGTTGGATGGTGCAAGTGAAGAAGGCATTTCAGATTTTCAAACGTGATGTGAAGCGGTTGCTCAAAAACCCGGTTGCCCTGGTGATCACCATCGGCGTCTGCATCATTCCGTCGTTGTACGCGTGGTACAACATCGTGGCCAACTGGGATCCCTACGGCAACACGCAGGGCGTGCGCGTGGCGATCGCCAACAACGACGAGGGCGTTGAGAACGACCTCGTCGGGCAGCTGGACGCCGGCGCCCAGACCGTTGAGAAGTTGAAGGAGAACGACAAGCTCGGATGGGTCTTCACCTCGTCTGAAGAGGCGAAGGAAGGCGTCGAGTCCGGCGAGTACTACGCCGCCATCGTGATTCCGAAGGACTTCAGCGCGGATCTCATCAGCATGCTTACGGGCGAGTTCGACCAGCCGCAGCTTCTGTACTATGTGAACGAGAAGAAGAACGCCATCGCTCCGAAGGTGACCGATACCGGCGCCCAGACCATCGAGGAGCAGATCAACGAAACGTTCGTCTCCACGGTGAGCGAGACCCTGGTCGAGCAGATGCAGGCTGCGGCCGTGCAGATCGACGAGCACGGCGACGGGGCGCAGAGCAGCCTGATGCGCGGCGTGCAGCAGGCGGCGACCGCGCTCGGCAGCGTTCGCTCCGCATTGGGCGGCACCACCGGAACGATCGAGACGACGAAGAGCGCGGTCGATTCGGCGAAGAAAACCCTGTCGGCGCTATCCGACCAGGTTCCCGCGCTTACCACCGCGCTGCAGGAGGGCGACCAGCTGCTCGCCACGGCCCGGTCCTCTTCGCGTGCACTCAACACCTCGCTCAACACCGCCCTGACCAACGGCATGGTTCAGCTGGGGACGGCGTCGTCGAAGGCCAATACGGCGATCGGCCAGGCAGCGGGCTCCATCACGGGCGCCGCGGGCAAGGTCGACGGCGCGCTGGCCGATACCCAGATGGTGATCAACGACGTCAGCCAGATCCTGAGCGATATCAAGGACATCACCGGCGTAGGCGAGACGAGCGCGATCATCGGCGCGCTGGAGAGTCAGCTGGAACAGCTCCAGTCGGTGAAGACGGCGCTGCAGACCCAGAGCGATGACGTTAAGAACTCGGCTTCCGCGGTCGCGGGCGCCTCGAGCGCTTTAAACGATGCGGCGCAGCAGGGAATCGCCTCGGTATCGGGCGCGCAGCAGGAGTTCGCCCAGAACGTCATGCCGCAGCTCTCAAGCGGGATGGACTCGTTCTCGGCTGTCGCGGGCGATTTGACGGGCGTGGTCGCCGGGCTTCAGCCGACGCTCAAGCAGGCGAGCGGCCTGCTCGATCAGCTGAACGCGACGCTCGACCAGGCGAAGGCGGCGGTCGACCAGACGGATACCTCGCTCGAGAAGCTCCAGCAGACGCTTGACGATACGGTGACCGATGTGGCTGCCCTGCGCAGCACGGAAGCGCTCGACAAGCTCTCGAGCATCCTGGACGTCGACGCGCAGGATATGGCGGACTTCATGTCCTCTCCGGTCACGCTGACCACCAAGGCGGTGTATCCGGTTGCCAACTATGGATCGGGCGTGGCCCCCTTCTATACCAACCTGGCGCTGTGGGTCGGCGGTTTCGTGCTCATCGCCATCATCAAGCTCGAGGTCGATCCCGAGGGGCTGGGCGCCTTTACGGCGAAGGAGGCTTATTTCGGCCGCTGGTTGCTGTTGGTCGCGCTGGGCGCGGTGCAGGCGCTCATCGTATGCGCGGGCGACCTGGTGCTGGGCGTCCAGTGCGTGCAGCCCGCGCTGTTCATGCTGGCGGGCGTGCTGATCTCCTTCGTTTACGTGAACATCATCTATGCCCTGGGTATCACCTTCAAGCATATCGGCAAGGCCATCGCGGTCATCTTGGTCATCGTGCAGATCCCCGGCTCTTCGGGCATGTATCCCATCGAGATGATGCCGGCGTTCTTCCAAGGGCTTCATCCCCTGCTGCCGTTTACCTACGGTATCAACGCGATGCGCGAGACCATCGGCGGCATGTACGGCATGGATTACCTCTTCAACCTGCTGGCGCTCGGCGTGTTCCTGCTCGTCGCGCTCGGCATCGGCGTGGTGCTCCGCCCGATGCTGCTCAACTTGAACGTGCTGTTCGATCGCCAGCTTGCAACGACCGGCGTCATGATCTGCGAGAAGGACGACCGTCCGCGCGAGCGCTACTCGCTGCGCGTCGCGATGCGCGCCCTGCTCGATGCGCAGAGCTATCGACGGGACCTGCTGAAGCGCGCGGAGCGTTTCGAGCAGCGTTATCCAAAGCTCATCAAGGGCGGCTTCGTGTTGGTGTTCGGCCTGCCCGTGGTGCTGTTCGTGCTGACCGCGACGCTTGATCTGAACATCGACGGCAAGATCGTGATGCTGGTGCTGTGGATCGTTTCGATCATCATCGCCGACGCCTACATGATCGTCGTCGAGTATTTCCGCGAGAGCATGCGCATGCAGCTGCGGGTTGCCGAGCTCTCGGATGAGGGCATGCGCCGCGAGATCAGCGAGCATGTGACGCTTTCGCCTCTTGCCGCGCGGGCGGCGGGCATGGTGCTGCCGGGGGAGCGAGAAGGCGATGCGCTGGCTTCTCGACCCGATCGGGACCCGGGGGCATGCGGTGATGGCTCGCGCGAGACGGAAGGGCTTGAGATGAAGGGAGGCGATCGATGATGAAGAACATCTGGAAGCTGTTCAGAAACGATATCGAGCATATCCGCAAGAGCGTGATCGGCATGATCGTGATGGTCGGACTCGTGATCGTCCCCGTTCTGTACGCGTGGTTCAACATCGCGGGAAGCTGGGATCCGTATGGGAACACCGGCAACCTCAAGGTGGCGGTGGCAAACGAGGACGAGGGGTATCTCAGCGACCTCGTGCCCATCAAGGTGAACATCGGGGACTCGGTCGTTTCGTCGCTGCGTGCTAACGACGCGCTTGACTGGGAGTTCGTGAACGAGGACGACGCGATCGAAGGCGTCAAGGCGGGAACGTATTACGCCGCGGTAGTAATCCCCGAGGACTTCTCGGCGAACATGATGACCCTGTTCTCCACCGAGGTGAAGCATTCCGACATCATCTACTACGAGAACCAGAAGGCGAACGCAATCGCCCCGCGCGTGACGGATAAGGGTGCGAGCACGATTCGCCAGCAGATCGACGAGACGTTCACATCGACGGTGGGCGATATCGGCCTGGCTACCAGCTCGACGCTCCTTGACTTCATGAGCGGCGACGAGGTGGTGAATTTCATCGCCAACCTGAGCGCCACGCTCGATACGGGCATCGAGAGCCTGCGCGACGCGGCGACGAACACCGGGACGTTCGCGAACCTCGTCGGCTCCGCGTCGGGCATTATGGACTCGACTGGTACGCTACTGAGCGATTCGGGCACCACGTCGGAAGGTGCTGCGGCGCTGCTCAGCGATGCGAAGGACGGCCTCGTCGACATCCAAAACGGATTGGGCGGGGCGACCAGCGCGATCAACGAGGCGCTCAAGGAGAGCGCGTCGAGCTACGATTCGGTCTCCAGCGCGGTCGATACGGCGTTCGCGACGGTTGGCAAGCAGTCCGCCGATACGCAGCAGCAGCTGCAGGCGGTCGCGTCCGAGGTGGGCTCGCGCGCGGCGACGACCGAAGGGCTGGCGCAAGACGTGCGCGACCTGGACGCGAAGCTGCCCGAGGGCGCGCTCAAGCCCTCTGTATCCGCCAAGCTGCAGGCGATCGCGACGAAGCTCGACGCGGTCGCCCAGAAGCAGCGACAGCTGGAGGCGGCTCTGAACGGGGCGGCAAGCGATCTATCCACGGGCACGGCGGATATCGAGAAGAGCCGCCAGGACATCAAGGACCTCATCGCCGATGCGAAGGCGAGTATCACGCAGGTGAAGACCGATTACGAGGACACCCTCAAGGGCCAGGCGGGCGCGTTGGCGTCGTCCGTCGAGTCGATCGCGTCGGCGAGCACGGGTATCGCGTCCGGTTTGGACGAGACGGTGGACGGCTTGAGCGCCGCCTCCCATTCGCTGGCGAAAGACCTGACTTCGATGCAGGGCGTATTGGGCGATGCCGCCCAGGTGCTCACCTCCTCTGCGGACGATTTGCAGCAGGTGAAGGCCAAGCTCGACCTCGCTGCGCAGGAGGGGGATATCCAGCAGATCCGCTCCCTGATCGGCGATGACCCCGAAGCGCTCGCCCATGCGCTGGCCGCTCCCGTCGGCCTCGACAAGCGACCGGTCTACCACATCGCGAACTACGGGTCGGCGATGGCGCCCTTCTATACGATTCTGTCCCTATGGGTGGGCGGCATCGTGCTGGCGGCCATGCTCAAGGTGGGCGTGGACGACCGTGTGAAGCAGCAGCTCGCGCCGGTCCGCCTGCACGAGCTGTATCTGGGGCGCTTCGTGCTGTTCGCCCTGCTGGCCCTGTGCCAGAGCACGCTCGTGTGCGCCGGCGACATCCTGTTCTTCGAGATCCAGTGCCTGCATCCGTGGCAGTTCATGCTGACGGGCTGGCTGGCGAGCTTCGTCTTCTGCAACATCATCTACACGCTTACGGTGTCGTTCGGCGATATCGGCAAGGCGCTCGCGGTGGTGCTGCTGGTCATGCAGGTCGCGGGTTCGGGCGGCACGTTCCCCATCGAGATGACGGCCGATTTCTTTCAGGCGGTCTATCCCTTCCTGCCCTTTACCCACGGCATCAACGCGATGCACGCCGCTATGGCCGGTGCCTACGGCGCCGAGTACTGGATCGAGATGGGCCTGCTTGCAAGCTACCTGATTCCCTCGCTGGCTTTGGGGCTGGTGTTCCGCCGACCGGTGATTCGGGCGAACAACTGGATCATCGAGAAGTTGGAGGAGACGAAGCTCATGTAGGCGGATGGCTCCCGTCGCATGGCCGTGCGGGAACGGAAGGTGCATCCGTTCGCGCCAGACGGGGCGCGGAGATGATAGCAAACTTGTTGGGCAAGGCGCCCGCCGCACGTGAAGGTGCGGCGGG
>URKM01000075.1 GCA_900548365.1 uncultured Collinsella sp. | reverse complement strand
CCGGCGACGAGCTCAAGCTCGGCGAATCCACTACCTACGCCATCCTCTTCGGTGCTCTCTAGCCGGCAGATAGGGACGTTCCTTTTCTCTGCCGGCTGGGGACACTCCTTGGCGCGCCAGAGCCAGTCGCCCGGGGATGGAGGGGCCATTTTGGCCCTTGGCAGTCACCCAAGGTAAACCTTTACCGCCCGCCTATATTTGCCGAAATTACACTTGAAGGCGGGGTACAATAAACCCGCATGCGGATTTTCGTTGCGGGCGCTTCCCATCGCCGGGGCGTGCCCGGGAGCATCCGGCATGCGGCCTTTGCGGCGCTCGGTCATGTGCAAGACGGGCGGCCGGGCCTGTAGGGCGCATCAGGTGCCCCTCGCCTCGGCATGTCTTCTCTCCACGCCATGTACCTGCTGCTGAGCCTGCCTGCCAGATGATTGGAAGCAACAGCGTAAATCCCATCACGCCAACATCCCGGCGATCGCCGGGGCCTGTATACCTATATGAGAGGAGAGGGGTATATGGCGCGTATGTTTAAGTCTATGGACGGCAACGAGGCGGCCGCATATGTTTCGTATGCGTACACCGAGGTAGCGGGAATCTATCCCATTACGCCGTCCAGCCCGATGGCCGACCATGTCGACCAGTGGGCGGCCCAGGGTCGCAAGAACATCTTCGGCACCCCGGTCAAGGTCGTCGAGATGGAGTCCGAGGCAGGTGCAGCCGGTACCGTTCACGGTTCGCTGGGCGCCGGTGCTCTGACCACCACCTACACGGCTTCTCAGGGCCTGCTCCTGATGATCCCGAACATGTACAAGATCGCGGGCGAGCAGCTCCCGGGCGTCTTCCACGTCTCCGCGCGTTGCGTCGCTTCCCACGCCCTGAACATTTTTGGCGATCACTCCGACGTCATGGCCTGTCGTCAGACCGGCTTCGCCATGCTCGCCGAGGGCAACGTCCAGGAGGTCATGGACCTCTCGCCGGTGGCTCACCTTGCCGCCATCGAGGGCAAGACCCCGTTCCTTAACTTCTTCGACGGCTTCCGCACCAGCCACGAGATCCAGAAGGTCGCCATGTGGGACTACAAGGATCTTGCCGAGATGTGCGACATGGACGCCGTCCAGGCTTTCCGCGATCACGCGCTCAACCCTGAGCACCCGCACACCCGCGGTAGCCACGAGAACGGCGATATCTTCTTCCAGAACCGTGAGGCCTGCAACAAGGTCTACGACGAGCTTCCCGCCGTCGTCGAGGGCTACATGAAGAAGATCAACGAGAAGCTCGGCACCGATTACGGCCTGTTCAACTACTACGGCGCTCCCGATGCCGATCGCGTCGTCGTGTGCATGGGCTCCTTCTGCGACGTGCTCGAGGAAGTCATCGACTACCTCAACGCTCACGGCGAGAAGGTCGGCCTGGTCAAGGTCCGTCTGTTCCGTCCGTTCTCCATCAAGCACTTCGTCGACGTTCTCCCCGAGACCGTCCAGAAGATCGCCGTCATGGACCGTACCAAGGAGCCGGGTTCCATCGGCGAGCCGCTCTACCAGGACGTCGTCTCCGCTCTCTACGAGGCCGGCAAGACGGGCATCAAGGTCGTCGGCGGCCGTTATGGCCTGGGCAGCAAGGACACGCCTCCCGCGTCCGCGTTCGCTGTCTTCGAGGAGCTCAAGAAGGACGAGCCCAAGCGCGAGTTCACCATCGGCATTGTCGATGACGTGACCAACCTGAGCCTGCCCGAGGCCGAGGATGCGCCCAACACCGCAGCCCCCGGCACCATCGAGTGCAAGTTCTGGGGTCTGGGTGGCGACGGTACCGTCGGCGCCAACAAGAACTCGATCAAGATCATCGGCGACCACACCGACAAGTACGTCCAGGCCTACTTCCAGTACGACTCCAAGAAGACCGGCGGCGTCACCGTCTCGCACCTGCGCTTTGGTGATTCCCCGATTCGCTCGCCGTACTACGTGACCAAGGCCGACTTTGTCGCCTGCCATAACCCCAGCTACATCGTTAAGGGCTTCAAGATGGTCCGCGACGTCAAGCCGGGCGGCACCTTCCTGGTCAACTGCCAGTGGAGCGACGAGGAGTTCGCCGAGCACATGCCCGCCGTGGCCAAGCGCTACATCGCGAACAACAACGTCAACGTCTACCTGATCGACGCTATCGACCTGGCCGCTAAGGTTGGCATGGGCAAGCGCACCAACACGGTGCTCCAGTCCGCCTTCTTCGCGCTGGCCAAGGTCCTGCCCGCCGAGGACGCCCTGCAGTACATGAAGGACGCGGCTACCAAGTCCTACATGAAGAAGGGCCAGGCTATCGTCGACGCCAACCACAAGGCCATCGATGCCGGCGCTACCGCCTTCCGTAAGTTCGAGGTTCCGGCCGACTGGGCTACCGCCGAGGATGCCGCTCCCGTCGAGCTCTCCGAGGAGACCAAGTCCGCTATCGCCCAGCAGGTCAAGAACCTGCTCGAGCCCATCGATCGCATGGACGGCGACAGCCTGCCTGTTTCCGCCTTCGTCGATTGCGCCGACGGCCAGTTTGAGCTGGGCGCCTCCGCATACGAGAAGCGCGGCGTCGCCGTGGTCGTTCCTCACTGGGACGAGACCAAGTGCATCCAGTGCAACCAGTGCGCCTACGTGTGCCCGCATGCCACCATCCGTCCGTTCGCGATGACCGAGGACGAGGCTGCCGCCGCGCCCGAGGCTACCCGCACGCTCGACGCCATGGGCCCCAAGGCCAAGGGCATGAAGTTCACCATGGCTGTGTCCCCGCTCGACTGCATGGGCTGCACCAACTGCGTCAAGGTCTGCCCCAAGGGCGCCCTCGAGATGGTTCCCACCGAGCAGGAGATGGACCAGCAGCCCGTTTGGGACTACATGGTCGAGAACGTCTCCGAGAAGAAGGAGCTCATCGCGGCCAACGTCAAGGGCAGCCAGTTTAAGCAGCCCTACCTGGAGTTCTCCGGCTCCTGCGCCGGCTGCGCCGAGACCGCCTATGCACGTCTGGTGACCCAGGTCGTCGGCGACCGCATGTTCATTTCCAACGCCACCGGCTGCTCCTCCATTTGGGGCAACCCCGCTGCCACCGCTCCTTACTGCAAGGACAAGGACGGTCACGGCCCGGCGTGGAACAACTCCCTGTTCGAGGACAATGCCGAGCACGGTCTGGGCATGGCCGTTGGCTATGAGGCCGTTCAGCACAAGCTGATCGCCGCTACTCAGGACATCATCGCTGCTGATGGTCCGTCCGATGAGCTCAAGGCCGCCGGCCAGGCTTGGATTGACTCCGTCAACGACGCCGAGGCCTCCAAGACCGCTGCCGCTGCTTACGTTGCCGAGCTCGAGAAGTGCGGCTGCGACGCTTCCAAGGCGATCCTCGCCGACAAGGCTTACCTCACCAAGAAGTCCTTCTGGATCTTTGGCGGCGACGGCTGGGCCTACGACATCGGCTTCGGCGGCCTGGACCACGTCCTGGCTTCCGGCCACAACGTCAACGTCTTCGTCTTCGACACCGAGGTCTACTCCAACACCGGCGGTCAGGCCTCCAAGGCCTCGAACCTGGGCCAGGTCGCTCAGTTCGCCGCTGCCGGTAAGGTGACCAAGAAGAAGTCCCTGGCCGAGATCGCCATGAGCTACGGCTACGTTTACGTGGCGCAGGTCGCCATGGGCGCCAACCCGGCTCAGACCCTCAAGGCCATTCACGAGGCCGAGGCCTACGACGGCCCGTCCCTCATCATCGGCTACAGCCCCTGCGAGATGCACTCCATCAAGAAGGGCGGCATGCAGAACTGCCAGGCCGAGATGAAGAAGGCTGTCGAGTGCGGTTACTGGAACCTCTTCCGCTTCAACCCCGAGGCTGCTGCCGGCAAGAAGTTCTCGCTCGATTCCAAGGAGCCCGCGGGCGGTTATCAGGAGTTCCTGATGAACGAGGCCCGTTACGCTTCGCTGACGCGTTCCTTCCCCGAGCGCGCCGAGGAGCTCTTCAAGGAGAACGAGCAGGCCGCTATGGACCGCTACGCTCACCTGCTGAAGCTCAAGACGGTGTACAACGAGGCCTAGGTCTCCCACCGCAGGATCTGAGGGCTGACCTTCGCGGACGTCCTCGGACATGAAAGAACCCCCGCTGCGCACTACGTGCGGCGGGGGTTCTTTCGTCCTGACGCTCCTATTTGGCAAGGTGTTTTTTAGAATCCATTTTGCGCTCGGCCTCGAAGGCTTGCCTGTCCCAATCGAGCGGAAGTCCGGCCTCGACCCATGCCTCGTAGGCCCTCCTTATGGGCTTGAGCTCCCTTTGGCCCCTCTCCAGCATCGAGATGTACTTCTCGCTGGTGCCCAGTATGGACGCCGCCCTCACCTGGCTGACCTTCGCCGCGCGCCTGGCCGCCACGAGCCCCGAGGCGTCCTCGGGCCTCCTGACCTCGTGCGGGCGCATCAGCGCCCGGTACGCCTCCCTGGCCACGTAGCGCTTGAGGCACCTCATGACCTCCCTGTCGCTCTTCCCCCGCGCCCTGGCCCTCTCGGCGTACTCGGCGGTCTCGGGGTCGCGCATGACCCTCTGCCTCGCGATCTCGTGCAGAGCGCTGTTCGCCTGCCGGTCGCCGCCCCTGTTGAGCCTGTGCCTCACGGTCTTGCCGCTCGAGGCGGGGATTGGGCAGGCCCCGCATATCGCCGCGAACGACGCCTCGGAGCGCAGCCTGCCCGGGTTGTCCCCGGCCGCGACCGCGAGCTTGGCCGCGCTCACGGGCCCGCACCCGTACATCGCCAGCAGCGCGGGGCAGTTCTCCTCCAGGGACGCCTCGATCGCGCGCTCCATGTCGAGCGCCGCGTCGCGCGCCGCCGCCCACAGGTCCGCCAGCGCGCCGAGCGCGGCGCCCAGCGTGGATTGGCTACACTGATGTGGACAGTTCCGGAAGGGGCGCAGGAGACGGGAGGGCCGTATATGAGGGACCCCAGGCACCCGAGGCATTTCACCGACGAGTTCAAGAGGCAGATAGTCGACCTCTACAACGCCGGCAAGCCCAAGCGCGAGATCATGGACGAGTACGACCTCGGCAAGAGCACCGTGGAGAGGTGGATCAAGTCGATAAACGCGACCGGCTCGCCGCGCGCCGCGTGCAACCGCACGCCCGAGCAGAACCGGATCCTGGAGCTCGAGCGCGAGAACCGCAGGCTCCGGATGGAGGTCGACGTCTTAAAACAAGCGGCGCTGATATACGCTCGAAAGTGAGGGCCATAGCGGCCAACGAGGGCCGCTACCCCATATCAGCGCAGTGCAGGCTCCTCGGCGTCGCGAGGTCGACGTACTACTCCATGCGCTCGCGGGCCGACCGGCCCGCCGCGCCGGAC
>URKM01000074.1 GCA_900548365.1 uncultured Collinsella sp. | reverse complement strand
CGCGCGTCCGGCGCGCGCCGGACGCGGGTTCACCCGGCGCGCCCTCGTCGTCGCGGGCTATGCCTCGAGGTATCGCGCGAGGAACTCGCGTGTGCGGGGATGCGCCGGCGCCGTGAACATCTGCTCCGGGTCACCCTGCTCGGCGATCACGCCCCTGTCCATGAACACCACGCGGTCGGATACCGTGCGCGCGAACTCCATCTCATGCGTCACGACGACCATGGTCATGCCGTCGCGCGCGAGCCCGCGCATGACCTCGAGGACCTCGCCCACGATCTGCGGATCGAGCGCGGAGGTCGGCTCGTCGAACAGCATGATCTTGGGGTTCATGCACAGGGCGCGCGCGATCGCGACGCGCTGCTTCTGGCCTCCGGACAGCGTCGCCGGGGCGGCGTGGGCGAAGGCGGCGAGCCCCACGGACTCCAGGTGCCCAAGCGCGGCGGCCTCTGCCTCGGCCTTCCCCATCTTCTTCAGCGTCACCGGGGCGAGCGTGCAGTTATCGAGCACGTCCATGTTGTTGAACAGGTTGAACCCCTGGAACACCATGCCGATGTCCTCGCGCAGCTTGTTCACGTCCATGTGGTCGGCGGTCAGGTCGCTGCCCTCGAACCACACATGCCCCGCGTCGGGCGTCTCGAGCAGGTTGATGCAGCGCAACAGCGTCGACTTGCCCGAACCGGATGCACCGATGATCGTCACGACCTCGCCCGGCGCGACGTCGAGGTTGACGTCGCGCAGGACCTCGAGGTCGCCGAACGACTTGCGCAGCCCCTCGATACGGACCATATACGCGCCCTGCGGCGCCGCAGGGGCCATCTCTCTCATGCTCATGATCTAGTTCTCCTCAACGTTGACGGGTTGGTCGGACGTGCTGCCGAGCTTGACGGACTTCACGTTGAGCCGAGCGGCGAAGCGGCCCAGCAACCAGGAGGCGAACAGCGTGAGGCACAGGTAGATCACGCTCGTCACGAGCGCCGCCTCGAACTGGCTGTAATAGATGCCGCCCACGGTCGTCGTCGCGAACATGAGGTCGAAGGTGCCGATGACGGAAAGCACCGAGGAATCCTTGATGTTGATGATGAGCTCGTTGGAGAGGCCGGGGATGGCGAACTTCACGCCCTGCGGGAACACGACCTTCTTCATAGCCTGCCACTGCGAGAGGCCGAGCGAGCGCGCCGCCTCCATCTGACCCGAATCAACCGACTCGATACCGCCGCGCAGGACCTCCATCATGTACGCGGTAGAGTTCAGCACGATGGTGACGAGGCCGGCGGCGAACGTGCTCCAGATCGCGTTGATCTCCGTCGTGGTGAGGCTCGTCATCTTGAAGAGCTTGAATATGCCGAAGAAGATGATCATGGCCTGCACCATCATGGGCGTACCGCGGATCACGGTGCTGTACACCTTGGCGAATCCCGTCCCCAGGACCTTCCAGAAGCGGATGAAGTCGTTGTCGGCGCGATCGACGACCTGGATGCGCAGGAACACGAGGAGCAGCGCGAGGAAGAACGCGATGACGGTGCCGAACACCGCGAGCGCGACCGTTGTCTGCAGGCCCGACAAGAAGATGTAGCGGCTGTCGTAGAGCATGAAGAGCATGCTCTCGAGCGTGGTATCGGGACGCGTCTCGGCCGCGACCGCGACCTGCCAGGCCGATGCGAACCCGAGCACGAGGCGGTCGACGACGAGCACGGCCGTCATGGCGCATACGGCATACGAGCCGTAACGGAGCGCGCGCGCCACCGCGGGCCGCGTGAACGGCGACGCCTGCGCATACGTCTTCCACCTCGCGAGCTTGAACGCCAGCGCGACCGCGGAGACGGCGAGCCACGCGACGAGCAGGTAGTACATCACGACCTCGACTGTATACGCATGAGCGAGAAAGCTCATCGCCGGACGCGGCCGGCTGGACAAGACGAGGCCGAGCGCGGCCACGGCGCTCGTTCCGAGCAGCACGTAGCGATGGTCGGCACGGATGAATGAAACGAGGCGCGATAGGCGGCCGTCGACCGCGCCGGATGCGTTGGAGCCCATACCCTCTCCCCTATATTGACTGATACGGCCCAAGACGCGCGCGGGCTTCCGGTCCCGTCGCGCGCCTCGGGCGAATTCGATTGATGTTCCGAGCAGCTGCCGTCGATACCCTACGCGGGCTGGCGATCCATGCAGGCAGACCACATATCCTGGCGGTCCTCCTCATCGATGCCGGCGATGATCTCGTTGATCTGGTCGAGCGCCGCATCGTTGCCCTTCGCGACGGCGGCGTTATCGGGCATGAGAGAGCCCTCGAACGCGTCGGTCATCTCGAGCTGGACGAAGTCGGGATAGACCTCGAGGAGCTTGGGGGCGGAAAGCTTGGAGTAGGTGATGATGTCGCAGGTGCCGTTGCGAAGGTTCTCCACGACCATGGGGACGGTCTCGGCAGGCGTCATATGGTTGACGTCGGGAATCTGCTCGATGACGTCGTCGTACATCGTCGCGGCCTGACCCAGGATGGATGCGTCCTTGAGCTCGGCGAAGGTGGTCGCCGCCGCGTATGCGGAATCCTTCTTCGTGATCATGATGATGTCGTCGTCGACATAGGAATCGGAGAACGCCGCCGCGGCCGCGCGCTCGGGCGTCACGGACATGCCGGCGCACACGATATCGACCTGGCCGTTGTTGAGCGCATCGATGAGCGAGCCGAACTCGAGCTTGACCGCGACCGCCTCCACGCCGAGCTCCTCGGCGATGATCTTGGCGACCTGGACGTCGTAGCCGTCTGCATAGGCGCCCGAGACGTTCTCGATGGGAATGGTGAAATCGGATTCCTCGGAGACCTGCCAGTTGTACGGGGCGTACGCCGCCTCCATACCGACGCGCAGCGTCTTGCCATCGCCCAGCTGCGCCGAGCCGGCATCGCCGTCCGCAGCGGCATCTCCTCCGTCATCCTGGGGGGCCGGGCCGCAGCCCGCGAGGAACATCAAGCCTCCCGCGCTCAAAACCGTCATGCCCGTGAGCTTCAGGAACTCCCTACGGGAACGCATGGCGTGTTGTACAGATACATCGACAGTCTCGCGAGTCATGATGCTACCTCCAGTTTTTGTCTGAGACCCCTTCCGCACGACGCAACCAGAGGGGGCCCATCCCCCTCTCCCTTGCAACTTAATGCGTGAAAGTTCCGCGTGCTGGTAGCAGGATACTCCGTTTTGCCGCAGCGCGTCCATGAGGTATTCCGGGAAATACATTAGTTACATTTCTTATACCTGAATCTGCATATGATTCTCCGCACGCACCGCGCGGCGGATAGCCCTACAATAGGCGTCGAAACACGCGGCCCGCGCGGGCACCCGAATCAGAAAGGACGCCATGCTCCCTTCCTATGACGCCGACACCCGGCTCTCCTCCATCAAGCTCGTCGCATCCGATATGGACTGCACGCTGCTCGCGGACGACGGAACGCTGCCCCCGTCGTTCGACCGCCTCGTCGACCGGCTCGAGGACGCCGACATCGTGTTTTGCGCCGCCAGCGGCAGGCCGTGCTACACGCTGCGCGAGATGTTCGCCGGGCAGCTCGACAAGATCGCGCTGATGTCGGATAACGGAGCCGCCATCGCCTATCGCGATGAGATCATCTACAAGAGCCTCATGGCGCCCGAGGATGTGCGCGCGCTGCTCGACTTCACCCTTGCCGACGGACGCGGCTGCCCCACCGTCTGCAGCCTCGAGGCATGCTACATCAGAGCCTGCGACCGCATCCACGACGGCTACTTCAGAAAGTTCTTCACGACGATCCGCTATGTCGACTCCCTGGAGGACCTCGATGCCGAGGTCAACAAATATACGGTCTACTTCCCCGAGCGCGATGCCGAGGAGGTCTACGCGACCGCCTATCGCGACACCTGGGGCGAGCGCTTCCATGTGACGAACGCGGGCCGCGAGTGGATCGACATCATGAACCCGGGCATCAACAAGGGCTCGGGCCTGGCGCGCCTGTGCGAGCACCTGGGCATCGACACGGCGGACGCCGCCGCCTTCGGCGACACCTATAACGACATCCAGATGCTCGAGGCCGCGGGCCACGGGTTCGTGATGGCGAACGCGGAGGAGCACATGCACGCGCACGCCGATTTCATCGCACCCGGCAACAACGACCGCGGCGTCGCCACCGTCGTCGAGGCGATCCTCGCCGCACGGTGAATCGCATCGGGGTGAAAAGGGTTTCACCCCGCCCCGTCGATCGGAAGAGCGGAAAGGGGGAGCGACGAGGCCGCCCCGCCTCGTCGCTCCCCCTTTTTCCAAGCGCGCGGAGGCGTCCGGGCACGCCGCGCGCCTCCCTACTTCGCGTCGGCCCAGGTGGTGCCCGTGCTCGCCTCGGCGATGAGGGGCACGCGGAGCTCCACGACGTTCTCCATCTCCTCGCGGACCAGCGCGGTCAGCGCCTCGATCTCGTCGATCGGACACTCGAAATCGAGTTCGTCGTGCACCTGCAGGACCATGCGGGAGGCGAACCCCTCCTCGCGCAGCCGGCGCGCCACGCGGATCATCGCGATCTTGATGATGTCGGCGGCGGAGCCCTGCATCGGATGGTTCATCGCCGTGCGCTCGCCGAACCCCCGCTGCACCGGATTCTTCATCTTGAGCTCGGGGATGGGCCGACGGCGCCCGAACATCGTGATCGCGTAGCCGCACGCCTTCGCATCCTCGACCGTGCGGTCGAGATAGGTGCGCACGCCGGGATACGCCTCGAAGTACCGGTCGATCATCTCGCGCGCCTCGGCCATGGGGATGTCGAGCGTCTGCGAGAGGCCGTAGGCCTGCTGTCCGTAGACGATGCCGAAGTTCACCGCCTTGGCCCGGCTGCGCAGATCCGGCGTCACCTCGTCCACCGGCACCCCGAAGACGCGCGCGGCGGTCTCGGCATGGAAGTCCTCGCCCTCGTTGAAGGCGGCGACCAGGTGCTCGTCGGCGGAGAGATGGGCGAGCAGGCGCAGCTCGATCTGGCTGTAGTCGACCGCCAGCAGCACGGAGCCCTCGCCCGCGGAGAACGCGGTCTTCACCGTGCGCCCGAGCTCGGAGCGCGTCGGGATGTTCTGCAGGTTGGGATTGGAGCTCGAGAGGCGGCCCGTCGCGGTGATGGTCTGGTTGTACGTGGTGTGCACGCGCCCGTCGGCGCGGCGCAGCTGGCCCAGGGCGTCCAGATACGTCGACTTGATCTTCGTCTTCTCGCGATACTCCAGCACCAGGCGGACGAACTCGTGGTCGCGCGCGAACTCCTCCAGCACGCGGGCGTTCGTGGAATAATAGCCGCTCTTGGTCTTCTTGAGGCCCTTGGTGGGCAGCCCCATCTTGTCGAAGAGGATGTGCGAGAGCTGCATGGGGCTCGAGATGTTGAACGCCTCGTCGCCCGCGAGCTCGCGGATGCGCGCGGCGAGCGCATCGATCTGGTCGCCGAGCTCGGCGGAAAGGGCGGCAAGTCGATCGGGGTCGACCAGCATGCCCGAGCGCTCCATATCGGCGAGCACGGGGACGAGGGGCATCTCGATGCGGGCGAACACATCGACGTCGCCGTCGCGCTGCAGCGCCTCGGCCAGCGGCTCGAGCACGACGC
>URKM01000073.1 GCA_900548365.1 uncultured Collinsella sp. | reverse complement strand
TGTGCTGTGCTGTGCTGTGCTGTGCTGTGCTGTGCTGTGCTGTGCTGTGCTGTGCTGTGAGTCATGGTATCAGCCACCTGTCTTTTCAATGCCGCAAATTCAAAAGGCCTGCCGTTTTTCCAGTCGTATATCACGCATAAGGGCACCATCTCCCTCGATGCCTTCTCACCCTCTTCGACTTTCTCGTCTGGAAACACGTTATCGAACAAGTCGAACAGAGATTGCTGCATGGGCTCAGGTTCGGGCTCTTTGAAGGTTCCAAGAGTCGACTCCACCTCGGCGCCCGTCTTATTGGTAGGTACGGCGTCGGTGAATCCGTTCATCTGCCAAAAGTTCCAAGATACAATCCATGCCGCTTGCTCAAGCTCTTCTTGCATGGCACCCGACCCCCAGCGGTCGCGGAGATGCTCGGCGAACGTCTCGAACACGTTGATGCGCGCGATGAGCAAATTGTCGCCCTGGTATTCGAAGCCATACGTCGCCCGCAGCGCTTCGAGCGCACGACGCACCCATTCTTTGCGGGTCTTGGTCCTCTCGGTCACGACACGCAGTTTGCGATCAAGAAAGCCCACGCGTTCGCGCACGGGTAACCCATCGCCCGTGACGGTATCGTAGCGCGAGCACACGAACGGCGCTTCACCGCACGTAATCTCGAGCCGCGGAGCCTCCACATAGGCATGCCAACCGTGCCCTTTTTTGCGTCGCGGAAACTCGATGGAATCGGTGGTGGCTCTCCAGGAATGATTTTGGGAGTCCTCGACGTTGAAGACGTCACGTTTGCCGAACCACACCTCATCAAGGTCGTTGTTCATCTGATTACACAGCCATGAAGGCGTAAAGACCTCGGCACGGCTCTTAGTACGCTGAGACTGCCTTTCCAGCGCTTTGGCGATGCGAGGCTTGATGACGCCGGAATTCATACCCGTAATCTTCTCAACGGTAATCTCGTCGTCGCCCATATAACCGTCACCCAGGACTTCATATTCGTTATCGGCCCAAATGATGTTGCGCCCCGTTGTGCGATCGCACAGAAGAATCTCAAGGATGGAACGCGGGTACTTACGAGCAAAGGACTCTATGAAACTCGATTCGGTTGAACTGGCGGCGGCATACGCGGATGCCTCGACAGCTGCAATTTTCGAATCAGGCTCCGCCATGTTACGCCACACCCCCTTGGGCAATCCCTCACGACACCCCATATGACAGAAAATATGGGGCGTATTTTCACCGTGCACATCATGGTATCAAAGCGAACGGACAACAGCAGGGCCTTAAACGGGTGAAATCAACATAAAGCAGCGTATGTATTACTCTAACGAGGCATCAGGGGCCAAGCCTCACAGGGTCGATGTGACCCCTCGAACGCACCGCAGCAGCCGGATTCCCAAAGTCGCAATGCGCGTACGGCACGCATCGTCCCACAGCGCGATAATACAGCCATGAAAATCCTAGTGGCGAGGGAGGCCACCACCATGAGCGCTTGGATGATTCGCGCGGGGCGCGGGGGAACGTTCGCAACCGATTGGGTCGAGAACGGCATCATCGGCATTGGTTGGGACTTCAACGGCCTGGACATCGCCAACATGGACCGCGACCAAATCAGGGCCGCATATGCCGCGGCGCACCCCACCGAAAGCAAGCAGAAGGTCGCGACCAGCGTTGGGCAGGTATTCCGTTTTGCCCATTCCATGGAGCAGGGGTCGACCGTCGTCATGTACGACCCTGCCGAGCGCCTCTACCATATCGGCGTCATCGCCGGTCCCTGCGCGCCCGTGCCCGAGCCCAACGGCATCACGTACACGCGCGCCGTCACATGGGAAAGGACCGCGCCGCGCGACGTGCTCGCGCAGGCTTCCAAGAATTCGCTTGGCGGCATTCAGACCATTTTCGCCATCTCTGCCGAAGTCATAGCCGACCTAGAGTCTGCAGCCGCCCATAAGCGCCCGGCGGCGGGCGCAGGGCTCGTCTGCAACCCCGACGAGCATGCCCAAGATTCCAGCGATGACTCATCCAGTGACGACGAGGCGCTCGCCGCCACCTACGACAACGGCATCGAGCTCATCAAGGATCGTGTGAGCCAACTCAGCTGGGAAGACATGGAGCGCCTGGTGGCCGGCATGCTCAAGGCGATGGGTTATTGCGCCCGCGTGACGCCCAAGGGCCCCGATGGTGGACGCGACGTGATCGCCTCCCCCGACGCGCTAGGGCTCGAGTCTCCGCGCATCGTTGCGGAGGTCAAGCACCGCAAGGGAGCCATAGGCGCACCCGCGGTGCGCTCGTTCATCGGCGAGCTTCGCGCGGGCGATCGCGGACTCTACGTCTCCACCGGGGGCTTCACCAAGGAAGCCCGCTACGAGGCCGACCGCGCCAACGTGCCCGTGCGCCTGCTCGACCTCGACTCCTTTGTTCGCCATTACATCGAGGTCTACGACAAGGCTGACGACGAGACCCGCAGTATCCTCCCGCTCACCCGCATCTGGTGGCCGGCGTAGCGAGCAACCCCGCAGGGAATTTGGGCGCGCGGCCTCCTCGGCGTATCCTCGCCGCGCCTAAAGTATCCTCGCCAATGCTCAAGTATCTTCGCCATTTCTAGTACAATTGTCGAAGATACCACGGAGATGGCGAGGATACTATGACCCAGTTCGACTACAACCGAGCACTCGGCAGCCTCATGACCCCCGAGGTCGTCTCCGCGCTTGGAAACATCCGCGAGCACAAGGGCAAAACATCTCTGCTCTCCAGCACTCATCCCGACCACTTCGCCGCTTTGGTGGAAGTGGCCAAGATCCAGAGCACGAGCGCATCGAACAGAATCGAGAACATCTCGACCTCCGACAAGCGCCTGCGCGAGCTTATGCTCGAAAAGGCCGAGCCAAGAAACCGTGACGAGCGCGAGATCGCCGGCTATCGCTATGCTCTTGACCTCATCCACGAGAGTCATGATGACATCCCGATCACGCCCGGCGTGATTCTGCAGCTCCACCGCAGCCTGTACCGCTATTCGGGAGATTCCCATGCTGGCGCCTGGAAGGATTCGGACAATGTGATCGCGGAGCGCACCGCGCAAGGCGAACTCGTCGCACGCTTTGTCCCCACGTCAGCCGCCATGACACCCGCCGCTGTCGAAGCCATCTGCGAGGAATACCGCCATCAGATGGATGCCGGGACGTACGACCCCCTGCTGGTGTCCCTTGTGTTCGCATTCGACTTTGTGAGCATCCACCCGTTCAACGACGGCAACGGGCGCATTAGCAGGCTGCTCACGCTGCTGCTCATGTATCGATCTAGCTACGACGTGGGAAAGTACGTCTCCATCGAAAAGGAGATCGAGCGCACAAAAGAAACCTACTACGAAGCCCTTGCCGCAAGCTCTCGAGGCTGGCTGGAAGGAAAGAGCGACTACATCCCCTTCGTCACCTACATGCTCGGCATCATCGACGCCTGCTACCAGGAGCTCGCTAACAGGTTCTCGCTTGTGGGAGCGCCTTCAGGCAAAGAAGAGGCCGTTCGCGCGTTCTTCGACCGGTTGATCGGCTCGGCCACAAAGCGGGAGATCATGGATGCCAACCCGGGGATGAGCCAGCGCACGCTAGAGCGCGTTCTCTCGAAGCTACAGCAAGAAGGCATGATCGAGAAGATCGGCGCCGCGCGTTCGACCGCATATCGGCGGCGATAGGGCGCTTCGGCGACATACGGGCGGTGTCGCCATCTTGAGGTAACTTCACGACAGCCGAACCTCGCGTCACCGATCTACCTATGTTGCCGCCTACTTGTGAAAGCTGATGTCGACATAGCGGCAATAGCGTCAACGATCACAGACCTCGTCGTGGTTCGCAAGGACGAAATCCTCTACATTCACGCGATCGGATCCCAGGCATACTCCCTGGACACCTCACGCGCCAGCCGCAGGATCAGCTGCACGTTGTTGTGGACAAAGGAATCAAGGCGAGTCATGTCGGACTCATCGAAGCCATCGATCGCCGTCCACTCAAATGAGGGAAGCGTGCACATGGCGGAATCAAAGCCTAACTCGACGGGGCGCTCGACGGAAACTTGCACCACACCACCATCGAGGACACCGGAAACCGCCACCTGTGTGCCGTCTTCAAGCTCAGCGTAGTTATAGAACATCGCACACCTCCGCCTCCGTTATTTCCCAGACTATGCCCACGCACAACGAGCCACGTCCCAAGCGGATCCATGCAGGTCGCCCGTAACGTAGATCATCTCGCATCATCCTCCGCCCAAGGCATCACCTCGAGGAAGCGCGGCTCCACCGGACCCGTGAGCCATACGCCGTTGCGCGAAAGGTAGAACTCCCCACCCTCGGCCGCCATCGCCGCCGCATCAACCTTGAGCACGGCAGGCTCCCCATGCCGCGAGCCAACCTTGAGCGCGGTCTGTCGGTCCGGTGACAGATGAACGTACAGCCGCCTCATGGGCTTGAGCCCCTCCCGCATAATCCTGCCGAGCGACCTCGCGGCGGTGCCGTGATACAGGACAGCGGGCGGTTCTCGCCGCTCAAGCTCCACATCCACCGGGACGGAATGCCCCTGCCGCGCTCGCACGCGCATGTGGTGGATATCGAACTCGTAGCGGCCCTTCGGATCGGTCGCCACGATATGCTCCAAGATCTCGCGGGAGAACTCGGCCTTACCCTTCATGCCGCGCACGAGGGGGCCGACTTGCGCCCATCCGTGCGCATCGAGCTCTATGCCGAATTCCTCCGGCTTATGCCGCAGGGCCCGCGCGAGCATCTTGCTCGCCCTCACATACCGCGCTTCAGTCATGAGAACCATCCCCCCTATCGGCTCGCATTCCTCATCGATGCCGCCGTCGACGAATGGCCCTCTCGTCCTTGGCGAAATACGTAGGTCTACAACCCCAACAGCTCGCTATGGCTCCCCGTGCGCGTAGCAACGAGGACCAGGCCTCCCTCATCGATGCGATAGATAAGGAGCCAATCCGGCTCAATATGGCACTCTCGATGACCTCGATACGTCCCGCCTAGAGAATGATCGCGCATCGACTCCGATAAAGTCTCTCCACGCACAAGCATCTCAAGAGCCGCCTCTAGCTTTGTAAGATCTTTGCCTTGCCTCTTGAGACGCTTATAGTCCTTCTTGAACTTAGACGTGAACCTTAACTCCAGCATGGCCTATTCCTCGTCGAGCGCAACCATCGCCTCCTTGACCGTCCGATAGGGACCAGAGAGATTGCGACCCGCCGCAGCATCATCCATCGCAGCCAGGGTCTCGGAGCTAAACCCATAGGGATTCGAAGGATCGAACGGGAAGCCGCCCCGACGATTAAAGGCAGATACGAACATTCGGATCGCATTGCTCGGCGACGTGCCGATTTCGTCGCAAATGGCAGTAAAGCGGCTCTTCTCGTCTTTGCGAAGCTTGGCAGAAATTGATTCAGACGCAATAGAGACGGCCATGACTTCCCCTTTACTCTTCTATCTTACTTTGTATGACATTGTATACCTTCGCAAAACAAAAAACATCAGGCTTCGCATCTAAAGGAATAGCGCGGAACCATGCCGCACAACATGCACATGGAAGAGGTTCATGGCAAAGACGACTCAAACGAGTACCCATATGAAACGAACGCACGTTCGATGGATTTCGTGTCGGGCGGAGCCGCGGGCGGGGTGCGCTATGCTACGGTATTCATCTACAGAGCTATAGGGACTCAAAAGAGGGGACACCGAGAGAGCGAGCATGGCAAAGAACACCGCAAACTATGGCAACGACAGCATCCGTCAGCTCAAGGACGAGGAGCGCGTACGTCTGCGCCCCGCCGTCATCTTCGGCTCGGACGGGCTCGACGGCTGCGCGCACGCGGCCTTCGAGATCCTGTCCAACGCCGTCGACGAGGCGCGCCAGGGCTACGGCAACCTGATCACCCTCACCGCCTTCCGCGACGGCTCCATCCAGGTCGAGGACAACGGCC
>URKM01000072.1 GCA_900548365.1 uncultured Collinsella sp. | reverse complement strand
CGCGACTCACACGCGCGGCGACCCCCTCCCGCGGCCCGCACGCGCGCCGCCCACACGCAGCCCGCATGCGCCGCCCGCATGCGCGGCGCCCCCCTCCCCGCCGTCCGCATGCGCGGCGCGCATTCATCGCGAACCCTCGCGGCGCGCTCGGGGCCATCGAATCCCCGAACTGCTACCATGCTGTGGACCACCACGACCAAGGAGCCCGCATGCAGGCAATCATCTTCGATATGGACGGAACCCTCGTCGACACCGAGCGCGTGAGCCAGGCGGCGTGGCGTGCGGCGGCGCGCGACTTCGATATCGTCATTCCCGACCACATCCTGCACGCCTTCGTAGGCTGCAGCATTCCCAACGCCATGAAGATGATCGATGCGGAGTTCGGCGACCCCGATTTCACCGTGCGCCTCTTCGACCGCCGCCACGAGATCTTCGACGCCACGTGGGAGGACGAGCTCGCGCTCAAGCCCGGTGCCGCCGAAGCGGTCGCCGCCGCGCGCGCGACCGGCGCCGCCGTGGCGCTCGCCACCTCGAGCGTACGCGATCGCGCCATCGCCAGCATGGAGCGCTTCAACCTGATGGGCCTGTTCGACACCGCGGTCTTCGACGAGGACATCGAGCACCATAAGCCCGCTCCCGACGTCTATCTCGTCGCCGCGGCGCGACTGGGCATCGAGCCCTCGCGCTGCATCGCCGTGGAAGACTCCTTCAACGGCGTGCGCTCCGGAGCCGCCGCGGGCATGCGCGTGATCATGGTTCCCGACTACAACGAGCCCACGCCGGAGATCCACGCCCTCTGCCACGAGGTGCTGCCCACGCTCTGCGAATTCCCCGCCGCGCTCGCGCGCCTGGACGACCCGACCTTCTAGCGCCCCCGAGACCCCGTCGCGCTCGCTCACCTGAACGGCTCGGGCATCCAGCGCTATCCCGAAGATCCGCCGCGCCCCGCGCAGTTGCGGTTTATGCATCGACCTGCACCCCGCAGCAACGTCGACGACCGTTGATGACGTATGCTTGAACGC
Source organism: uncultured Collinsella sp. (assembly GCA_900548365.1). Taxonomy (GTDB): domain Bacteria; phylum Actinomycetota; class Coriobacteriia; order Coriobacteriales; family Coriobacteriaceae; genus Collinsella. Next base: position 5,171 of record URKM01000072.1, on the reverse strand, counting down.
GATCGAACACGTCGAAAGCGAGCAGCATGTCCAAGCATCCTCAGAAGAACGCAGCCGTCGCATCCGGCAAGCGGCCGAAGCAGCCCTCCGGCCCGAAGCCCAGCGCCGGCAGCCCGAAGCCCAGCACCGGCGGCCCGAAGCCCCACGCCGGCAAGCCGTCGCGACGCCGCGCGTCAGCGGCCGGCTCCGAACGCGGCGCGTTCCGTTCCGATGCGGGCGGGACCGGCGGCTCCCGACGAAGCAAAGCGACGGGCGACCGTGCCGTCCACCCCAAGGGCCGTCCCTCCCGCGAGGCCTTCCTGCCCGTCTCCCGCGCCGACATGGACGCCCGCGGCTGGGACGCCTGCGACTTCGTCTACGTCTGCGGCGACGCCTACGTCGACCACCCGAGCTTCGGCATGGCGATCATCACCCGCGTACTCGAGCACGCGGGCTACCGCGTCGGCATCATCTGCCAGCCCGATTGGACCGACCCCGAAAGCATCGCCGCGCTGGGCGAGCCGCGCCTGGGCTTCCTCGTGTCCGCCGGCAACATGGACTCGATGGTCAACCACTACACCGTCAACAAGAAGCCGCGCCACGAGGATGCCTATACGCCCGGCGGCGAGGCGGGGCGCCGACCCAACCGCGCCGTCACGGTCTACGGCAACCTCATCCGCCGCACGTACAAGGACAAGCCCATCATCATCGGCGGCATCGAGGCGAGCCTGCGCCGCCTGGCGCACTATGACTACTGGCAAGACAAGCTCAAGCGCTCCGTGCTGCTCGACTCCAGCGCCGACCTGCTGATCTACGGCATGGGTGAGCACGCGATCGTGGAGATCGCCGACGCGCTGGCAGGCGGGCTGTCCGTCGACCAGATCACCTACGTGAACGGCACCGTCTACCGCACGAGCGGCGAGGGCGCGCTCGACGAGGTCTACGACTACGAACTGCTCCCCTCCTGGGACGAGCTCGAAGCCGACCGCCTCGCCTACGCGCGCGGTTTCAACATCCAGCAACAGAACATGGACCCCATCACCGGCGGACGCCTGGTCGAGCCCTACCCCAACGGCGTCTACGTGGTGCAGAACCCGCCGTCAGCGCCCCTCACCACCGCCGAGATGGACGAGGTCGCCGAGCTGCCCTACGCGCGCCACTGGCACCCCGACTACGACGCGGCCGGCGGCATCCCCGCCTTCGACGAGATCCGCTTCTCCATCTCCAGCAACCGCGGCTGCTTCGGCGAGTGCTCCTTCTGCGCGCTCACCTTCCACCAGGGCCGCATGCTGCAGGTCCGCAGCCGCGAGAGCATCATCCGCGAGGCGGAAGCGCTCACGCGCGACCCCGAGTTCAAGGGCTACATCAACGACGTGGGCGGCCCCACGGCGAACTTCTTCAAGCCCGCGTGCACGAAGCAGCTCACGCACGGCGTGTGCAAGAACCGCCGCTGCCTATGGCCGAGCGTCTGCCGCAACATGGACACCAACGAGGACGCCTACGCCGACCTGCTGCGCGACCTGCGGCAGCTCCCCGGCGTCAAGAAGGTCTTCGTGCGCAGCGGCATCCGCTTCGACTACACCATGGCCGACGCGAGCGACAAGTTCCTGGTCGAGCTGCTCCAGCACCACGTGAGCGGCCAGCTGCGCCTGGCGCCCGAGCACGTGAGCGACGCCGTCCTCTCCGTCATGGGCAAGCCGCGCCGCGAGGTCTACGACGCCTTCGTCGGGCGCTTCGAGCGCCTCTCGGCCGAGTACGGCCTCAAGCAGTACGTGGTCCCCTACCTCATCTCGAGCCATCCGGGCTCCACCATGAAGGAGGCCGTCGAGTTGGCAGAGGCCGTGCGCGACATGGGCTACATGCCCGAGCAGGTGCAGGACTTCTACCCCACGCCGTCCACGATGTCGACCTGCATGTTCTACACCGGCGTGGATCCGCGCACCATGGAGCCGGTCTACATCCCGCGCGACCCGCACGAGAAGGCGATGCAGCGGGCGCTCATCCAGTACCGCAAGCCCGAGAACTACAAGCTCGTCCGCGAGGCGCTGCTGCGCGCCGGGCGCGAGGATCTCATCGGCTACGGCCCCAAGTGCCTCATCCGCCCCGTCCCGCCGGCGGGATCGGGCGCCAAGGGCGGCTCGAGCAAGAAGCACGGGGGCGGCGGCAAGCGCGGGAACGGCGCCGCATCGGGCTTCGGCGGGAACGGCGGCAAGGGCAACGGCGGTCGCAGCGGCGCCTTCGGGCGCACGGGCAAGGGCGCCGCGGGCACCAACCCGCACGCGCGCAACCGCGCCGCCCAGGGACGCCAAGGAGCCAACCGGCACTAAAAGAGGGAATCCCCTGCAGATCCGCGCCCGGCTCTGGTCGTCACGGACGCGTCCGCTGCGGCGCCCGTGACGACCGGAGCCGGCGCGAGCGCGTCGGAGGCGGGCCAAGCATGCCCGAACATCCTGATTCCCAGCGCGATCAGGACGCCTGTAACGACGAGAACCAGCGGAGCGGGCAGCACATCGATGACCGGCGCCAGGGGCCCGACGAGAAAAGCGGACCCGTTGAACGCGAGGTGCAGGCAGATCGGATAGCGCAGGCGGCCGGTGCGCCAGTAGACCCATGCCTCGAGCACGCCGAACACGAAGGCATAGCTTCCCTGGATCCAATTCATGTGCAGCGCGCCGAAGGCGAGCGCCTGCACCACGGCGGCGACCCAGAACGCACGCGAGGAGAGGGTGAGCCCCCGGGCGCGCCATCGCGGCTCCCAACCAGGACTCACGGCGCGCAAGGCGCATTCGAGCATGATCCCGCGACAAAGGACCTCCTCGCCGATCGGCGCGAGGACGACGGCGGAGACCACCGAGGCGATCGTGAGCGTTCCCACCCTTTCCACCATCTCGCTATAGTCGGCAATAGGTCCGGGGAAGAGCGGCTCGGCGAGATCCAGCACGGCGCCGCCGAAAAACTGGGTCGCCACGGCGACGAGCAGCAGGATGGCGAACGTCGAGACCGCCGACGCATGGGAAAAGGAGGCATCGACGCGGCGCTCGATGAAGGACCCCGGATAAAGGCGACGCCACCACGGCAGGAAGACCATGAGGGCGAGCGCCTGCATGGCCATGATCATCACCATGGCGCCGTCTCGATACATCGCCCTGAAATCACCGCCGCCAAACTCGGAAACAACCATGCAGACGGTGGCGCCGGTCGCCGCCACCAGCTCCTGTATGACGATATGGACGCAGAACACGCCCGCTACGGCGAGCATCCACTTCAGGGCATGCCAGATGCGGCTGCTACGCGACGACGGGCAGCGCGCCGTGGTTTTACCTGAAGAGAGGGGCGGCGCGCCATCCTGCACCCTCCTACCCTCATGTCCCGCATTCATAGCGATCCTCCGCAACCACCCGACGATCAAAAACGCTTACCGGTCGAGGGCAGCCGGGTCGCACCCCGGTTGCGGCGCCGCGGATAAATCCCGAGCGGGCGCGGCGGGCGCAACCGGGCTTCCGGGCAGCACGGGCGGCACGGGCGCAACCGGGCTTCCGGGCAGCACGGGCGGCACGGGCGCAGCCGGGCTTCCGGGCGGCACGGGCGCGGCGGGCACGGAGACAGCGCGCCCGGGCAACGGCACATCAGCCCCATCGAGTGTCGCCACCGGCACCGATGAGGCGGCTTCCCCAACAGCCCCGGGGACGACCCCGCCGCCCGGAGCCATTGGCGCGACCGCACCGCGCGAGCACCAGATGCGCGCGAAGAGCACGGCGCCGACGACCAGCGAGCCCACACCGACCACCAGGAACCACGTGGACCCCACGAGCTCGGGCAGCCAGGCGCTCAGCTCCAGCAGCGGATCGAGCAGGAACGACGAGGCGTTCACCGCCAAGTGCAATCCGATGGCGTAGCGCAGCCTGCCCGTACGCCAATAGATCCAACCCTGCAGCAGGCCGATCGCAAACGCATAGGTCCCCTGCACGATATTCATATGCATGAAGCCGAATATCGCCGCCTGCAGCGCGTTCGCGAGGAGGAACATCGTCGCGGTCACCGTGATGCCACGCGCGCCCGTCTTCCCGTTCCATGCCGGGCACACCGCACGCAGGCTGTACTCGAGCATGATGCCGCGGCAGGCGATCTCCTCGCATATCGGCGCGAGGACAGCCGTGCTCAAGACGTTCAGCACCGTGAGGACGCCGACCCCGGCGTCCGTCATGAGCTCGCTGTACTCATCCATCGTCGTAGGAAAGAAGAGCGACGCGATCGTGAGAATCAAGCTGATGGCAACCTGAAGGCCGATGCCCAGCAGCGCCAGCGACACCCAGGTGAGCGCGCGCTCCCTGACCGTGCGCGGCGGCATCGCGGCAGCCCGCTCGCGCACGAACGAGCGCTGCATGACGTATCGCCACCAAGGCAGCGCGATGGCGATCACGGCGAGCTGCGCCACGACATTCCCGAGGCTCATCGCATCGGAAGACACGCCATCGGTCGCCATCTCGAGGGAACCCGTCAGGATGATCTCGCAGAGGGCGGCAGCCAAGCCGCCGACCACGGCCATCGCAACCAGGACCGCGGCCGAAGTCCCCAACGCCGCCAGGGACCACGCGAGGAACGATCCGACGTGGACGCGACCGTGCGATGCTTCGAACTCAGAAGGCATGGCGCCCTCCTTTCCTTGGCTCTCGAATTGTCCCATTATGCCCGTTCCCGCCGTCCTGCGGCACCGCAATCTGCCGAAACAGCGCACCGCAAACGCAAGCGGCCGGGAAGGATGGATCCCTCCCGGCCGCAGGGCCGATCATCTGCTATCGATGTGAACGCCTAGCGGCGCCCGCCGCGATCTCCCGGACGGCGGCTGCCGCCGCGCGGGCTGTAGCTGCCGCGATTATCGCGTCCGCCGGAGCGGCCGCCGCGCGCTCCTCCGCGGCCGCGGCGCTCGGTCGGCTCATCGTAGTTGCGCCAGGTATCGCGCTTATCGCGCGGGGAGGACAGGACCTCCTCGCCGTTGCGGGTGCGGTTGGAGCGGTCCGAACGCGAACCGGCGCGGTTGCCGCGCGAGCCGGCTCGGTTGCCGCGCGAACGGCCCTCATCGGAACGGCGTCCGCCTTCGACCTGCTCGACCTCGCCGAAATACACGCCTGCAGCGCGGGCGCGCAGCGCGGCGCCTCCCGACGATCCGCCCCGCTTGCCGCCGCGGCCGCCCG
>URKM01000071.1 GCA_900548365.1 uncultured Collinsella sp. | reverse complement strand
TCAGGATCTTGACCGTGTCCTCGACGCTCGGCTCCTCGACATCGATGGTCTGGAAGCGACGCTCGAAGGCCGGGTCCTTGGTGAGGTACTTGCGGAATTCCTCGGCCGTGGTGGCGCCGATAATCTGGAAGGCACCGCGCGCGAGCACGGGCTTGAGCATGGAGCTCGCGTCGATGGAGCCCTCGGCAGAGCCGGCACCGATGATGGTGTGCATCTCGTCAATAAACAGGATGACGTCGTCAGCTTCGGTGGCCTCCTGGATCACGTTCTTGAGGCGCTCCTCAAACTCACCGCGATACTTGGCGCCCGCAACGAGGCCCGGCAGGTCGAGCGTCCAGATGTTCTGGTTCATAAGGTTCTCGGGCACGTTGCCAGCTGCAATCTGCTGAGCCAGACCCTCGACGATGGCCGTCTTGCCCACGCCGGGGTCGCCCAAGATAAGCGGATTGTTCTTGGTGCGACGCGAAAGGATCTCCATCATACGCTGGACTTCCTTTTCGCGACCAATTACAGGGTCGAGCTCGCCGTCGCGCGCCTTCTGCGTAAGGTTGGTGGCGAACTGCTTAAGCGTATCGGTGCCGCTCCCCTTTTGCTGCGACGCGTCCGAGCCGCTAAAGAACGGCAGGCCCGCACCGGGACGCCCGGCACCGGCGCCGGCGAGCGGACGCTTCTTGTCCTGGTCCTTGGCGGTAAGTTTCTCGATAGCCTTTTTGATGGAGGCGGACGACACACCCAGGCGCATGAGGATGTCCATGGCCATGCCGTTACCCTCTTCGACGATGCCAATCAGCAAGTGCTCGGTCGACACATAGGTCTGGTTGTTCTCACGCGCCACGCGGAAGGAGCGCTCCATCACGCTAATGACGAGCGGCGTAAAGGCAAGCTTGGCCGCCTCGGTCTCCTCGCTGGGCTCGGGAACCGTGGTCTGGACCTCTTTGAGAGTATCCATGATGTCATCGTAGGAGATGTCGAGCGAGCGCAGCGCCTCGGCGGCAATGCCCTCGTCCTCCTTGGCAAGCGCGAGCAGCAGATGCTCGGTGCCCACCTTATTTGAATGAAGATCGAGCGCCTCTTGCTTGGCCATGGACATGACCTTACGCGCGCGATCGGTAAATCTATCTAACATGCTCGTTTCCTTACATGAGTTCATCGAAATCAAAACGCCCGCCCGTCGGCGGCGCTTTTGTCTCTTTACCCACAGGTTGTCTATGTTAACAGCTGGAGGAATATCTATAAACCCGGCTCACATGAATGCAGGTTATGACCGCATCGCGGGACTCACCGCGCGATGCGCGACAGGCGCCCCGCAAGAGAAACCCTAGGCGTCTTTCACCACGTCGGGACTCGTCGCACGCGATGCGCGATAGGCATCGGCCTCCTTGGAGACGCGTTCGAGCAGCTCGGATGTATCGACGCCCTCGACTTGCGCGACCGTTTCCACCGTCTGCATGGCGACCGCCCTCAGGTACGCGCACGCGCTGTCCCCCGGCTGCTCGAGGTCTATCTCCTCGCCGCCCTCCCGGGCAAAGCCGACCGCCATCACAAAGCCCATGATGCCCGAGACCAGAAAGCCCACCGCAAAGCTCGAATCTGCCTTGAGCTCTTCTCCGTCGGGGTGGACGATCTCTCTCACGCGGTCGATGATGATCGCATGGATGCCCTGCACGACCTGCTCGGCGGCACCCGCCCTCATGGTGATGACGATGCGCTGCAGCAGGCAGCGGACGTCGCGCCGGTCGAACGCCGAAAGGTCGCCCTCGCTCGAAAAATGCCAGAGGGCATCGGTGATGAGCTCGTTATCCTGCAGCAGCTGGGCTATGGCGATGGCGACGAGTTCATCGAAATCGTGAAAATAGTAGTAAAACGTTCCGCGATTGCACTGGGCGGCGCGGGTCACCTCGCCAACAGACAGCTCGAAGATGCTGTTGTTCTCGATGAGCTCCCAAAACGCCTCGATGATACGGGTGCGTGCATCGGGCGCATCGGCGTCCTTACGCGGTCTCGCCATGCGCCTCACCGCACCCCTGCGCCTTGGCGTTCATGATGAGCATCTGAAGACGGTTCTCCACGTTGGCGAAGCTCACGTCGGGATCGTAGTCGAGCGGCAGGAACTGCGCCGTGGGATACTGCTCCTTGAGCGCATGGATGAGCCCGCGCCCCACGACATGGTTGGGCAGACACCCGAACGGCTGCAGGATCACGAAGTTGCGGCAGCCGCGCTTGGCGTGCTCGAGAATCTCCGCCGGAATCAGCACGCCCTCGCCCGCATCGAACGTATGGTGCAGGATCTTATCGCTCGCGCGCACGAGCTCGGGCATGCGCGTCGGCGGCTCGTAGAGCGGGCTCGCCGCGCCCAGGCGGTCGCAACGGTCGTGCGCGAGCTCGAACAGGTTGTCCGCCGTGGCGTACCAGGCCTTTTCGGGCAGCGACAGGTCGACGTGGAACTCGCGCGACTGCGCATGCTTGTAGAAATAGGTCTTGCGGATCACGTCGGTCATGCGCGCCTCGATGACCTCGAGCCCGTTGTCCTCGAGGTAGCGCTCGATCTCGTGGTTGGCGCCGAGATGGAAATTGAGCAGGTACTCGCCCACGATGAGAACGGTCGGATGCGGGTTCGAGCGGTCGTACGGAACGGCGTCCATGATCGCAAGCGCGCGTTTGAAGCCCGTCGCCTGGCCTCTCAGCCCGGAGCGCTCCATGCCCTCGATAACCTCATCGAGCGCGCGGTCGAACGCAGCGTCCGCCGCGCCCTTCTCGAGCTCGTAGGGACGGATGCGCCTAAGCATGGCCTCGAGGGCATCGATCATGGGAAGACCGTAGGCGATCTGGATGCTCGGGCCAAGGCCGAGCTTGAAGCCCGGATGCGCATTGTGGGCATCGACGTCGTCGTTGGTGAGCACCGGGACATAGTCGTATCCCGCGTCGTCGAGCGCGCGGCGCAGCAGGGGCATGTAGTGCGTCAGGCGGCAGTCGCCGATATACTTGCCAGTCACCACGGCGACGTCGTGCGGGTCGTACTTACCGCTCTCGAGTGCCGCGAGCGCCTCGCCGATCACGATTTGCGCGGGGAAGCAGATGTCGTTGTGCACATAGCGTTTGCCCAGGCGGATGGCATCCTCGCGCCCGATATCAAGGGCCTCGGCGCGCACGCCCTGATTGCGCATCGCCGCGGTCATGAGCCTGCAGAACGCATGGGAGGTGTTGGGGACCAGCGCGATCTTGTCGTGCCGGTCGCGCTTGGTGTACTTGACCTTATACGGGTCGTCGAGCGGATGGACCGCGTGCACCCGGGCGCCCTCGGCACGCTCCTCCGCGCGACGACGGTTGACCGACTCGATAAACGAACGCACGCGAATGCCCATGGGACCGGCGACGTCGCTCTCATCGAGCTTGATCATCATCGGAACCTTGGAGCCCATCTCGCCCATCATGCGCGCGATCTCGTCGGTGAGATACGCATCGTGGCCGCAGCCGAAGCTGCCCATCTGCACGAGCTCGAGCTCGGGCGTCGATGCGACGATGACCGCGCACGACAGCATGCGCGCATGGTAGTTGTTCACGATGTCGATGCGGCTGTTGGAAAGATCGACGTTGCAGACCCCCGGCACCGCATCGGGCGTCAGCACGGGGATGCCGCGCTCAGAGAAGAGCTTGGGCAGCCCGTGGTTGACCAGCGGGTCGTTGTGGTACGGGCGCGAAGCGATCACCACCGCGTAGCCGCCGTCCTCGCGCACGTTCTCGAGCACCTGCCTGCCGCGCAGCTGCAGCTGGTTCTCAAACGTCTCCTGCGCGCGGTCCGCCTGCTCGGTCGCCTTGGCAACCAGGTCGGCATCGATATCGAAGGTCTCCTTGCACCACGCCTTGAGCTGGCGGTTTCGGTCGCCCTCGTCGTACCAGTGGAACAGCGGCGTATCGAACGGAACGCCGAAACGCTCCTCCGGGTTATCGGAATTGCGCATCACGTAGGGGTATCCCTTTACGACGGCGCACATCCACTCGCTGGTAGAGGCGGTGTTTTCGGTGGGCACCGTCGTGATGATGGGCATGAAGATGCGGTCGACGCCGGCGTCGACGAGATTGCGGATGTGCCCGTGGACGAGCTTGGCCGGGAAGCACACGGTGTCGGATGTGACGTGCGCCAGACCGCGCTCGTACATCGCCTTGGTGCTGCGTCCCGAGACGCGCACCTTAAAGCCGAGCGTGCTGAAGAACGTCGACCAGAACGGCATGGTGTCCCAGAACTCGAGCACACGGGGAATGCCGATCGTGACATCGCGCCCCCCGCTGACGGGAACCGTGGGGTACGACTCGAACAGCAGCTTCTCGCGGTCGACAAAGAGATTGGGGGCAGCCGCGGTCCGGTCGCGCCCCGTGCCGGGTGCCTGTGCCTCGCAAGCACCCTGCGGACGCAGCTCCTCCGCCGCGGGAACCTCGCGCACGAGCTCATCCCATGAGATGGCGCCGCCGCGCGGGCAGCGATTGCCCGTGACGTAAAGCGAGCCGTCGCCAAATGCCACGACCGCGCGCTGGCAGCGGTTGTTGCACCGACGGCAGGTAACGCCGCCGAACTCGCGATGCTCGAAGCGCTCCACGGCATCGAGCCCGATAAACGACGTGCCGGCGTCGCCCTTGCGGCATTCCTCGCGCGCGAGCAGGGCGATACCGATAGCGCCCATCAGCCCCGGGTGGGGCGCACGCGTGACGGGTTTGCCCAGATACTGCTCGAATGCGCGCAGCACCGCGTCGTTTCGGAACGTGCCGCCCTGGACGACGACTTTGTCGCCCAGACGGTTGAGATTTGAAACGCGAATGACCTTGGTGAACACGTTCTCGATAATCGAACGGCAGAGACCGGCCATGATGTCGCCCGGACCCTTACCGCGCCGCTGCTCGGAAACGACGCTGCTGTTCATGAACACCGTGCAGCGGCTGCCGAGAACGGCGGGGGCTTTGGACGAAAATGTCTCGGTCGCGATATCCTCAACGGCTATTCCGAGGTTTTTGGCAAAACCCTCGAGGAACGAGCCGCAGCCCGCAGAGCACGCCTCGTTGACGACGATATCGGTCAGCACGCCGTGGTTGAGCCAGATGGCCTTCATATCCTGTCCGCCGATGTCGAGCACGAAGGTCGCATCGGGAACGCATGCGCACGCGGCGCGGGCGTGCGCGACCGTCTCGACCGTATGGTAGTCGGCGTGGAACGCGCGCGCGAAAAGCTCCTCGCCGTATCCCGTGGTGCCCACGGCATCGATCGCAAGCGTGACTCCCGCTGTCTCCCAGCGGTTCTTCAAGCTGACAAGACCCTGTTGGGCGACGTCGAGCGGTCTGCCGTTATTAGACGCGTAGAACGAATCGACAAGCTCACCCGCCTCATCGACCAGGGCGAACTTGGTCGTCGTGCTCCCCGAATCGATACCGAGCGCCACACGCACCGTCTCTCCGGGCGCATACGCATCCGGACCCTTTGCCGGCGTCTCTTTGCCATGGCGTGCCGTAAAATCCGCCTGCTCGGCAGGTGTGGCAAAAAAGGGCTGGGCAAGACGTCCCTCCCCGCTTGCGGGCGCGACCGTCTCGAGCTTATCCAGCCGGACAAAAGCGTCGGGAAGGTCGATCGGTTGGGACGATGCGAACATGTCGGTCAGCGACAGGGCGGCACCGCGCGCGACCATGATCTGCGGATCGCGCGGGACGATAACCTGATCGTCCGATAGATTCAGTTGCTCCCGGAACACGCGGACCAGTGTGGGGTTGTAGGCGAGCGTACCGCCCTCGAAGATTACCGGCGGCTCGATGTCGATACCCTGGGCCAGACCGCCGATCGTTTGGCGGGCGACCGCGTGAAGCGCCGAAAGCGCCAGGTCGGTGGTAGGAATGCCCTCGTTGAGCAGCGGCTGGATATCGGTCTTTGCGTACACGCCGCAGCGGCCCGAGACCTCGTGGACGGTCGTTCCCCGGCTTGCGAGCTGCTCGAACTCGCCCGATTCGGTGCCGACCCCCATGAGCTTTGCCATCTCGTCGATAAATGCACCGGTACCGCCTGCGCACGAGCCGTTCATGCGCATGTCGGCAACCTCGATGTCTCCCTTATCGTTGGTGCGGAAGAAGATCATCTTGGCGTCTTGGCCGCCCAGCTCGATGGCGCAGCGCGTCTGCGGATAGAACCTGCTGATCGCGAGCGCGTTGGCGACCACCTCCTGAACGTACGAGGCGCCCAGCGCGGTCGCGATATCGCGCGCACCCGAGCCGGTCACCGCAACGCGCAGTGACTCATGGGGAAAGCGCTCGGCGAGCTCGCCGAGCATGGCGCGCACGCTCGCTGTCTGACACGCCCCGTGGCGGCGATATCCCCACCACGCCTCGGTCATATCCTCGTGCATCGCGTAAACTTTGGTCGTCGTCGACCCTACGTCCAGTCCTACTAGCAACGCCATAATGCTCCGTCTCTCGCATTTTTCCCGCTAGAGATATACCACTCTACGTAATACAACAGACTGTTGTATTTAAACTCCGTATAAAAAGCGGCTGCCGAAACGCTTCAGCAGCCGCCGAATGCACCAACAGATTGTTCTGCGTGCTAGCACGTCGGGCAACGGAGCAGCACGGGCCCTCCGGTCATGCGCACCGCTCACGCCCGCGATGTCGCCGAGAGAGCTATCCACGCTTAGGGCTCCAACCAAGCAAGTCGCCCGCGCTCAGCAGATCCCTAAGCGAGCTACTCGCACTCAGGAGCCATAGCCTGCTCCAAGAGCTCGGCATGCTCCTCCTCGAAAACCGTCCCCACAGGGAAGGCGCGACGGAAGACGAAGTGGGAAATCGGACCGGCTACCAAAAGGTTCCACGGCAGCGCCATCACAAAATTATGCGGGATGTTGATCATCCAGATCGCGGGCACGGAATACAGGTTCGCAAGGATGCCGCCGGGCATGTGCGTCAGACCCTCGCAGGCACCGTACAGCGACATGATGATAACCATGGGAACAACCATGCAGGAGCTGACGGCGAGCGTCATGGCAAGCGGCGAGCTCTTGCCCGGCG
>URKM01000070.1 GCA_900548365.1 uncultured Collinsella sp. | reverse complement strand
CGGCGGGAGCGGGGGCCGGCGCCGGGGCGGCGACGGGAGCGGGAGCTGCGACGGGGGCGGCATCCGCAGGGGTCGCCACGGGGGCTCCCACCTCCTCCATCTCGACGAGGTACTGGGTTCCATCGATGGAAATCTTGAATTTACGCAGCATGTTCACTCTCCATATCCTTCTTTTTATAGATGCGACGCACCTTGAACGAACTTTCCTCCAGCGCACCGGCGCCGATCGCGGTCGCTATGCACGCGACGCGAAGGTACTCGGGGTTCGCCATGCATACGCGGCGAACCTCCAGCTCGCTTTCCGGACGATCCCCAGCGGCGATAGCTGCAGCGATCACGCAGGCGACCCTGTGCTCATCGGGGTCCACGGGAAGATAGGCGGGAAGCTCCCGCCATTCATCGGCGGGGCAGCCCGGCGCGATCTCGCGCGGACGCGGCTCCTCCGCCACCCTGCCTTCCCGGGTCTCCGCCGCCTGGCACCGCTCGCCCGAGCGCCGTGCTCGCTCGCGCAACCAAGAGCGTAGTCCCATACAACATCCTCTCTCGCGTGCCACGCTTCCGCCGGCTCGGCGCCGGCGGCATCGAGCAGCACTCGGCCAATATGTTGATTGTATAAAGGATTGACGGTTATTTTGCGTAGAATGACCGCTACTCGGTCAGCGGTTCTCGCTTGACACAAAGAGAGGGAGGGGTTAGCAACCGGCCTGCCGACCCCTCCCTCGCAACAGTTTTCCTGTACGGCCATGCAGAGCCCCCGCATCGGGATATGCTCGCAGGCGGCGCACCCGTCTACATGGAGCGGCCGCGCCGGATGCCGGAAAGCGCGACCGCGACCGCCTCGTCGACATCGTCCGTGATCTTCACCATGCGATGGTCGAGCTCCCCGATCATACCGGCGCCGCGCACCGTACCCTCGACCCAGTCGAACAGGCCGCGCCAATAGTCCTCGCCCACCAACGCCACCGGCGTCTCCTTGATCTTGTGCGTCTGCACCAGCGTAAGGAGCTCGAACAGCTCGTCCAGCGTCCCGAAGCCGCCGGGGAACACCAGGGCTCCGGCGGAATACTTGACGAACATGGTCTTGCGCACGAAGAAGTACCTGAAGCTCATCCCGAGGTTCACCCATGGGTTGAGGCTTTCCTCGAACGGCAGCTCGATGCCCAGGCCGACCGACACGCCGCCGGCCTCCGCGGCGCCGCGATTCGCCGCCTCCATGATGCCCGGCCCGCCGCCGGTTATGACGGCGCACCCCGCCTCGACGATCCGGACGGCGGCAGCGCGGGCCGCCGCGTACACCCCGTCCTCGCGCGGGGTCCTCGCCGAGCCGAACACCGCCACCGCCGGGCCGAGTTCGGCAAGCGCGCCGAAACCGTCTACGAACTCCGCCTGAATGCGCATGACGCGCCAGGGATCCATATGAAGCCAGTCGGTCGAGGATTCCGGCGCGAGCAGGTTGCCGTACGTCGTATCTTTGGGCACCATGCGGCCACGCATGATGACCGGGCCGCGACGATGCACCTCGCCGTCCACCGGCGCATCGGGCACCTCCCCGCGCGCGGGCGCGCGTCCGTCTCCCTCGATATCCATATCCCCTCATCCCCTCTCGCTCGCGCGACCGTTCGGCGAACCACGCGACCGGACCCGGCCGCGCCGTGCGCGAGCAACCGAATCGACCTGCGATGGAGCCTACGATGTGGCGTCCGGGGCATAGGCGTTGTAATACGTGGCCGCCTGCATGGGCGCCATCATGACGCGGCCGGTACCGCGATAGACGTTGACCAGGCCCTCACCGGAAGCCGCGGAGCCGATGAGGCTCTTGCCCGAGCGCTCGACCGTGAACTCCAAACCCGAGGTCCACACCAGCGCGTAGTTGCCGTCGACCCGCAGCTCGTCGTTGTGCAGGTCGACGTAGACCACCTCCGCCTCCGGGCACGGCGACTCGAGCGCCAGGACGCCCGACCCATCGAGCCTCAGGTTGAAGAGGCCCTCGTTGCCCGCGACCGCGCTCGATAGGTTGGAGCGGCGCTGCAGGGAATGCTTGATGGAGCTGTCGCACGCGAGGAACAGGCCGTCGTTGAGCACCACGGAGTTCCCCCATTTCGCCAGATCGACCAGCAGCAGGTGCCGCCACGTGGGTTCGCACACCAGCTTGCCGACGCCCGTGTACTCCGGCTTGATCACCGAATCCTGGCTCACCGCGCCGCGCAGCATCTTCCCCATGAGGTCTCCCGCGCCCTTGACGCCGGTATTCGCCCGCACGGACCCGGCGGTCCACTGCATGGCGCCCGCTTGCAGGGTGACGCCCGTCCGGCCATCCAGCTCCGCGATAAGCTGGCGGCGCCGGACGTCCATCTGGGCGGAGAACCAGGCGGTCGCCGCGCTACCGGGGGACACGGACAGGTCTCGGTCCCACTGGATGACCTTGAACGGACCCGCCTGGGCCAGAACGCTCACGTCGTTGTTATCTTCGAAGTTGTAGATCGTGAATGCCATGGTCGGTACCTCATATCGATATCGAAGGATGCTGACATGGGGCACATGGTACCCGGCGCGACGGCTCGCCTTTCCTTAAAGCGGCGATTGGCGGCTCGTCGGTCGGCAGACGGCGCCGGGACGAAGGGACGCGGCCTCGAGCAACCCCGGGGGGCCGGCCCCTATCGCATCGCGAGGGCTTCGACCGGGGTACCCGGGGCGCGCCAAGCGCCGGCCTAGTAGTCGTTGGCGCCCTCGCTCGCCATCCACTCGTCGCGGAACTCGGCGTAGCGCCCCTCGATGATCGCCTGGCGGGCACGGCGCATGAGGTCGAGCAGGAAGTAGATGTTGTGCTGCGACAGCAGGATGCCGCCGAGCATCTCCTTCTGCGTGACCATGTGGCGGATCAGGGCGCGGCTATAGCCGCCCGTGCACACCGGGCAGGTGCACTTCTCATCGATGGGGCCCGCATCATGCGCGAAGCGCGCGTTGCGGAAGTTCAGGCGACCCTGGCTGGAAAACGCCGTGCCCATGCGGCCGGTGCGCGTGGGCAGCACGCAGTCGAACATGTCGACGCCCATGCCGACGGCGCGCACCAGCGTGGTGGGGTTGCCCACGCCCATGAGATAGCGCGGCTTCCGCCTCGGCATGTGCTCGGAGACGAGCGGCTCGAGCGACTCGAACATGGTCTCGTGGTCCTCGCCCACCGAGTAGCCGCCGATGCCGTAGCCGGGGAAGTCGCCGCACTCCTCGAGGTGCTTGAGCGAGCGCAGGCGCAGATCGAGGTGCATGCCGCCCTGAACGATGCCGAAGAGCGCCTGGTCGTCGCGGGTATGCGCCTTATAGCAGCGCTCCGCCCACATGCTGGAGAGCTCGACGGCGCGCTCGACGTACTTGCGCGTGGCCGGGTAGCCCGGGCACTGGTCGAGCTGCATGCAGATATCGCTGCCCAGCTTCATGGCGATCTCCATGTTGTCCTCCGGCGTCCAGAAGACATGGGATCCGTCGTAGTCGGTCGCGATGAAGCGCACGCCCTCGTCGGTGAGCTTGACCGCGTCGTTATGGCTGAACACCTGGAAGCCGCCTGAATCGGTCAGGATGGGTCCGTGCCAGTTCATGAAGTCATGCAGGCCGCCCATCTCCTGGACCAGGTCCGCGCCGGGACGCATCGCGAGGTGGTAGGTGTTGGCGAGCACGATCTGGGCGCCCAGGTCCTTGACCGTCTCCGTCGGGATGCCCTTGACGTTGGCCTTCGTGCCCACGGGCATGAAGATGGGTGTCTCGATATCTCCGTGGGGCGTATGCAGGACGCCGGCGCGCGCATGCGTCTTGGGGTCCTCGGCGACGATATCGTAGGTAAACAGCTTTTGATCCATGGCTCTTATGCAAACCTTCCCGTGTTCGAACGAGGCGTCCATTCTTGTTTGGAGCGACGCCCCCTCATGTTGGATTATTGTACGGTGATTCGCACTTCGCAGAAGCCGCGCCGCCCTTCTTCCGAAATGTTTCAGGCAATCGACAATGGCGGGCGCGCCGATGGTCGCGGGCATGTAACATACTGACATGAAACACTCTCGCCGCGCCCCGGGCAGCGGCGGTTCGGATAGGAGCATGCGCATGGACGAACAGCACGATACCATCGATGAGCTCGACGAGACGGAGCACGCGCCCGACGAGCCGCAGGGCGACGAGCCGAACCGCGCGGTGGACGAGCAGCCCGTAACGCAGGATGCTCCCTACGGCGGCACCGACGACGGGCCGCAAGACGACGCCGCCCACCCGCTCGTCCCCGTCTTCCTCAGCCGCGAAGAATACGAGAAGGTCGGAGACGACCCCGAGCCGCTGCCGCGCGGTTTCGAGGTCATCGACGGTGGAACGAGCTCCTGGCCGACCATGCCCCCCTTCCGCGCAAAAGACGCCTCGGCCCTCCAGGAGCACGCTGGCCCGGCCAGCGAATCCGCGAACGGATCCCAAGCGGACCGCGCAACCGAAACCGCACCGAACGCCGGCGAATGCAGCGACCCCGTCGCCGATGGGCAGCAAGCCGCCGGAACCGATCGCGAAGACGGCCCGAGCGCCGCGCAGGTCGTCGGCTCCCTCATCAGCGCCGGCATGGGCGCCGTGCGCGAGGTGAGCGCCGCGAAGCGGGCCCATGCCTCGGCGCGCGAGCACCTGGACTATCTCGAGCAGACGATCGAGGACCAGCAGGAGGAGCTCGCCCATCGTCGCGACATCGTCGAGCGCTACGACCTCATCATCGAGGACCAGACCGCGCGCCAGGATGAAGCCCGCACGGCGGTCGCCCAGGCCCTCGCCCGGCAAGATGCCGCGCGAGCCCTCATCGATGGGCTCAAGCAGCAGCTCAAGCAGATGCGCGACGAGGACGCCCGGACGGAGAAGCTGCTCAAATCGGCCGTCGAAGCCGCCGAGGCGAAGGAAGCCTCCTCGCGCGAATCCGGCTCCCGCATGCAGCGCCGCCTCGACGACGCGAACCGCGCCCTCCAGACCGCCCTCACGGAAAAGGAGGCCGCCGTCGCCGCCGCTCAGCGCAACATCGACAGCGCCGCGGCGCGCCTCGAGGCGCTGACCGAAGAGCTTCGCGAGATCCAGCGCAACCCCTCGGCGAACTCCGCCGCCTACTCCGTGAGGTCCAACGAGCTGGAATTCGACATCTCGGATGCTTCAGCACAGCTCCGGGAAGCAAAAGATGCGCTGCCCCGCATAACCCAGGAGGTCGAGCACAGCATCGAGGTGGCCCGCGCGGTCGTGCAGAGCGCGCAAGAGCCCATCGAAGCCGCCAAGCGCGCCCATGAAGCCGTCACCGCCGAGGCGGACGAAGCCCGCGACGCGCTCGACGCCGCCAAGAACGAGGCCTCCCAGCGCCAGCGCGACCTTCGCGACCGCATATCCGACCAGGAAAAGGAACTCAAGAAGCTCGAGCGGGCGGCGGCGGAGGCGGAGGCGGCATCGAACGAGGCCCAGGCGGTCATGGACGACGCGACCGAGATCAAGAATCATCCCGAAATCATCGAATCCCTCGCCATCGACCTCGAACGGAATATCGCCGAGCAGGCCGAGCAGCTCAGGGAGGTCGAGCAGCTTGCAGCAACCGAGCGCGACGTGCGCCAGCGCACGCGGTCGTCGCGCCTGCGCTTCATGGGCATGGTCGGCGGCGCCGTCGCCGTCGTCCTCATTGTTATCGCGCTCTGGTTCATCTTGAGCTAACGTCGACCACGCGCGTCCACACCGTTTCGCATCGCGCCCGGGCCGTTAGCGCCCGGGCGCTCGCTTCTCTCCGAAGGAGGACCATCCCATGATCTCCGAACGCATGCTCACCGGCGTCATCAAAACCATGGCGAAACGCGAGCTCGCCCTCGAGCCCGCCACGGAAAAGCATCTCCCCGGGCCCAAGCCCGGCATGCGCTATATGCTCTACATGCATATCCCCTTCTGCCAGCGACTCTGCCCGTACTGCAGCTTCAACCGCTATCCCTTCCGCGAGGAGATCGCGCGCCCGTACTTCGAGAACCTGCGGCGCGAGATGCTCATGCTCAAAGACCTGGGCTACGACTTCGAAAGCATCTACTGCGGCGGTGGAACCCCGACCATCATGATCGACGAGCTTTGCGACACGCTCGACCTGGCGCGCAACCTCTTCTCCATCAAGGAGGTAAGCAGCGAGACCAATCCCAACCATCTCACGCGTCCCTATCTCGAGAAACTCAAGGGCCGCGTGCAGCGCCTCTCCGTCGGCGTCCAGAGCTTCGACAACGACCTCTTGCGCCAGATGGATCGCTACGAGAAGTACGGCAGCGGCGAAGAGATCTTCGATCGCATCGGCGAGGCGGCGCCGTACTTCGACATCCTGAACGTCGATATGATCTTCAACTTCCCCTCGCAAACAGAAGCGGTCCTGCGGCGGGATATCGAGCTGATCAAGCAATGCGGCTGCCAGCAGACCACGTTCTCCCCGCTCTATTTCTCGCGCGCCACCACGAAAAAGATGCTCGACACACTCGGCGACCCCAATTACGAGCGCGAATACGAATACTATAAGATCCTCGACTCCGAGCTCGCCGGCGGAGGGGATCCCGCGTTCGAGCGCCGCACCGTGTGGACCTTCAACCGTGCCGGCTACGACCTGCACGCCTGCGGCGAGGTTCCCGTCGACGAGTTCGGCGTTTCCTACGAGGAGTACCCCGCCATCGGGTCGGGGTCGGTCACCCATCTCGACGGCACCATCTACGTCAACACGTTCAGCTTGCGCGAATACAACGAAGCCATCGAAAGCGGCCGCATGTCGCTCATGGGCAAAACCAAGATGAGCAAGCGCGACCTCATGCGCTATCGATTCATGCAGGAGCTCTATGCGCTCAGACTCGACAAAAAGCGCTTCGAGCACGATTTCGGCGTGAGCGTCGAGCGCGGCCTTCCCGTCGAGATGGCGTTCATGTGTGCGAACGGGGCCTTCGAGACCAATAACGCCGAAGAGCTCACGCTCACCACCAAGGGTCGCTACTACACCCTCGTCATGCAGCGCCAATTCCTCTCCGGCCTCAACGAGCTGCGAGACCAGGCGCGCGCCGCGCTCACCGGTCCCGAACGCGAGCTGCTCTTCGGCGACGGCACGCAGCGCTAGAACGCCGGGGCGCCCATCTGGAGGGCGGTGGGACCCGCTCGCGCCCCACCGCCCATTCCTCTCGCCGCGATCAACCACTACACGGCCGGCAGCAGCCCATCCGGCATGAAAGACGATATGAGTTGAACATTGGGGCCCCTCCCCTTGTAGCTCTATCGTGGGT
>URKM01000069.1 GCA_900548365.1 uncultured Collinsella sp. | reverse complement strand
ACAGCAGCAGGCAGACGCCGCCCATGACCGGGCTGGGGATGGAGTTGATGAGCGCCGCCAGCTTGGGGCAGAAGCCGCCCACCACGAGCGCGAAGCCGCCCGCATACCAGAAGATCTGCGTGGAGTACACGCGCGTCACGCTCATCACGCCGATGTTCTCGGCATAGGTCGTCGTGGGAGGGCCGCCGAGGAAGCCGGAGATGACACAGGACAGGCCGTCGCCCGCAAGCGAACGCGGCAGCATCGGCCGGTAATCGCGGTCCACGATCTCGCCCACCGCCAGCAGGTGGCCGATGTGCTCGATCACCACGACGACGGCCACGGGCGCCACGAGCGCGATGGCGCCCATATCGAACGTCGGGAAGCTCACGTTGGGCAGGCCGATCCACGCCGCCTCGGCGACCGGGGCGAAGTCGACCATGCCGAGCGCCACAGACACCAGGTAACCCACGATGATGGCAAGCAGCACGGGCACGGTGCCCACGATGCCGCCGCGGCCCGAGAACAGCACCGCGGCGAACAGCGTCACCGCCGCGACGACCGCCCCCTGCGCGTTGAACACCGAGGCGCCGGCGGCGTCCGTGCCCATGAAGGCCATGTTCGCCGCCGTGGCGGACAGGCCCACGCCGATGACGACCATCACGGACGCGACCAGCACGGGCGGCAGCAAGCGGTCGAGCCAGCCGGTTCCCACCAGCTTGATGATGCCCGCGACCGCGAGGAAGACGAGGCCCGCCACGATCACGCCGGACATAGCCGCGTCGAGGCCGCGCGTGGCGCCCACGGCGATGATGGGGCTGATGAAGGCGAAGGAGCTACCCAGGTAGCTCGGAATCTTGTTGCCGGTGACCAGCAGATAGCAGATGGTGCCGATACCCGAGCACATGATGGCGACGTTGGGATCGAGACCCGTGAGCACGGGAACGAGCACCGTGGAGCCGAACATGCTCATCATGTGCTGGATGCCCAGCGGAATGGCGCGAGCGGGCGAGACCCGGTCGTCGACGCCGATGACTTCACGCTCGTGGTGACTCATAGGCAGTCCTTTCGGTAGGGAAACAGTCTGGCTTATGGTACCGTTTCCTGAGCACGGCGAACCCGTGAAGTCAAATTTGGCCGCGAGCGGCGCTATGCGCGCGGCACGGCCCGGAAGCACGACATGCATCGCGATACGGACAGCGGGGCGCGCGAACCGCCTGCCGCAGAATCGAAGGCATCGGCGAGGAACGCCGGCCATGCATCGCGAGCCTTCAGGGGAAACGAAAGGAGGATGCCCGTGGAAGCACCCGGGGCGACCATCATAACGACGCCCGCCGCCGGCATCCCCGTCGAGGTCCGGCGCAAGCGGGTCAAAAACCTCAACCTGCGCGTTCGCACCGACGGAACCGTCGTCCTGAGCATCCCCCTGCACGCGAGCATGGCGACAGCCCGAGCATTCGCGGCGCGCAAGGAGCCATGGATCGCGCGGCACGTCGACCGCCACGCGGCAGTCGAGGGCGGCAGGGAGGCCGTACCCGGCGAGACGGCGCGGGATGCCTGGGAGCGAACCCACCTCTGGGGCGAGCCGCTCTCCCCCGCGATCGCATCCGATACGGCCGCGGTGGCGGCCCTCCATGCCCGCGAGGTCGAGCGGGTCCTGCCGCAAGCGGTCGAGAAACTCGAATCGGCCATGGGCGTGCACGCGAACCGCTGGTCCATACGCCGCATGAAGACGCGTTGGGGATCGTGCACCCCTGCTTCGGGCGCCATCCGCATCAACGCGCGCCTCGCAGCCTATCCGCCCGCATACCTCGAGTTCGTGGTGGCCCATGAGCTCGTCCACCTCATGGAGCCGAGCCACGGCCAGCGCTTCCACATGCTGCTCGACATCTACTGCCCGCGCAATCGAGAGCTGGCAGCCGCGCTCAAAAAAGCGCCTGCGGCCCGACCGTAGCAGTCGGGCCGCAGGCGCGTGAACGAGCGGGATGCCCCTGAGAAGGAGCCGCCCCGCCCTATCGCGATGGACAAGCTAGCGCAGGCGCTCGATCTCGACGCCGACGGAGCGCAGCGGCAAACCCACGGGAGCCCACGGCTTCTCGATCCTCAGGCGCACGCCAAGCAGCAGCGGGTAGCGATCGATGAGGTACGCCGCCAGCGTCTCGGCCATGCGCTCGACCAGCTTGAACGTATGCTCGCGTAGGAACGCATCGATATCATGGCACACCGCGCCGTAGTCGATCGACGCTTCGAGGTCGTCCGACTGACCCGCCCGGCGCGTATCGCAGTAGAGCGTCGCGGAGACCACGAACTTCTGGCCGAGCTTGTTCTCCTCCTCGTACACGCCGTGGTTGGCGAACACCTCGAGCCCGTCTACGAACACCTTGTCGGCGAGGGCGACCTCGTCGGCGGTCACATGCGTGATCGCTCCGGCGCGGACCGGCAGGCCCGAACCATCGCGGCGCGCCAGTACGCCGCGGTCGTCATCGATGTTCTCGCACAGCTTCTTCTCACTCATACAAACCGCTTCCCTACCATCTAATCGCGAGATTCTTCTTCTCGTCGGGCCAGTTGCATCGCGGGCGGGCGGGACACGCGAAACACGCGCGCACGACTTTATCGGCACGGCGCAACGATGCCGCCAACGCCCGTGCGCGCGCATCCGCAGGCGCACCGGAAAGATCGGCCGCGGCGCCCATCGAGCCGGTATGGGTGCGATGGCACGCGATCGCCGTCAGGATCTGCGAGCACTCGTCCGGCGAGAATCGACTGTCAGGTTCTACCGTACCCAAAATCTCGGCTGCAATCCGCGTGCCGGCAACATCGTGAGACTCGCCCGTTTCATACTCGACCGCTCGGCCGATGTCGTGGAGAAGAGCGGCGGCGTACACCACGTCGCGCGATATACCGAGCTCGCGCGCCTCCTCGTCCTCCAGCAGCATGATCCAGCACACGCGCGCCACATCGAGAAAATGCTGCAGGTCGTGCCGGCAGAATTCACGCGCCGCCTCGGCCCTCTGAAGCGAAGCGAGCAGCCGACGATAGACGGGATGGCGCCAAACCGCATCGACCCGCGGCGACGACTCCGATGGGAGCCCCATGGCTAACCGCGGTCGAGCATGTTGAAGAACCGCTGCTCGAGCGCGGGGTCGGTCTCGAACACACCGCGGCGCGCCAGCGTCACGGTCTTGGTGCCCGGCTTCTGCACGCCGCGCATGGTCATGCACATATGCTCGGCCTCGAGCAACACGATGGCGCCCTGCGGCACGAGGTACTCCATGAGCGCGTCGGCGATCTGGGCGGTGAGCTGCTCCTGCAGCTGCAGCCGGCGCGCGAAGGTCTCGACCGTGCGCGCGAGCTTCGACAGGCCCGCCACGCGACCGTTCGGGATATAACCGATGGCCGCCTTGCCATAGAACGGCAGCATATGGTGCTCGCACAGCGAGTAGAAGGTGATGTCGCGCTCGATGACGAGGTCGTCGCTACCAACGGTGAAGGTCTTGGAGAGGTGCTCGCCCGCATCGTCCTCCATCCCCGCGGCAAGCTGCTCGGCGTACATGCGCGCCACGCGCGTCGGCGTCTCGACCAAGCCCTCGCGGGTGGGATCCTCTCCGATACCCTCGAGCAACAGGCGCACGGCCTCTTCGACTTTTTGCTGGTCAACCATGGTTTCTCGCTCCTCGACGCGCACATGCGCGCACGCTATGCAACAGTTTTCCCGCTATGGTACCACGTAGCCGGCGCGGGCCCCGCGACCACACGAGAAGCACGCCGCCCGCCATCGTCCCGCTTCTGTCACGGCACCCCTTGGCACACGGCGACCCGACCAACCAAAATGCGCGGGCCGCTCTGCGCACCGCTACATCGCATGCGTGGTATAGACCTCTTTATCCTGCCAAAGCACCACGGCGTCCTCGGGAGACGCCCCTGCGGCGAGCGCCCTCAACGTCGCCGGCATATCGATGAGCCGCTGGTTGGATGAACCATGGAATCGAAGCGTGATGTCGTACAGATCCTGGATGAACGGCCCGTCCACCAACACGTCCACGCATGCGAGCAGACGGTCGGTATACTCGGTGCGATGGCATCCGCCGGCAACCAGTTCGCGGTCCCATGTGTCGCCCGTGAAGCACCAGATGGTTTTACCGCTCTCGCGGGGATACTCCGCCCTCACGCGTTCGACGAATGAGACGAGTCCCGCCTGGTTCTCGGGTTCCATGGGCTCGCCGCCCAGCAGCGTCAGCCCGTCCACATAGGCCGGTCGCAACGACTCGATGATCTCGTCCTCCACCTCGCGCGTGAAGGGGCGACCCGCTGCAAAGTTCCATGCCGCCTCGTTGAAGCAGTTCTTGCACCCGCGTCGGCATCCGGACACGAACAAGGTCGTGCGCACGCCCTCGCCGTTGGCGATGTCAAAATGCTTGATCTCCGCGTAGTTCATAGCTGTTGCTTCCTTTCACCTGTCAAGCACCCGCTGCAGGGTAAGAGCAGGGCCGGAGACGGCAGGCGACCTCCGCCGCGAGTTCCGCACGAGCCGAAGGCCCCAGCGGGGCCTTCGTGCGAGCAGGGCTGTCCGAGCGCCGGAGGTCGCCTGCCGTCTCCGACCCGCCGGGATCGTCCCTCCTTACAGGTGCAGCACGCGGTCGCGAATCTCCTCGGTGCGTCCCTGGTTCCAGAACTGCGTGCCGATATAGCCGCAAGTACGGCGCGCGACATTCAGCTTCTCCTGATCGCGGTTACCGCAGTTGGGGCACTCCCAGACAAGCTTGCCGTCATCTTCGACGATTTTGATCTCGCCGTCGTATCCGCACTCCTGGCAGTAATCGCTCTTGGTATTGAGCTCCGCGTACATGATGTTGTCGTAGATATACTGCATGACGCGGATAACGGCCTTGAGGTTGTCCTGCATGTTGGGCACCTCGACATAGGAGATGGCGCCGCCGGGCGACAGGCGCTGGAACTGGCTCTCGAACTTGAGCTTATCGAAGGCGTCGATCTCCTCGGTCACGTGGACGTGGTAGCTGTTGGTGATGTAGCCCTTGTCGGTCACGCCGGGGATGATGCCGAAGCGACGCTGCAGGAGCTTGGCGAACTTATAGGTGGTCGACTCGAGCGGCGTGCCGTACAGCGAATAGTCGATATCCTCGGCGGCCTTCCACTCGGCGCACTTGTCGTTCATGTGCTGCATGACATCCATAGCGAACGGCGTGCCATGCTCATCGGTATGGCTGGCGCCCGTCATGTACTTCACGCACTCGTAGAGGCCGGCGTAACCCAGGCTGATGGTAGAGTATCCGCCGTAGAGCAGCTTGTCGATGGTCTCGCCCTTGTCGAGGCGGGCCAGCGCGCCGTACTGCCACAGGATGGGAGCGGCGTCCGACAGCGTGCCCAGCAAGCGCTCGTGGCGGCAGCGCAGCGCCTTATGGCAGAGCTCGAGGCGCTCGTCGAAGATCTCCCAGAACTTATCCATATCCTGGTGCGAGGACAGCGCGACGTCGACGAGGTTGATCGTCACGACGCCCTGGTTGAAGCGACCGTAGTACTTGGGCTTACCCGGCTCGTAGTTCTTAGCGCGGGCAACGTTGTCGTAGCCGTTGCCCGAGCGGTCGGGCGTGAGGAAAGAACGGCAGCCCATGCAGGTGTAACAATCGCCGTTGCCCTCGGTCTCGCCCTTCGAGAGCTTGAACTCGCGCATCTTCTTCTCGGAGATGTAATCGGGCACCATGCGCTTGGCGGTGCACTTGGCGGCGAGTTCGGTGAGGTAGAAGTATTCGGAGCCCTCGCGGACGTTGTCCTCCTCGAGTACGTAGATGAGCTTGGGGAACGCCGGTGTGATCCACACGCCCGCCTCGTTCTTGACGCCCTCGTAGCGCTGGCGAAGCGTCTCCTCGATGATCATGGCGAGGTCGCGTTTCTCAGACTCGGAGCGCGCCTCGTTGAGATACATGAAGACCGTGACGAACGGCGCCTGACCGTTCGTCGTCATGAGCGTGACGACCTGGTACTGGATGGTCTGGACACCGCGACGGATCTCATCGCGCAGGCGCGTCTCCACGACCTCGGCGACCTTATCCTGCGGAGCCTCGAAACCCAGCTCCCTGAGCTCGGCCTCGACTTGCCGGCGAATCTTCTGACGGGAGACCTCGACGAACGGCGCGAGATGCGTGAGCGAGATGGACTGGCCGCCGTACTGGCACGAGGCGACCTGGGCGATGATCTGCGTCGCGATATTGCACGCGGTCGAGAAGCTGTGCGGGCGCTCGATGAGCGTCCCCGAGATCACGGTGCCGTTCTGGAGCATATCCTCGAGGTTCACCAGATCGCAGTTGTGCATGTGCTGCGCGAAGTAATCGGAATCGTGGAAGTGGATCAGACCCTGGTTGTGGGCCTCGACGACGTCGGCGGGCAGCAGGATGCGCTGCGTGAGGTCCTTGGAAACCTCGCCGGCCATATAGTCTCGCTGCACCGAGTTGACGGTGGGGTTCTTGTTGGAGTTCTCCTGCTTGACCTCTTCGTTGTTGCACTCGATGAGCGAGAGGATCTTGTCATCCGTGGTGTTCTTCGTGCGCTTAAGGCCCTGGACATAACGGTAGATGATATAGCGGCGCGCGACCTCATAGCGATCAAGCGCCATGATCTCGTCCTCGACCATGTCCTGGATCTCCTCGACGGAAACGGTATGGCCGGCGGCGGCGCAGGCGTCGGCAACGTTGCGCGCCGCGTAGACCACCTGACGCTCGGTCAGGCGATCGGCCTCGGGCGCCTCCTCGTTGGCGCCCTTGATGGCGTTGATGATCTTGTCGATATCAAACGTAACCTCGATACCGCTGCGCTTGATGATCTTCATGCGTGCCGTCTCCCTCTCTTACCGTTTGCTCGCCAAAGAGCGCGATAAGCCCCCAGGCAGAGCAGCCGCCCTACCGGGAACAAAGCGTTGTGATCTGTCATTGAAAACGGTACGACCTCGCGCAGACAAAGGCCTGCATGATGCCGGCATCCCCTTCCACGCGACATCGCCCGCTCTACCATACGTGTACGTGTTGATATGATACGACAACTTGCTACCCATATTATGTAAGAACTTCGAACTGCAAACACAATATCTTGTGTTCTTGCAGGTCAACGTCGGTAAGAATCTTTTTTCCAACCATTCGAAAAGAGCGCTTGTGCGATCAAATTGGCTCCCGCCTACGCGTCCCACCTGCAGGTCGTTGCAAGGGTGTATTTTTTGCGAAGTGGAAATGTTTCACAAGTCAACCGCTCGCGTCATCGTGAACGGCGCTCACTTCACTCAAAACCAGATGTAGTGTCTCGGGACCCGTTCGGAAAAGGGATACCACTCAGCACCCGTCCCGGCGCTGGAAAATCGCGGACAGCACGCCGACTTCCCGCATGAGATGGAACGCCCGGCGGCGACGCAAGCGATTGCTTTCGATCGAAATACAAAAAGACCGGAGGTGAAACCCCCGGTCTTGTTGTTCTTGGTGGGCGATACAAGATTTGAACTTGTGACCCCTACCGTGTCAAGGTAGTGCTCTACCCCTGAGCTAACCGCCCCAATTGGCTTTGCGCTCTTGGCTGTGTGCCTCAGCGCGAGATTTAATATACGGGAGACTCGCCGCCAGTGCAAGGACTTTTTTCAAAAAGTTTGAAATTTTTTCCGCGTACCGTGCTCAGGCGTATCGTATTCGCAGGTACATAGCCATATTGGGCAGTATTCCCGTTCGGCTCCCCCATTCAAATCACCCGCGACGTCGCAACTCCCGATCGACCCACCCAAATGAGACGAGGCGTGGGCTCGTTGCGGATTGTCCGCGCTCGACCCGCGGTCCGCTCGCGATGCCCCATTACAGTTTGAGCCGTCCGTAAGGGCGGCTCTTTCACCTTCAAGGCATTAC
>URKM01000068.1 GCA_900548365.1 uncultured Collinsella sp. | reverse complement strand
CCTCAGTTTTAACCTGCGAGACGGTGCAGGGGCCAGCCTGGATGACCGTGACGGGAACGATGTTGTCGTTCTCGTCCCAAACCTGGGTCATGCCGATCTTGCGGCCGAGAATCATGCTGATCATGTACGATCTCCAACTCTCGGTGGTCTTGGGACACTGCGAACACCCCTTGTGTTCGCCCCTAGAGGACCACTACTAACATCTGCGTCCGCCGGTTTGCATTCGCCTGCTCTCCCCTTGCCGCGCAACCCTATGCGGCCTGGTTTGTTCAGACAGAATCCTCCCCTTCACGGGCACAGCTTGATTAGTATACACGTGCTCGGGCGTTTCCATAGCGCTTCATAAAGTCTTCGCATTACGTGAGCTGCGGCTTTTTACATCGCTCCGCGCATCGGACCGGGACGGAGGTTTTGCCGCGCATGGGCGGGCTCGCCCTCCTTCCGTGCGACCACCCATCGATTGCGGATGGGACGGAGCGCGAGGGGCTTCCGTCCCGAAGGGTCGTGCTAGCGCGCGAGCTTCGCCTGGGCCGCCGCCAAGCGCGCCAGGGGAACGCGATACGGCGAGCAGCTTACGTAATCCACCCCCGCAACGTTGAAGAACCGCGGTATCGAGGCGGGGTCTCCGCCATGCTCGCCGCACACCCCCATGTGCATGCCCGGCCGCACGGCGCGCCCGCGCTCGACGGCCATGCGCACCAGCTCGAGCACCGCCTCGTCGATGGTCTCGAACGGATTTGCCGGCAGCACCTTCTTGTGCAGGTACGCCGGGATGAACTTCGCCTCCGCGTCATCGCGCGAGAAGCCGAACGCCGTCTGCGTCAGGTCGTTCGTGCCGAAGCAGAAGAACTCGGCGTGCTCGGCGATCTTCTCCGCGACCAGGCAGGCGCGCGGCAGCTCGATCATCGTCCCGACGGGAATCTCCAGCTCCACGCCGTACTCCCGCGCGACCGCCGCCACGACCTCGTCGATGACCGCTCGCACCTGGACGTGCTCCTCGGTGATGGATACGAGCGGGACCATGATCTCGGGACGCGGATCGAGGCCCTCGTCGCGCTTGAGCCTAGCCGCCGCCGAGGCGATCGCGCGCACCTGCATGAGCGGCAGCTCGGGATAGGCGATCGACAGGCGCACGCCGCGAAGGCCGAGCATGGGGTTCGACTCGCGCATCCCGTCGATGCGGCGCAAAAGCGCCCGCTGCTCCTCGAGCTCCCCCTCGGTCACGCCGGCGGCCTCGCGGCGCGCGATGCGGACCTCGAGCTCGCGCGGGTCGTCGAGGAACTCATGCAGCGGCGGGTCGAGCAGGCGCACCACCACCGAGCGCCCGTCCATCACGCGGAACATGTCGATGAAGTCCTCCGTCTGGACGCGGAGCAGCTCGCGGACCGCCTCGTTGCGCACGGACTCGTCCGCGCTCAGGATGAAGTCCTGGATGATGCGCTTGCGCTCTCCCAGGAACATGTGCTCGGTCCGGCACAGGCCGATGGCCTCCGCCCCGAAACCCAGCGCCAGCGCGGCGTCCTCGGGGTTGTCGGCGTTCACCCGCACGTGGTAGGCGCGCCCCCCGTCCTGGTCCAGGCGAATCTCATCTGCCCATCCGAGCACGCGCTCGAGGTCTCCCGTCAGCTCGGCGGAGACGAGAGGGACCGCCCCGGCGACCACGGTCCCGCGGGCGCCGTCGATCGAGATGACGTCGCCCTCCCGCAGCACGACGTTCGTGCCCGCCACCCTCACCTCTTTCGCGGCGGCATCGATGCGGAAGCTCTCCACGCCGCACACGCACGGCGTGCCCATGCCGCGGGCGATGACGGCGGCATGGCTCGTCTTGCCGCCATGGCTCGTCAGGATGCCCTCCGCGACGGTCATGCCCTTGAGGTCGTCGGGGTTCGTCTCCCAGCGCACCAGGATGACCCTGCGGCCCTCCTCCACCGCCGCCACGGCGTCATCGGACGAGAAGACGATCTCGCCCACGGCGGCGCCGGGGCTCGCGTTGAGCCCGCGCGCCAGCACGTCGAAGGTCGCCGACGGGTCGAACTGCGGGTGCAGCAGCTGGTCGAGCTGGGCGGGGTCGATGCGGCTCACCGCCTCCTCGCGGGTGATGAGCCCCTCGCCGACCATGTCGATGGCGATCCTGAGCGCCGCGGCCGCCGTGCGCTTGCCCACGCGCGTCTGCAGCATCCACAGCTTGCCCTGCTCGATGGTGAACTCGATATCGCACATATCGCGGTAGTGCCCCTCGAGCACGCCGAAGATCTGCTCGAGCTGCTCGCCGGCCTCGGCCAGCGCGGGGTTCTTCTTGAGGTCGGCGATGGGCTCGGTGTTTCGGATGCCCGCGACGACGTCCTCGCCCTGGGCGTTCACCAGGAAATCGCCGTAGAACTCGCGCGTGCCGTCGGCCGCGTTGCGCGTGAACGCCACGCCGGTCGCCGAGGTCTCGCCCTTGTTGCCGAACACCATCGCCTGGACGTTCACCGCCGTGCCCAGGTCGTCGGCGATGCCGTTCTGCTCGCGATAGAGGCAGGCCCGCTCGTTCATCCAGCTGCCGAACACCGCCTGGATGGCGAGGCGCAGCTGCAGGAAGGGGTCGGCGGGGAACGCGACGGCGCCCAGCTCGTCGACGAGCTCGGGATGCTCGGAGGCGGAGACCTCGCGGGAGAAGATCCGCTTGTACTCCCCCACGAGCTCGCGCAGGTCCCCAGCCGAGAGCTCGCTGTCCTGGCGGACGCCCGCGGCGAGGCGCCGCGTGGTCAGCGCGTTCTCGAACAGGTCGGCGTCGACGCCCAGGACGACGTTGGAGAACATCTGGATGAATCGGCGATAGGAATCCCACGCGAAGCGCGGATTCTCGGTTTGGGCGATGAGCCCCTGGACGGAGTCGTCGTTCAGACCGAGGTTGAGCACCGTGTCCATCATGCCCGGCATGGAGATGGGCGCACCGGAGCGCACCGAGACCAAAAGCGGGTCATGCGGGTCGCCCAGGCGCTTGCCCATCCTCCCTTCGAGATCCCGACGCGCGCGCTCGATCTCGTCGAGGGCGCCGGCCGGCCACGTGTCGCGCGCGGCGGCGTACTCTACGCACGTCTGGCAGGTGATGGTGAAACCCGGAGGGACGGGCAGGCCGATCTTGCTCATCTCGGCCAGGTTGGCGCCCTTGCCGCCCAGCACGAAGTTCATGCCGGCATCGCCTTCGGTCACGTCGGCGCCGCTCGCGTCGACGCCGAATCGATACACGCGTTTCTCTTCGGTCACGGTGAACCCCCTTTTTTCGGGACGGCATGGCCGCCCTCCGCCTGCTGCCATCCGCCGTCGCGAGGCGATGGCGGACACCGTGCATATTAGGAAGGGTTTGCTGCAAGCTCTCGAAGAATATGTGAACGCAAGCGAGCGGCCCGCTTTATGCGGTGAGCGGGGCACTTTATGGTAACTCTATGACAGAACCAGTTGGTTCTACACATCTAATACATGTATAAAACTGAAGAGGATGGGGCACCGCTCTCCCGGCGCCGAGAGGTTCCAAGGGCGCTCGCGGTCGATCCGCCCGCCGCCGTCGCGACGTAGCACGGGCATCGCGGCGCCGAACCCGATCCGCCCTCACGCGCCTTCGCGTGTGCCCGCGCACCGGGCTCGCGCTTCCTTCACGCGCGCGAGCTGGGCCACGATCTCTGCAGCAGACTCCTCGATGGCCTTCTCGTCCGTGCGGACCACGAAGCACCCCAGCCGCCCCATGAGGGCGCGGGCGTCGCGCATCTCGTCCTCGACGGCGCGCGGATCGGCATAGGACGCCGCGACCGAGCGGGACAGGTCGTCGCCCAGCCTCCTTTCGCGGATATCCGAGATGACGTCGGCGCGCGAGGTGAGGCCGAAGACCTTCGCGGGATCGACCTCGAACAGGGACGCCGGCGGCTCCATGCCGGGAGCGAGCGGAATGTTGGCGACGCGATAGCCCAGGTGCGCGAGGTACATCGCCAGCGGCGTCTTCGAGGTGCGCGAGACCCCCACCAGCACGATGTCGGCATCCGACAGGTCGTCGCACCCGCGCCCGTCGTCATGCTCGACGAAGTACTCCATCGCCTCGATACGCTTGAAGTAGCGCTCATCGGTCCTGTGGATGGCGCCGGCGATACCGCGCGGCCGGGCGCCCGTCAGATGAGCCAGGGCGTCGATGGCGCCGCCGAGGAGGTCCACCTGCGGCACGCCCCGCGCCGACAGCGCCTCGACCACCTCGCCGTGCAGCGCCGGGTCGGCGATCGTATGGAACGCCGTCACGGCGTCGCCGCGCGCAAGGCGGGGATCGAGGTAGCGAGCGACCACCGAGGCGTCGGCCACCTTGGGAACGCGCACGATGCGAAACAGCCCCTCGTCGAACTGGGCCGCGGCGGCGAGGACCACCTCGCAGGCGGTATCCCCCAACGCATCCGAGATGACGAGCGCCGTCTTCCTGCCCATAGCCGAGGCGCTACGCCAGGCGCTGCATGACCGCGCCGAACGCGTTGGGGCCGCAGTGGGCCGAGATCATGCCGCCCACCTCGATCCAGTCGAAGCTTTTGAATCCGAGCTTGGTCACATGGTCCTCGACGGCGCGCTTGATATCCTCGGACAGACCATCGGAATACGCCAGACCCACGCGCCCGAGGTCGACCGGCCCCTCGGACATCAGATGGTCGATGAAATGCAGCGCGGCGCGCTTCATGGTGCCGCGCAGCTTCTTCGTCGCGACGAAGTTGCCGTCGACCAGCTCGATGACGGGCTTGATCTTCAGCAGGTGCGCACCGAGGAACTGGGCGTTCGACAGGCGGCCGCCGGCGCGCAGGAAGGCCAGGTCGCTCGGGACGAAGCCCAGCAGGACCTCGTCGCGTGCGCGCTCGACGAACGCCCTCACCTCGTCGACCGAGGCGTCGGGATGGCTCTCCAGGAAACAAGCCGTCCTCGTGACAACCAGCGACTGGCCGATGGACACGCTCTTCGTGTCGATCGCCACGACGTAGTCGCGCCCCTCCGCCGCGGTGAGCGCCGACGCGTAGGAGCACGTGGTCACCGATGAATACGCGAGATAGAGGATGGTCGCATCGGGATGCTCCTCATGGATGCGGTCGAACATCGTGGCGAACCCGTGGATCGTCGCGGCGCTGGTCTTCGGCATCACGCCGAGCTCGCGAGACCTCTCGTACACCTCATGGCCCGTGATGGAGCCGTCATCGTACGTCTCGTCGCCGATGGTCACGTGCATGGGCACGATGCGCACGCCGTAGCGCTCGACGAGCGCGGGAGCGAGGTCGGATCCCGATTCTGCAACGATGATGTACTGAGCCATGACAACCCTATCTCTCGACGCCATACGCGAGCATGGCAGCTTAAAAAACCGGGCGACGGGCTTCGGCGACCAGCGCCCGCGCCCGTCATCCGGCGCAACGTTTCGCCCCTATTTTACACATTCGGCCAAACTGTTGCCGAACGCAGGGCCCTGACGGCAGCAACCGTGCTGCGAACGAACATGGCCCTTGTTCAGCATCGCAACCGCATGCGGCGACGCGTCCGCCGCGCTACGGGGTATCTACCCCGAGCGCGGCGGCTATTCGGCGGATTTGAGCGCCCCCACCATGTCCACACGGTCCAGGGCGCGATTGGTGATCGCGTTGATCACCAGGGTGAACGCCAGCGACATGACCGACGCGAAGACATAGGTCTGGGGTTCGACGATGGTGTCGAAAAACAGCGAGGGCATACGCAGCACGAACGTGAGGAAGCGCGTGATGAGGTACCCCAGGGGCCAGCCCGCCACGATGCCGATCAGCGTGAGCACGATGGTCTCCTTGTTGATGTAGCGGTAGACCTCGCGCCGCCTGAACCCCAGGACCTTGATGGTGGCCAGCTCGCGCTCGCGCTCCGATATGTTCGTGGTGGAGAGCGTGAACACCACGGCGAACGCCAGCGCCGCCGCCATGACCGTGACGACGTAGACCACCACGTCGATGATCTTGAAGCTCTCCGAGAAATCGTTCGCGATCTTGGTCGAGCTGCTCACGGTCACGAACGTGTCGCCGGCGGACAGCTCGTCGGCGAGCGAGATCTTCCCATCGTCGCCCCCCGAGAGGTTCGCGAGGAACGCGTTGGGCACGCAGCGCTCGCCGAAGGCCGCGCGATAGGCGTCCTCCGTCATGAACGCGAAGTTGCCGAGGTAGTTCACCGCGATGCCGCGCACCGTGGCCGAACCCGTGTTCATGGACGAATCCTGGAGCTCGATGGCATCGCCCACCGAGAACCCGAGCACCTGCTCGGCGTTCTTCGTGATGAGCACGCCCTCATCCGCGGGCAGCGACAACGGGGCCCCTCCCGAAGCGGGCGCCAGCGGCGACGCGCCCGAGCCGTCCTCCATCTTGAGGTAGGCGGACAGGTCGGCGTCGCGCGGCACCACGATGATCTGGAGCGATTCCTTCGCGCCGTTAAAGCTCGCGGTCGCGGCGTCGACGCGCGCCTCCAACATGGTCTCGACGCGACCGGTCGCGCGCAGCTCCTCCTCGCCCTGGGCGAACTTGTCGTCCGTGGTCACGGCGAGCAGGTCGTAGCGCACGATGCCCTCGGCGCCGTACTGGCGCGGCTTGAGCGAGATGACGGTGTCGCGAATCCCCAGGCCGCAGATCATGAGCGCCGTGCAGCCCGCGATGCCGAAAACCGTCATGAAGAAGCGCTTCTTGTAGCGGAACAGGTTGCGCGCGCTCACCTTGTTGAGGAAGCTCATGCGGCGCCACACGGGCGCGATGCGCTCCAGCATGATGCGCTTGCCCGCTCGCGGCGCCTTGGGGCGCATGAGCGAGGCGGGGGTCTCCTTGAGCACATGGCGGCACGCCAGGAAGGTCGCGCCGACGATGCCCACCGAGAACAGGGTCACGCCCAGCGATGCCGACACGGGATCGAAGTGGAGCTGGAACGGCGGCAGCGCGTACATGGTGGTGAAGATCGTGAAGATGATCTCGGGCAGCACGATGAAGCCGAACACGTCTCCGGCGATCCCGCCGGTCAAGCAGGCCGCGAACGAGTAGATCACGTATTTGGACTGGATGCGGGCCCTGCTGTAGCCGAGCGCCTTGTACACGCCGATGAGCCCGCGGTCCTCCTCGACCATGCGCGTGACGGTGGTGAGGCTGATGAGCACCGCCACGGTGAAGAAGATGAACGGGAAAACGGTGGCGATGGACTCGATGGAGCTCGCGTCCGACTCGACGCTCGCATAGCTCGGCAACGAGGAGCGGTCCTGGATGTACCAGGTGGCTCCCTCGATATCATCGACCCCGGCGCGGGCGTCGTCGAAGCGGGCCTCGGCATCGGCCTTTTGCTCCAGGAACTCCTCCTCGTTGCGCTCGAGCTCCTCTTGGCCGCTCGCCGCCTCGCGACTGCCCGCCGCGAGCTCGTCGGCACCCGCGGCGAGCTGCTCGCGCGCCTGCGCGCGCTTCTCATCGAGCTGGGCTTGGCCGGCATCGAGCTGGGCCTGGCCGCGGATCACCTCGTCGCGGGCGGCCGCGAGCTGGGCGCGCCCGGCGGCGACGGCGTCGAGCGCGGCGACGACCTGCGGCTTGGCGAGCACGGCGTCGGCGAGCAGCCCCGACTGGGAACCCGCTTCCGAGACCTGCGACTCGAGGCTCGCCAGCACGGAGGCGATGCGGTCCAGCGCGGCGCGCGCCTCCTCGAGCTCGGGGCCCCCTTCCACATATGCCGACACGGCAGCCCGGACGCGCTCGATGTCCTCGGCGGCATCCGGATAGAGCGCCGACAGGATGCCGGCGAGCCAGTCGATGCGATCGAGCAGCTCCTCGCGCACGCCGGGATCGCTGGGAAGCTTGTCCAGCAGGCTGCGAACCGCCTCGACGAGCTTCGAGGCATCATCGATCCGACCGGATGCCGCCTGGGCGTAGGCGGAGACGGCCGCGACGAATTCCCCGCGCGCCGACGCATCGCCGGCCTGCAGGCGCCCCCAGGCGTCCGCGGGCCAATCGTCCCCCATGAGCAGCGCCAGGGTCTGCGCGCTCGACTCGGCGCGCTCGATCTGCGCCAGGGATTCCTGCGCCGTCGCCGCGCCCGCCTCGAGCTCCGCGCCCTTCGCCTGGACCGTCGCCCATGCCGCGTCGAGCTGCTCGCGCGACGCGTCGAGCTGCCGCTGCGCTGCAGCGAGCTGCGCCTCGGCGCTCGCGCCCTGCTGCTGCAGCTCGCGCTCGCCCGCCGCGATCTGCGC
>URKM01000067.1 GCA_900548365.1 uncultured Collinsella sp. | reverse complement strand
CGGTGAAGCCCGTCACGTCATTGACGATGGAGGCTCCCACGCGGACGGCCGCCTTCGCCACGTCGACGTGGCGCGTGTCGATGGAGACGATGGCGCCCTTCTGCGCCAGCGCGCGCACCACGGGCAGCACGCGCTTCGCCTCCTCGTCGGCGCTCACCGGCGTGAAGCCGGGGCGCGTGGACTCGCCGCCCACGTCGATGATATCGGCGCCCTCGTCGAGCATCTTCAGGCCGTGCGCAATGGCGGCATCGGTATCGAAGTGCTCGCCGCCGTCGCTAAAGGAATCAGGCGTAACGTTGAGCACACCCATGATGCGGGGCCGGTCGAACTTGAGCTCGAACTTGCCGCAACGCCATGTCTTGGTATCGTTTGCCATGAATATCCTTTCACCTTCGCGAAAACTCACTCTATTGTATCCAGCTTCACGCCGTTGCCGGCGAGCTTCGCCACGTTGCCCCTGAATCAACGAAAAACGACGGGGCGGCGGGTCAGCGGGTCGGGGCGGCGGCAGCGGATGACGCGGGCGGCGGGGCGGCGGGTTTTCGTGCACAAAAAGGCAGCGAAGCGCTTTCGTGCATCCTGAGGCAGCAAGCAACGGAAAACGCGCGCACTAGCTGCCTCCATCTGCACGAAAAAACGTTCGCTGCCTTTTCGTGCTCCAAAATCCATGCTGGTGGAACTTCCACAAACGAAATGCCCGCCGAGCCCGAAGCCGAACCGCCAAACAGCCCGCCGAGCCCGAAGCCGAACCGCCAAACAGCCCACGAGAGGATCCGTTTCGGCGGGCGCGGGAGGACAAGGCAAACGTTGCCGTCCCGACGAACGCGACGGCTACAAGATATCCGCTAGAAGTCGAACGCCTGAGCGATATCGCACGTGACCAGGAGGTCGGCGGCGCCATCCTGCCCCGTCGCGTCGCGATTCACGATAGCGAGCGCATCGCCCCCGAAGTACCGGGTGAGGCCGGCGGCGGGATACACCGTGAGAGACGTGCCGCCGATAACCAGCGCATCCGCCCGGGAGATCTCCTCGATGGCTTCCGTCAGCACGCGCTCGTCCAACGGCTCCTCGTAGAGCACCACATCGGGCTTGATCTCGCCCCCGCAGACGGGGCACACCGGCACGCCGCGCCCGTCCTCGTGGCCGCGCGCCATGATCCACGCGGCATCGTATACCGCCCCGCACGAGCGGCAGATATTGCGATGCACCGATCCGTGCAGCTCGAGCACGCGGCGCGATCCCGCCCTCTGGTGCAGGCCATCGATATTCTGCGTCACCACAGATGAAAGCACGCCGTCGCGCTCCAGCTCCGCCAGCTTCTCGTGGCAGCGATTGGGGCGCGCCTCGAGCGCGATCATCTTCTTGCGATAGAAATCGAAGAACACCGACGGATGACGCTCGTAGAAGCTATGGGAGAGCACGGTTTCCGGAGGATAGTCGAACTCCTGGTTGTACAGGCCGTCCTGGCTGCGGAAATCCGGAATGCCGCTGGCGGTGGAGACCCCGGCGCCGCCGAAGAACACCACGCGCTCATGCGTTGAGAACAACTCGGAAAGCGCTTCCCGAGCGGCCTTCGGCTCGCTGATCCTCGTGCCCATCATGCATCCTCCCACTGCCAGTCCCGTGCGGACGCGTCGGAGAAGAGGAAGTCGTCGGGATCCTCGAACACGCGGCGCGCCCCCGCCCAATGCTTGCCCGCCGGAAGCGGTTCGCCATCGCCCTCGTCGACGTCATCACCGGCGGCACCGGACGCGAGGGCATCGTCGGCGGGGTCGGCGGGGTCGCCAGCGACCCACACGACGTTTGCCATCTCGACGGAAGCTGCGGGCTCGCCGGCGGCTTCCGGAGCACCCGCGCCGTCATCGACGGCGACGTGGTCGTCACCATCCGCATCGGGCGCCTCCTCTTCGGCCGCTTCCCCTGCGGCGACCTCGTCCCCGGCGACCCCTTCGCCGGCAGCCGCTCCGCCCCCGGCGTCGTCGGCTCCAGCGGCACGGGCCCCGGCATCGAGGGGCTCTTCCTGCAAGTCGCCGTCATCGGACTCTTCACGTGCGTCGCCTTCAACCGTCGCCCGTCGAGCCCCGTCCTCGTGGGCGGCCCGATCCGTCCCCTCCTCCTCAGAGGGCTGATCATTCGCTCCCGAAGCTCCCCCGCCCGCAGCGTCGTCGCCGGCCCTGGCGCCCTCGCCGCACGCAACGCCATCGCTGCACGCAACGCCCTCGACGCCCTCGCTGCCCGCGGCGTCGTCGCCGCCCGCGGCGACGGCCTTCGCATCCAGACGCCATACGGCAACCGCCAAAGCGGCGAAGACGACGGCGCACGCGCCGCACGACAGGTCGATCCACTTGATGAAGCCTATGCTGCTGAACGCACTGTCCGCCACGCCGAACATCGAGGTGCCCACGGCGACGGCAATCAGGGCCAGCGGAACGAGCGCGACGCCCGCGCAGATCGGCATACGTCGCGACAAGCCCTCCGCGTCGCCACACGCCCAAACCCCCGTCGCCGCCGCTCCGAGGAACAGGGCGAACAGGGCCAGGCAATACCCGATGATGGTGCGCGTCCCCTCGATCTCGGCCTGGCTGAACAGACCGCTGATCACAGCGAAGTGCATCCCGGCGACCACCAGGTACACCAGGCTCGCCGCGACAAGGATCGCGCACGCGATTTTGATGGCAATGGTCAGGCACCGCACCCTGGTCGCCGAGCGGCGCTCCTCCGCCGAACCCATGCGATCATCCCCCTTAGCGTCACATCGTTGCAAATGGCTACAGGCTGTGTAGCATTCGTGCTCGCATCAGTTGTTCTAGTATAGTGGTCGCACGCCGATGCAACGATACGGCACAGGTAAATCTGCTTGCATTTTTGTCACAAAGCGCGGCAGCCCCATCGACCCAGCGCCGCGACGGCGACCCCGAGTCATCGACCGGCAGACCTTGAGGATAGGAACCACCATGACCACGTCAACGACCACGGTCCCATCGACCGCCACGCACGAGCCGACCCCCGCATCCACATCGGCAGCCGCAGCCGAGCCGGGCCCCGCGGCGGCATCGGCCCCCGCCCGCACGTACAAGCTCGCGTCGTGGAACGTCAACGGCCTGCGCGCCGTCCTGAAGAAGGACCCCGGCTTCGCCGAGATCGTCGAGCAGCTGGATGCGGACATCCTGGGCCTGCAGGAGACGAAGCTCCAGGAAGGCCAGGTCGACCTCGACCTGCCCGGTTACCATCAGGTGTGGAGCTACGCCGAGCGCAAGGGCTACTCGGGCACCGCGGTCTTCACGCGCGAGGAGCCCCTCTCCGTGCGCCACGCCGACAGCCTGCTCGCCTTCGCCGGCGAGGGCGAGGCAGCCGAACTCCTCGCCGTCGCCGTAACCGAGGGCCGCGTCTGCGCCCTGGAATTCGACCGCTTCTGGTACGTGGACGTCTACACGCCCAACGCTCAGAACGAGCTCGCGCGCCTCGACACGCGCATGGCTTGGGACGATGCCTACCGCGCATTCCTCAAGAGCCTCGAGGAGGAGACCGGCAAGCCGGTGATCACCTGCGGCGACTTCAACGTCGCTCACGAGGAGATCGACCTCAAGAACCCCAAGAGCAACCGCGGCAACGCGGGCTTCTCCGATGAGGAGCGCGGAAAGTTCACCGAGCTGCTCGACGCCGGCTTCACCGATACCTGGCGCACGCTCAACCCGGGCGTCGAGGGCGTCTACAGCTGGTGGAGCTACCGCTTCAACGCGCGCAAGAACAACGCGGGCTGGCGCATCGACTACTTCCTGGTCAGCGACGCGATCGCGCCGAACATCCGCGATGCGCGCATCCGCAACGACATCTTCGGCTCCGACCACTGCCCGGTGGAGCTCGAGATCGAGCTGTAGCCCG
The DNA here is from genome assembly GCA_900548365.1 of uncultured Collinsella sp. Taxonomy (GTDB): domain Bacteria; phylum Actinomycetota; class Coriobacteriia; order Coriobacteriales; family Coriobacteriaceae; genus Collinsella. The sequence goes on along the minus strand of URKM01000067.1, from coordinate 4,894 downwards.
CCATCCGCGAGCGCCGCCTGCCGGCCTGGCGCGCCGTCATCCGCGAGCGCTCCCGCCGGCCCGGCGCGCCGGCAAGCGGCACCGGGTGCCGAGCTGCGTGCGAACCGATAACCCAGCGCCCCGGCCCGACGCCCGGCGCCGTTTTTGCAGCGATCTACCTCACGCCGTACTTGCGCACGACGCGCGCGATGCGACGGGTCCACGGCCCGTACAGGGCGACGAGGAACACCACCGTCGCAACGCCGTGCATGAGGTCGAACGGAAGCGCCATCGCGAAGCGCGCGAGCGCCCCCTGCCAGGTGAGCGGGCGCACGTACGCGATGACGTCGAACGCGTTGATGATCAGCCCGTAGAACAGCCCGGAGGCGAACCCGAACGGCGCCAACGCCGCGATGCGCACGCCGCCGTCGCCCGCATCGAACAGCCCCGTCCGCGCCAGAGCGCCGCCCAGATAGCCCACGGCGCCCCACGCATACATCTGCCACGGGGTCCACATACCCTGGCCGAAAAAGAAATTGCTGGTGAATGCCGCGAGCGAACCCACCATGAAGCCGCTGCGCGGGCCCAGCGCGGCGCCGGCTATGATCGCGATCGCCGACACGGGCTTGAAATCGGGGATGGCGCCGAACAGGATGCGCCCGGCAGCGGCCAGGCTCGCGAGCACCAGCGTGGGCATGATCTGCCGCAGCGCGGGCCTCCCCGCCTCGAAGCCCGCGAAGAACAACGCGAGCACCAGCCCAACCACCAGCAGCATGAGCAGGCCGGCTTGTTCCACGCCGCTCCATGCGGCAGCCGCCATGCAGGCGGGAACCGACAGCAGGAGCGGCAACTCGAGCATCTTGAGCGCGCGCGACACCATGCGCGCGCGGCGGGAGGCGCGATCCTCCCTAGGGTCGATAGTAGACATTGCCGGTAAAGAACTCCCCACTCGGTTGCGTGCAGGCGATCTCGCCGTCGAACACCATCGACACGTCGTCTGCCACCTGCTCGACGAAATCCAGGTCGTGCGTCGCCATCACCACGGTCACGCCGCGGTCCCGGCACCACGCGAGCGCTCGGGCGATCAATCGGCGCGACGCCAGGTCGAGGCCCTTGGTGGGCTCGTCCAGCAGCAGCAGCCGCGGGTCGACCAGCAGCAGCTTGCCCAGGGCGAGCAGCTGCTGCTGACCACCCGACAGATCGTAGGGGTGCAGCGCCGCGGCGCCCGTGAGCCCGAGACGGGCGAGCATGCGGTCGGCGTCGGCGCGTCCATAGCGGCCGCCGCCCGCCCACTCCATGATCTCATCGTCCACCGCCTCCTCGGCGAACAGCGCCCGAGGATCCTGGGGAAGCAGCGCCTTCTCCTCCGTCGCGCGACGAAGCTCGCCGCGCTGCAGCTTCCCCGTACCCGCCATGAGGGCGAGCAGGGTCGACTTGCCGCAGCCGTTTCCGCCCACCAGCGCGTGGATCGTCCCGGCGCGCACATCGAGGTCGAGGTTGCGCAGCACCCATTCGTCGTCGCGACCGTAGCGGAACCACCCGCGCGCCACCCGCACCGAAGGCGCGTCGGCACGGCCCGCCCGGGGCTGCTCGCCGGCGCCTCGGGCCCCGGCCGCATCGGCGGAGCCGTCCCCGTGGACGCGGGCATGCCTGCCGCCGCCGAAGAGCTCCTCGCCCCCATCGGCCAGCAGCGCGCTCCGCTCATCCAGCGACGACATATCGCCGACCTCCTGCAGGCACCCGTCGGCCAGCCGGAACGCGCAGGTCGCGTAATCCAGCATCGCGCGCGGCTGATGCGTTGCCACCACCACCGTGCAGCCAAGCTCGCGATTCACGCGGAAGAGCGCGTGCAGAAAGTTCTTCTCCGCGATGGGGTCGAGCTGCGCCGTGGGCTCGTCGAGCAGCAACAGGTCGGGCTTCATCACCAGCGTGGACGCCAGGGCGAGCAGCTGCTTGCGACCGCCGGACAAGGTATCCGTCTCGCGGCGGAACCAATCCTCGATGCCGAAGAAGTAGCTGGTCTCCGCCACGAGCCGGCGCATCTCGCCCTGAGGCGCCCCCAGGTTCTCCAAACCGAACGCCATCTCGTGCCACACGCTCTCGCACACGATCTGGTTGTCCGGGTTCTGGAAGACGTAGCCCACGCTGCGCGCCGATTCCGCAACGTCCATATCGCCCGCCGGGCGCCCGCATACGAGCACCTCGCCCGAGCGCTCCCCCGCGGGGGCGATCTGCGGCTTCGCCAGGCTCAGCAGCGTCGACTTGCCCGAACCGGTATCGCCCACCAGCAGGGCGAACGCCCCGCGGGGCACCCGCCAATCCACCCCGCGCAGCACGGGCTCCTCGGCACCCGCGTACGTGAAGACGAGGTCGCGGACCTCGAGCGCGGGCGGCATCGTCGCCGCGGCGGCACCGGCATCCCTCTCGCTCATGCGAAGCGCCTCCTTTCATAGACATGCAGCCACGTGGGCAGCAGCATCCACGCCGCCACGGGCAGGTAGCCCCACCAGGGCACGAGCCGGCTCATCGTGGGAAAGAACGAATACTGCGACGTCGCCGTCCACGCGAGCACGGCGGCAAGCGCGCCCGCGAGGGCAAGCGCGGCGAGGGCGACGCCGTCCGCGGCGGTGAAGCGATAGCGCGTGAACGTGGTCCGCCGCGCGGCGCCTCCCCAACCGCGGGCGCGCATGGCGTCGGCGGTCTCGAGGGAGTCCTCCATACCCCAGCCCATGAGGACGCTCGAAAGGCGCAGGCGCTCGCGGACCTCATCGGAACGGGAGCGACCGGGCACCGCGACGGCGCGCTGGACCGCGAGCACCGCCTCCGCCTTGCGGAGGAACCGCGGGATCAGCCGCATCGTCATGGACACCATGAGCGCGATGACGGGCGCGGCGTTGCCGAAGAGCGCCATCACCTTGTCGAACGACAGCAGCGTCGACGCCGCGCGCAGCCAGCACGCGCTCGCGATGAACAGGGCGCCCATCGCCGCGCCGTAGCACAGGCTCTCGAGGTACACCGCGCGCACGCCGATGCGGAACAGCTCGGTTGACCCCGACGCCGAGAAGAACGGATTGAGCAGCGCGATGACCGCCACCACCGGCAGCTGCCAGCGCAGGCCCGCCAGCGTCTCGCGCGCCCCGCGCACGCAGCAGCTATACGACAGCGCGCCCGCAAGCGAGAGCCCCATGAGCACGGGCTGGAACGAGAACATGGTGAGCGCCAACGTGAAGGCCAGGTAGACGGCCGGCACCGCGGGATGCGCCGTGTCGAAGGCCGTGTGCTCCGTCCGGGCGGCTACCATGCGGAACCCGAGCCCCGGCCGTCGTCGCCGTCGTCGGCATCGCGCTGCGCGCGCCATTCGTCCACGCCCTCATCGCTTCGGCGCCTCCCGCCCTTGTTGCGGATGAGCGTGTAGAGGCCGAACGTCGCCACCAGGAACAGCGCGCCCACGCCAACGCCGGCGCCGTTGGGCAGCGGAATGCCGGCGAGCACCGAGGCCATCGTATCGAGCCCCTCGCTGCCGCCGACCGGCGTTCCGACGGAGCGCGCCTCGTCGGGGGCGAGGGCCATCAGCAGCCCGCCCTCCGATCCGTTCGCGGGCGCCGTCGCGATGAAGAGCATGCCGTCGCGGTTGACCAGGGGCGCCGCGCTCGGCGACGCGCCGGAGGGATTCCACAGCTCATCGACCGTCCAGGCCGCCCCGGAACCGCCGGCGCGCTCGATCGCCGCCAGCGATCCCGACGCCGCGGCCGCATACAGCGTCACGACCGCATCGCCTACGCCGCGAACCACCGCCAGCAAGGGCGCCGCGGGCGCGGGCAGCTCCACCCCCAGGGGCGCCCCGACCTCGATGGCGCCCAGCTCCGCCAGCGTGACGTCGAGGCAGGTCGCAGCCGCATCGGAGGCATCGGCGCGACGGGCCCAGAAGTACGCGTGGCCGCTCACCGTCGACGGAGCGAACGGCAGCAGGCGCCACGAGGAGCCGTCGACCGCGGCGAGCGGCGACGCGCCGCGAAGCTCCAGACCGCCTGCGGAAGCGCAGAGCAGCGAGACCGTGCCCGACGCATCGCCCACGACCCATGCGCCGGCGGCGTCCTCGCAGCCGACCGGCACCTCGTAGCACGCCGCGACGCGTCCCTCGATCGCCCCGGCGCACCGCACCTCGTCGGCGACCTCGCCGGTCGCGATGTCGATCAGACGCGCCGTCGCGCCTCCGTCGAGCAGGAGCAGCCCCTCGCCCGCAGCCATGAGCTGCAAAACGGGCGACGACGGCGCATCGGCGCCCAAGGGCAGGCTCGCGTTCCAGAAGGGCGACCCGTCGATGCCGGCGAGCGACAGCAGCTCGATACCCGTGACGGCACCGGACGCATCCTGCGCCGCGAGCGCCACGTGCAGCGCGCCGCCGAGGCTCACCACCGGCGAGCAGGCGCCCCACGACGCAGCGCCGGCGGGGAGGGCGGGTGCCGGGGAGACCCAGGCGGGGGCGAGCTCCTCGTCGAACACCGCGACCTGGCCCGTCTCGAGCACCACCGCGATCGAGGCCTCGGCGAACACCGGCCGCGTGCCCGCGCACGCCGGGGCGGGGAGCTCCACTGCGGCGCGCGCGTCGCCCGTGGCGGCGTCGTAGCGCTCGAGGGACGCGCCCGACAGCGCGTAGAGGAAGGTCCTCTGACCCGCTTGGCGCAAGGCGAGCGCGTCGGCGGGAGCCGTCACGCCGACGGTCCACGCGACCTCCGGCGAGGCGGGCGCCTTCACGGGGACCGCGCCGGGCGCGATGCTGTGCCGCGCGGTGCTCGCATATCCCGCCCAGGCGGTATAGGGGCCGTTGAACTCCTCCGAGGTCTCCATCGTCTCGGGGAGCTCCTCCGCGGCGGACGCGGGATACGCCGCCGCCGGCGCGCAGAGCACGCCGCCC
>URKM01000066.1 GCA_900548365.1 uncultured Collinsella sp. | reverse complement strand
GGCCTCCCATCTCTCGGACTTCTATTTCCTTGTCCAAGAAATGGGAGGCAGTTCAAACGGACCTGCGGGGGCATCGTCGTGCATATCGAACGATGCAGCGGCCTAGCCCAGGAGCGCCTCGACGTCGAGGGCGATCATGAGCTCCTCGTTGGTGGGAACGACGAGGACGCGGACCTTGGACTCCGGCGTGGAGATGACGCGTGGCTCGTCGGAGCGGATCTTGTTGAGCTCGAGGTCGATCTCGACGCCCAGCCAGCCCAGGCGCTCGGAGACGCCGGCGCGCAGGTCGACGGAGTTCTCGCCGATGCCCGCGGTGAAGACCATGGTGTCGAAGCCCTGCATGGACGCCGCCATCTCGCTGATGAGCTGGGAGGCGCGATAGCAGAACATCTCGATGGCCATGGCGCAGTTCTCGTCGCCGTTCTCGGCGCCGGCAACCACGTCGCGGGAGTCGGAGGAAACGCCGGAAACCGCCAGCAGGCCCGACTTCTTGTTCATCATGGTATCGATCTCGTCGATGCTCATATCGGCGACGCGGTTGAGGTAGAACACGGTAGCCGGGTCGACGGTGCCGCAGCGGGTACCCATGATCAGGCCGTCGAGCGGGGTCAGGCCCATGGTGGTGTCCATGCACTTACCGTCCTCGATGGCGCACAGCGAGGCGCCGGAACCGAGGTGGCAGCTCACGACCTTGTGGGCCTCGCCGCCGAGGAACTCGTTCACGGAACGCCAGATGAAGCGGTGGCTGGTGCCGTGGGCGCCGTACTTGCGAACATGATAGGTATCAACCACGTCGCGCGGGATGGCGTAGCGCCATGCGCGCTCGGGCATGTTGTAGTGGAACGCGGTGTCGGGAACGATCACGTTGCCCAGCTCCGGGAACATGTCGCGGCAGATCTCGATAACGTCGGCCTCGGCGTAGTTGTGCAGCGGGGCCAGCGGAGCGACCTCACGGACCTGGGCGAGGGTCTCATCGGTGACGACGGCGGACTCGGGGAAGTACCAACCACCCTGGACGACGCGGTGACCGATGCCCTCGACGGGAGCGTCGACGGTCTTCAGGAGCTCGAACACATGGCTGATGGCCGTCTTGTGATCGGGCATCTCGACCTCGAGCTTGCCCTTCACGCCCATCTCCTCGTGGCCGATGAAGGAGCCGTCGATGCCGATGCGCTCGCAGTTGCCCTTAGCGAACACCTCGCCGGACTTCGTGTTGAGCAGCTGGTACTTCAGGCTCGAGCTACCGGCGTTGATAACCAGAACGTTCATGTATCTCCCATCTCTGTCTACATACATCGGGTTGTGAAATATACGGAAGGCCGTACGACCCTCGCTTCATCATACGATATGAAGCGGGCCGCACGGCCAGCATTCTATGAACGGGCCCGCACCCTGCGCGAATCCCACACTCCGCGGCCACCGGTCGGGCGAGCCTTGCCGAGATGCGGTCCGCGCGCCGGGAGCGGCGCGACGGATACGGCGCTAGACCAGGTTCTCGCCGAGCGGCTTGCCGCCCAGGACGTGCATGTGGAAATGATGCACGGTCTGGCCCGCGACCTCGCCGGTGTTCGCGATCACGCGGAAGCCCTCGTCGAGCCCCTTGGCGTGCGCGACCTCCTCGACGGCATGAACCATGGCGCCGAGCGTCTCGGCGGGCACCCCGTCGATGATGTTCGCGTGATGCGCCTTAGGGATAACCAGCGTATGGACGGGTGCCTGGGGATTTAAGTCGTCGAACGCGATGACCAGGTCGTCCTCGTATACGACGGTCGCGGGGATCTCCCCGGCAGCGATCTTGCAGAAGATGCAGTCTTCCATGGTGATGGCTCCTTTCGAAGCGCCGGGCCGCATCGGGTCCGGGCGCGTATTCCTGCCGGCAAGGTGCCGGCGCACGGTGACAGCAACGAACGCCGACCGGTGCCGGCGTCGCCGCCTCCTTAGAAGTTCAGCGAATCGTCGGTGCTCGCGGCCTCGGCGGGAACCAGGCGGTCGCCGCCGTCGATATCGGCCATGAGCACGGAGACCTTCTGCTCCGCCTCGGCCAGGCGCCCGCGCAGGCTCTTGAGCAGCTCGACGCCGCGCGTATACCCCTCGAGCGACTCCTCGAGCTCGAGGTCGCCCGATTCCAAGCTGCGGATGATGCCCTCGAGCTCGATCGAAGCCTCCTTGTAGGACAGCTCCTCGACCTTCTTCTTCTCCTCGGCCATTGCTAGTTCTCCGTTCTATTCGAGGTAGGTGATACCTGGGTGACCGTTCCGTACACCGATCCGTCCGCCATGCGGACGCGCACGGTGTCCCCGGGGGCGAAGGCCCCGGCCGACGTCGCCACGACGTCGTCTGCGTACGCGATGGAATAGCCGCGCGAAAGCACCTTGAGGGGCGAGAGCGCATCGAGCTTGCCGGCGGCTGCCGCGAGCTCGGACCCGACGCGATCGACCGCGGCGGCGCCCGCGTGGCGCAGACGCGAGCCCGCGAGCGCCAGCTCGTGCCGCCTGGGCGCCATACCCGAGGTGCTCGATGCGAGGCGCGCCGCCAGCGCATCCAGACTCCCCTCCATGCGCCGCTGCGAGGCGACGCCCGCCGCCGCGAGACGGTCCTGCGTCATGCCGAGCTCGGCCGCGCGCTGCTCGAGCACTGCATCGGGCCGCGTGAGGCACGGGCGGGAGGCCGCCGCATCGAGGGCCATCCGCAGCCGCGAGAGATTCGCGCGCATCGCGCGGTCGGCCCGCTGAGCCGCCCCGTCGACCACGGCGTTTCCCGCGAGCACGATGGAGTCCAGCGCGCGGCAAAGGCGATGCGACCGGGTTTCCAGCACGTCGGCCAGCTCGCCCATGGACGGAGCCACCGATTCCGCCGCCGCCGTGGGCGTGGAGCAGCGCCTGTCCCCCACCATGTCGCAGATCGAGTTGTCCGGCTCGTGCCCGATGCCCGTGACGACCGGAACGGAGCACGACGCGACCGCGCGCGCCAGCGACTCGTCGTTGAAGGTCATCAAATCCTCGAACGACCCGCCGCCGCGAACCAGCAGGATGCAATCGGGCGCGGGCTCGATCGCGGCGGCGCGGCGCAAGCCGTCGATGAGCTCGGCGGGCGCCCCCTCGCCCTGTACCTTCGAGCCGACGCAGATGAGCTCCACCAGCGGGTTGCGGCGGCGCAGCGTGCGCTTGACGTCGTCGATGACGGCGCCCGACAGCGAGGTGACCACCGCCACGCGCGAGCAGAACGCCGGGATGCGCCGCTTGCGCGAATCGTCCATCAGGCCCTCGCGGCGAAGCTTCTCCGCCAGCGCGGCGACCTGCTGCCTGAGCAGGCCCTCGCCCGCCAGGGTGAAGGACCGCGCCACGAAGCTCATCTTGCCGATGGGCTTGTAGAGGTTGAACTGCCCGGTGAACTGCACCTGCATGCCGTCGCGCAGCTCGAACGCGCGCTTGGCGTACGCGCCCTTCCAGATGATGCATTCCATGGCGGACGAATCATCCTTGATCTGGAAATAGCAATGCCCGCTGCGGGCGTTGGGGCCGCGGAAGCCCGTCACCTCGCCGAGCACCGTTATCTGGGGAATCGCGTCGAGAGCGCCGGCGGCCATATCCACCGCCTGGGATACGGACAGCGCCGACCCCGAATCCGGGCCCGCGCCGTCCCGGACGCCCGCGGCGGCATCCGTCGACGACGGCCGCGCAGCGCCCGAACCGGTGTAACCGCCCGTAAGGTTCCAACCGTTCACGCGCATCATCCTCCTTCCTCATAAGCAAAAGCGTGCCCGCTGCGCACCATGGTGGCACGTCGCGCAGACACGCTTCATTGTAAAGCCCGGCAGGCCGCCGTTCTATAGCCGAACAAGCGGTTATTCGTCGTCAGATCGCGTGCGGCCAAGAATGTAGAGCAGCTGGAGGACCGAGGTAAGGGCCGCGGCCACGTACGTGAGGGCGGCCGCCGTAAGGACCTGGCGCGCGCCGCGCACGTTCGCGTCGCTCATACCCGACTGCTCGATATAGGCGACGGCGCGCCTGCTGGCGTTGATCTCGACGGGGAGCGTCACCAGATGGAAGATGACCGTGAAGCCGAATAGGGCGACCGCGACGGTGGTGAGGCCGGAAACGTTCATGAACACGCCCAGCAGAAACACGAGCATCCACACGTTCTGGGTGAAGTTGACGACGGGCACCAGGGCATGGCGGACCTTCATCATGAAGTAGCCCTGCTCGCGCTGGGCGGCGTGGCCCGCCTCGTGACAGGCGACGGCGATGCTGGCGACCGAACCGCCCTGGCAGTTATCCCGCGAGAGGTAGAGATTGTTGTCGCGGGGGTCGTAGTGGTCGGTGAGGTGGCCCGAGACGCCGCGGATGCCCACGCGCTCGCAGCCGTTGGCGTTGAGCATGCGGCGCGCCACCTGCTCGCCGGTCTCGCCGTCCGATGGGACGCGCGACCACTTCTTATAGGTCGAATTGATGTAGCCCTGGGTGATGAAGCCCAGAACCATGGAAACGAGGACGAGGGCGAAGTAGGCGGGGTCGTAGCCAAAGCCGTAATATCCCGGATAGAACATGCAAGCATCTCCTTGACGAGCGAACCTATGCCGGGCGGAGACGGCGGGCGCATGGCCGCCGAACACCATCCGGGCGTCGAACCAGTCCTTCGCTTATACCCAAATCCCCGCCGCGAAACCCGCGGTGCGTCTAGAGGATCTGCAGCGCGCGGTCCTTCACGGTGAGGCCTATGTTTCCCTGCAGCAGGTCGTCGATCAACGTGCCCACCAACTCGAAGCGCCAGCCCTCGCGTAGGGGGCTCTGCTCGGGGTGGCTCACGTATTCGAACAGGTCGTCGCGGGAGGCGATGATGGAGGTCGCGACGCCGGAACGCTCCGCGACCAGGCGGATGAGCGCGTACATGAGGTCGATGACGCTCTCGAGCTCGGGCGCGGGCGCCTTGTGCGGACGGGGCAGGAACGGCAGCTTCTCCGCCGGACACGCCGCGCCGCGCTCCATCGCGGCCATGAGCGCGCGAACCTCGGGCTCGCCGAGCTGCTCGGTACCGCGCACGCGCTTGAGCTCGTCGACCGTCTTGGCGGGGCGGCGCGCGAACGTGAGCAGCACCTCGTCGGACATGACCCACTTGCGCGGGATGTCCGCGCCCTCCGCGCGGCGCTCGCGCCATGCCGCCAGCTCGCGGGCGACGGCCAGCTGCCGGCGCGTCAGCGAGTTCACGCGCTTCACCCGCTTGAACGCGGTGCGCGGATCGACCTCGTAGTGGGAGCGGTCCATGAGCGGGCGCAGCTCGTCGAGCACCCACGACATGCGGCCCTGCTCCTCGAGACGCTCCCGGATCACGTCGTACGCCTTGATGAGATAGCGCACGTCGTCGATGGCGTACTCGAGCTGCTCGGGCGTGAGCGGACGGCGGGACCAATCGGTGAGCGACTCGCTCTTGGGCAGGGTCACGCCGCAGAACGCATGGACGATCCCGTTGTAGGAGCTCTGCACGCGCTCGCCGAGGAACGCGGCGGCGACCTGCGTGTCGAAGATGGGCGCCGGCAGCACGCCGAGGGCGTGGTTGAGAACTTCCATATCCTGCGAGCACGCATGGAACACCTTGACGACGGCGGGGTCGGCCAGCAGGTCGCACAGCGGTCCGAGGTCGGCGATGGCTATGGGGTCGACGACGACGCTCTCCTCGGGCGTGGCCACCTGCACCAGGCACAGCCGCGGATGGTAGGTGCGCTCGCGGAGGAACTCGGTGTCCACGGCGACGGCGTCGAAGGCGCGCGCCCGCGCGCAGAACCCGTAAAGGTCATCGCTGGTAGAGATGTACATGCGTGATAAAACTCCTCGGAGGCGAATAGATGGACGAGAGCCGCGGGCCGCCGCGCGGCGAGCCCCGCGGATTCTTGCGGGACGAACCCGGCAAACCCGCGCAAAAAGGCGGCCGATGCACAAATTCATTTCATTCTAGCGTGAATAGGCGGCTTGCATCCAAATCGCATGCAAGCGCCACGCTTCGCCCCACGGCCCGCCCGGGCCGCTGCGCGCGGGCTCATGAAGAAACTTCGAAACACCCGGATTCGGGTTGCAATCCCCCAAAAGGGGTAGGAAGGTTAAATAGCACTATGGCCGCCCGCGTACGAAGAGGAGCACGCATGCGATTCCTCATCATCCACAACCCCGCCTCTGGCCCGCGCTCGGACGAGATCTTCGCGTTCGCCCATGCGCTCTCCGCCCCGGGAGACGAGATCGTGATGCGCTTCATCGGCACCGCGATGGAGCCGGAGGATGCCGTCTCGGATGCCGCCGGCTTCGACCGCATCGTGGTCTCCGGCGGCGACGGCAGCGTCTCGAACGTGCTCAACCACCTGCGCGACACGGGCGTCCCCATCCTCGTGTTCCCCTCCGGGACCGCCAACCTCTTCTTCAACAACATCGGCAACGCGCCCGAGGCGGCGGCCCTCGCCAAGGCGTGCCGCGCCGGCCGCACCGTCAAGGCGGACATCGGCGAGATGAGCTGGGTGGACGAGGAGGGCGTGGAGCGCAGCCACGGCTTCATCATCATCGCGGGTACGGGGTTCGACGCCACCATCATGCAGAAGGCGGAGGCCACCAAGGGCGAGATGGGCGAAATCGCCTACATGCTTTCGGCGCTGGCGACGCCGTCGCCGCAGGTCGCGCACTTCACCGTCGAATGCGACGGCGAGGTCCACGAGCTCGACGGCATCGGCTGCATGGTGGGCAACACGTCCGTGATCCAAAACGAGATCAACCTGTTCCCGGGATGCCGCATGAACGACGGCCTCATCGATATCGCCGTCATCGAGCCCGCGAAGACCGTCGAGCTGCTCCCCACCCTCCTGGCGGGGGTCTTCGACAAGGCGGGCACCGGGTTGGGACGACCCCAGTTCACGCTGTTCCAGGCGCGCGAGGCGCGCATCACCTGCACGCCCTCCCTGGGGATGCAGTTCGACGGCGAGCTCATCCCCAGCAACGCCGGCGAGTTCCGCGCACGCGCCGTCCCCTCCTGCCTCGACCTCATCGTGGACGAGTTCTCGAACCTCAGCAGCTAGAGCCCGCCTGCGGGGGCCTTCGTGCCCCAGCAGCCCGCCCGCGACGGCGCAACGCCCGAAACACGTTCGCAACCTGCGGCAAACGCTGGTTGCAAGCGTCTCGCCGTATGCTATAGTTCCCACCATACGCAAGGAATTCGCCTTGCCCGACGATCGAAAGGAGCCACCAACATGCAGAACGCGGTATCCCTCTCTCTGAACAACTGGTGGTGGCGTGATGCGATTTCGGTCGGTCGACGGTGAGTCCTATCGCGCCATAGCTTCACGCGCATCCTAGGCCTCCGGTTTGACCGGGGGCCTTTTTCTTTACCCATCGCCCCCGGCGCCCCGACCCGCACCGTTCGCATCACGCGCCTCCGCCCCTCGCTCCCATCCGCGCCCCGCGCGCCCAACCGAAAGGAACCCATCATGTCCCAGAACACTCAGGCCCGCACCGTCGCCACCGCCAACCGCTCCGGCCTCGACATCCGCTCCCTCGTCCTGCTCGCCATCCTGCTCGCCGCGGGCTTCATCCTCAACTTCACCGTGGGCAAGGCCATCTCCGCCATGTCCGCCGGCATGATCAGCCCGGAGTTCATCATCTCCGCGTTCTGCCTCACCATCCTGGTCATTCGCCCCAACGTGGGCCAGGCGCTGGTCATCGGCCTCATCTCGGCCGCCGTCATCCAGCTCACCACCACCTCCCCCTTCATCGATTTCGCGGCCGAGGGCATCTCCGCGATGGTGATGGCGCTCATCGTGCGCGCAGGCATGCGCGGCGCGACCGCCAAGGTCACCCCGCTTCTGGGCACCTTCGTCACGACACTGCTCTCCGGCGTGATCTTCATGCTCATCAAGATGGCCATGGTCGGCGCCGCCGCCGAGCTCGCAGCCGCGATGCTGCCCGTGGTGTTCGCCACCGCCGTCTTCAACGCGATCCTCGTCCAGGCGCTGTACCTGCCCATCAAGAAGGCGCTCAAGATCGAGGAGTAACCCACGCGATCGCCCCGACCCATCCGATCCCCTTGAAAGGCACGCATGCAACCGATCATCTCCCTCACAGACGTCTCGTTCTCATATGACAAGGCGAGCGAGCGGGCGCTTAGCGACGTGAACCTCTCGATCGCCCCCGGCGAGTTCGTAGGCGTCATCGGCCCCTCGGGTGCTGGCAAATCCACGCTCGCGGCAACCCTCTGCGGTGCCATCCCGCATCACTACCGCGGCTCCTTCTACGGAGCGGCGCACGTGGACGGCCGCGACACCTGCGAGATTTCGCTCACCAACATCGCACGGGTCGTGGGCAGCGTCGCGCAGGACATCGACGCGCAGATGGTCGCCTCGGTCGTCGAGGACGAGTTGCTGTTCGGCCTGGAAAACTTCGGCGTCGCCCACAACCGCATCGAGGAACGCATGCAGCGCGCGCTCGATGCGGCGGGCATCGCCGACCTGCGCCACCGCGAGATCGCCACCCTTTCGGGCGGCCAGAAGCAGAAGGTCGCGATCGCGGCGATCCTCGCGCTGGAGCCGCGCGTCCTCGTGCTCGACGAGCCCACCGCCGCCCTCGACCCCGTGAGCTCGCGCATGGTGTTCGAGACCCTTCGCGAGGTGAACCGCCGGGCGGGCGTCACCGTCGTGGTGATCGAGCAGATGGTAGCGCTGCTCTCGGAGTTCTGCGAACGCATCGTCGTCATGGACGAGGGGCGCATCGCGCTGGACGGCACGCCGCGCGAGGTCTTCGCCCATGCGGGCGAACTGCGCCGCATCGGCGTGGACAGCCCGCGCGTCGCGCGCGTCTACAACAGCCTGGCGGCGCGCGGGCTCGTTCGCGGCGAGGAGCCGTGCCTGAACGTCGCCGAGGCGGCGGACATGATCGAACGCCTCGTATCGAACCGTACGTCCGCAACCGGTGCACCTATGCCCGGCGCGTCCGCCGGTGCGCCCGCGCCCGAGCCCGCATCCACGCCTGGCCGCCCGGCCGTCGTGCCCGCGCCC
>URKM01000065.1 GCA_900548365.1 uncultured Collinsella sp. | reverse complement strand
GGCGGCGGGCGGCCGGGTGCCCGGCAGGCTACAGGCTCTCGAAGAAGTAGCGCGCGACGTCCTCGTACTCTTCCTTATCGATATCGACGCGGGCGTTCAGCTCGGTGAGCTTCTCGGTGGTGAGGGCGTCGTCCACCCGGGCCAGCGCGTCTTCGATCCCGGGGTGCGCCTCGAGGACCTCGCGACGCACGACGGGGGCGACGTTGTAGGGCGGCCAGACGTGCTTGTCGTCCTCAAGCAGGGTGAAGGCGTCGTTCGTGAGCTGGGCCTCGGTGGTGTAGGCGGGCGTGACGTCGGCCTGGTCGTTCTCGAGGACCTGGTACTTCAGGCCCTCGTCGTAGACCTCGTGCTTCGCCCAGTCGAAGGGGCCGTAGGTCGCCTCGAGCGCGGGCAGCCCGTCGGAACGTTCGTCGAACTGGCCCTGGCTGGCGAAGCGCAGCTCGCTCGCGTGGGTCTGGAGGTCGGAGATGGTCTCGATGCCGAACTTCTTCGCCGCCTCGGTGCGGATGACGAGGCCCTGGCCGTCCGCCGCCTCGGATTTGGCGAGCCAGACCAGGTCGAACTGCTTGGCGTACTCGTCCTTCACGGTGTCGTACACCTGGTCGGGATCGGTTATGGGCTCCATCTGCAGGACGGAGATGAGGCCGGTGCCCGTGTATTCGGGGTAGAGGTCGATGTCGCCCTCGACGAGCGCGGTGTGGATGAGGGAGCCCGAGATCTCGAAGGCGCGCTCGACGGGGATGCCGGCGTCCTCGAGCGCGAGCGCGTACAGCTCGGAGAGGATGACGCCCTCGGTGAAGGACTTCGAGCCCACGGTTACGGTCCCGCCGGCGGCGTCCGCGCCGCCGTTCGAGCAGCCGGCCAGCGCGCTGGCGCCCAGAAGCGAGAGCGCGGAGGTGCCAATAAGGCCGAGGGCTCCGCGACGGGTGATGGATGCGGTCATGTGGTTCCTTTCGGTGGGGGTGTTCGGGTCCGCACGCGGTGCGCGGGCGGGTGCGGGCGGTTGCAGCCGGGTGCGGGCGGCGGCCGGGTGCGGAGCGCGGGGCCGCCCGGGCGCGGCGCTCCTAGCGGCCGGGTTCCGCGGCCGTCTGCCAGCGGCGCACGCGTGCGTCGACGAGCGCGAGGACGCGGTTCACCACGAGCGACAGCGCGGCGACGGACAGGCCGCCGATCCAGAGGAGGTCGAAGCGCATGGCGCCGATTCCGGTGTAGATGAGGACGCCCAGGCCGCCGGCGCCGATGTAGGCGGCGAGCGACGCGGAGGCGACCACCTCGCTGGCGGCGGTTCGGATGCCGGCGAACGCGACGGGAAAGGCGAGCGGGATCTTCACGGTGAGCCACAGGCGCGCCGGGCCCATGCCCATGGCGGTTGCGGCCTCGAGGATGTCCGCCGGGACGCCCCGCAGCGCCGAGACGGTGTTGATGAGCATGGGCGGGACGGCCAGCGCGGCGAGCGCCACGACGGCGGGAAGCGCGCCGACGCCCAGGTAGGGGACGCACAGGATGAGCACGGCCAGGCTGGGGACCACGCGCAGCACGCTCGCCGCCCCGGTGGCGATACGCTCGGCGAGCGCGGTGCGGGCGCACAGGGCGCCCAGCGGCAGCGCTATGAGGGCGGCGATCGCCAGCGAGATGCCGCTGATGGCGAGGTGCTGCCCGAGCATCTCCAGCCAGTCGCCGCCGTGCTGCGCGGAATATGTCGCGATCTGCTCGATCACCGTGTTTCCAATCGTGGTCGCGGGGGTCGTTTAAGCCGACAGGATGCCGTCGAGCGTGCGCCAGGCGAGTTCGGCGCACTTCACGCGTGCGGGCATGTGCGAGATGTCCTTGAGCTGCGCCGCCTCGTCGAGGTCCTCGAAGTCCTCCTCGGAGAGCTCCTCGCCGCGGATCATGCCCAGGAAGAGGGCGGCGAGGCGCTTGGCCTCCTCGACGGTCTCGCCGGTGATGAGGTCGGCCATGATGTCGGCGGACGCCTGGCTGATCGCGCAGCCGTGGCCGGTGAACGCGGCCTCCTCGATCACGCCGTCCTCCACGCGCAGGGTGAGCGTGAGCTCGTCGCCGCAGCTGGGGTTGATGCCGTCGTGGCTATGCGTGGGGTTCTCCATCTCGTACTTGTAGTCGGGATGGGAGTTGTGCTCCATGAAGCTGGTGGAGCTGTAGAGGTTTCCCATGGGGTTCCTTTCGTCTGCTGGCCCTCGGCGAATTCTCAAAAAGGGGACAGGCACTTTTCTGAGGCGCCTGCTGCTCAGGTGAGTGCCCGCCTCAGAAAAGTGCCTGTCCCCTTTCTGAGGCGGGCGGCGCGGGGTCTATCCGTTGAAGGTGCGCCACACGGCGTCGAGCGCCTCGAGGAAGCGGTCGATATCGTGCTTGTCGTTGTAGAACGCCACGCTCATGCGGCAGCAGGCGAGGTTCTCCACGCCCAGCCAGGTGAGCAGCGGCTGCGCGCAGTGGTGCCCGGCGCGGATGCACACGCCCTGCATGTCCATGATGCTCGCCACGTCGTGCGGGTGGATGCCGCGCACGTTGAAGCTGATCACGCCGTGGTGGCAGTCCCAATAGATCGAGCCGATGATGTCCACGTAGGGAAGCTGGCTCATCTTGGCCATGGCGTAGTGGACGAGCGCGGCCTCGCGCGCGGAGACGGCCTCGTAGCCCACCTGGTTCACCAAGTAGTCGAGCGCCGCGCCGGTGGCGTAGATGCCCGCGGCGTCCTGCGTGCCGGCCTCGAACTTCTCGGGCACGGGCGCCCAGGTGGCGTCCTGCTCGGTCACCGCGTCGATCATCTCGCCGCCGGTGAGGAACGGGCGCGCCTGCTGCAGCAGGTCCATCCTGCCCCACAGCACGCCCACGCCCATGGGGCCGAGCGCCTTGTGCGCGGAGAACGCGAAGAAGTCCGCGCCCAGCTCGGCGACGTCAACCGGCATGTGGGGGACGGACTGCGCGCCGTCGACCACCAGGTACGCGCCGTTGGCGTGCGCGGCCTCGGCGAGCTTCTTCACGGGGTTCTCGACGCCCAGCACGTTGGAGACCTGCGTGGCAGCCACGATCTTGGTCTTCGGACCGATCTTGGCGGCGATCTCCTCGTCGGTAAGGCGGCCGGTCTTGGTGGGGTAGAGGTAGACGAGGCTGGCGCCCGCCGCGCGGCAGGCCTGCTGCCACGGGATGAGGTTGGAGTGGTGCTCCATGATGGTGATGGCTACCTCGTCGCCGGGCTCGAGCACCGAGGGCGCGAAGGCCTGCGCCACGATGTTCAGGCTCTCGGAGGTGTTGCGCGTGAAGACGACCTCGTTCGCGTCGCCCGCCCCGATGAGGTCGGCGATCTGCTTGCGCACGGCGGCGATGGCCTCGGTGGCCTCGACGGACAGCGAGTACAGGCCGCGCAGCGGGTTGGCGTTCATCGTCTCGTAGAAGCGCTTCTGGGCATCGAGCACGCAGCTCGGGCGCTGCGCGGTGGCGGCGCTGTCGAGGAAGGCGATGTCGGGGTGCTGCGCGAGCAGCGGGAAGTCGGCCTTGTAGGGGTTGGCCTCGATGTCCACGCGCGGCCAGGCGCGCGACGCCTCGTCGGAGGCGTCGAACACGGGGGCGCCGGGCGCGGTGCAGGTGTCGCAGGTTACGTTCTCGGTGTCGATCATGCGATCTCCTCTTCAAAGTTGGGAACGAGGGCGGCCCCCAGGCGGACGACGGCGTCGCGCACCTGGTCGTCGGGGGCGGAGAGCGCCGCCTCCTCGAGCTTCGCCGAGATGAACAGGTCCTCGGCCTGCTGTTCGGACAGGCCGCGGCAGCCCATGTAGAAGAGCTGCTCGGGGCGCACGTGCCCGATGGTCGCGCCGTGGTTGCCCGCCACGTCGTCCTCGTCGCACAGGATCATGGGGATGGTCTTGTTGTCCACGCCCTTGTTGGCCAGCAGCACGGTCTCGCGCTCGTTGCCCTGCGCGCCCTTGGCGCCGTGCATGAGGTCGATGGTACCGCGCAGGATCTTCTTGGACGAGCCGGTGAGCACGCCGTTGGCGTCCAGGTTGCACTCGGTCTTCCTGCCGCGGTGGCGCACGATGTAGTTGAAGTCGCGCGCGTCCTCGCCGGCGCCCAGGTAGCTCGTGGCGATATCGATGCGCGAGCGGTCGCCGCGCAGGTCGGCGGCCAGGCCGGTCGCAGTGAAGGCGCCGCCCAGCACGACGTGGCGCACGCTGACGCGCGCGTCCTCGTCGAGTACGAAGCCGGAGTCCTCGACGCAGGTCACGTCGGCGCCGCAGGTCACGTACACGGTGACGTTCACATGCGAGCGGGCGCCCGCGAACACGCGCAGGGTCGAGCCCGCGAAGGCGCTGCCGTCCGCGCCGCACGCGGCGTCGAGCGAGATCGCGAGGTCGAAGGTGGAGTCCGCCGCGGCCACCACGTCGACGCTCGCGGAGGACGAGGTCCCCTCGGCGGCGTTCACGCGCACGAAGGCCTCGGCCTCGTCGCCGGGCTCCGTGGCGAGCACGGCGGTGCCTCCCGCCAGGAAGTTGAGGTAGGCGCGCGCGTCGCGGCCCACGCCGGTCTCGAAATCGGCGGAGATGTCGCCCGCCGCCTGCGAGAGCGCGCAGCGGCGCTCGTAGGCCGAGAGCGCGGGCGTGTCCAGGTCGGCGGCTCCGGCGTCGGCGCCCTGGGCGGCGCGGATGATCGCGCGGTCGTCCACGGCGTCGCCGCGCGCGGCGTCGACGCGGTCCTGGAGCTGCTCGACGGCGCCCTCGAAGCTCGCGTTGACCTCGTAGAGCTCCTTATCGGCCTCGATGGTCACCTGGCAGTTGCGCTCGAGCCCGGCGGGCACGGTGACCTTGGTGTCGTTCATCTTGAGCCAGCTCCAGGTGGGAGCGGGCATGGCGTTGGCGTTTCTGATCGTGAGGGCGTCCATTAGCCAATCGCTCCTTCCATCTCGAGCTTGATGAGGTTGTTCATCTCGACGGCGTACTCCAGCGGCAGCTCCTTGCTCACGGGGTTCGCGAAGCCGTTGACGATCATGGTGCGCGCCTCCTCCTCGGAGATGCCGCGGCTCATGAGGTAGAAGATCTTGTCGTCGCCGATGCGCCCGATGGTGGCCTCGTGGCCGATGTTTACGTCTTTGGCGCGGATGTCCATCGCCGGGATGGTGTCGGAGCGCGAGATGTCGTCGAGCATGAGCGACTGGCACGAGACGCTTGCCGTCGCGCCCTCGGCGGCCGGCGTGGCCACGATGGAGCTGCGGAACGTGGAGATGCCGCCGCCCTTGGAGATGGACTTCGTCTCGACGGTCGCGGAGGTGTCGCGTGCGCCCAGCACGACCTTGCAGCCCGTGTCCAGGTTCTGGCCGGTGCCGGCGAAGGTGATGCCGGTGAAGCTCGAGCGGCTCTTGCGGCCGGCGAGCACGCTCATGGGGTAGAGGTAGCCCACGTGGCTGCCGAAGGAGCCCGAGATCCACTCGATCTCGCCCTCCTCCTCGCACCGCGCGCGCTTGGTGTTGAGGTTGTACATGTTCTTCGACCAGTTCTCGATGGTCGAGTAGCGCAGGTGGGCGCGCTTGCCCACGAAGAGCTCGACGGCGCCGGCGTGCAGGTTGGCGACGTTGTACTTGGGTGCGGAGCAGCCCTCGATGAAGTGCAGGTCGGCGTCGTCCTCGACCACGATGAGGGTGTGCTCGAACTGGCCGGCGCCCTTAGCGTTCAGGCGGAAGTAGCTCTGCAGCGGGAAGTCGAGCTTGACGCCCTTCGGCACGTAGACGAAGGACCCGCCGGACCACACGGCGCCGTGCAGCGCGGCGAACTTGTGGTCGGTGGGCGGGATGAGCGTCATGAACTTCTCGCGGATGATCGCCTCCCACTGGGGCTCGTGCAGCGCCTCCTCGATGCCGGAGTAGACGATGCCCATCTTGGCGGCGGTGTCCTGCATGTTGTGGTACACGAGCTCGGAGTCGTACTGCGCGCCCACGCCGGCCAGGTAGCTGCGCTCGGCCTCGGGGATGCCCAGGCGCTCAAAGGTGTTCTTGATGTCGTCGGGCACGGAATCCCAGTCGTTCTTCTGCTCGGTGTTGGGCTTCACGTACGTGACGATGTTGTCCATGTCGAGGCCCTCGATGCCGGGGCCCCAGGTGGGGTTGGGCATGCGATGGTAGATCTCGAGGGACTTGAGGCGCAGGTCGAGCATCCACTGCGGCTCGTCCTTGCGCTGCGAGATCTCGGTCACGATGTCGGGGGTGAGGCCGGCGTCCAGGCGCTCGAAGCCCTCCTCCCCGTAGCTGAAGTCGTAGAGGCTGCGGTCGATGTCCGCGACCTCGGTGCGGTTCTTTGCCATGCGCGGGGCCTCCTAGCGGGTCTCGCCGGCCGCGGCGTCGGCGGCTGCGGCGGTGTTGGCCGCGGCGTCGGCGGCGCCGTTTGCGTCGAGCGTGGCGCGCAGCGACTGCACCATGCCGGCGCCCAGGTTGCCGGCGGCGGCGCGGACGGCGTCCATGGCTGCGGCAGCGGACGCGTCCGCCGAATCGCCGGCGGCCTCGCGCCCTGCGGCGAGCTGTGCTGCGGCCTCGCGCTCGAAGGTGTCGAAGCCGTTGGCGTCGATCCAGGGGATCAGCGACGCGTCGTCCTCGCGGACGATGCGGCCGTTCACCATCACGTGCACGCGGTCGACGTCGAGGTGCTCGAGGATGCGCGTGTTATGGGTGATGATGACCAGCGAGCCGTCGGTGGTCTTGCGGTAGGCGTCCATGCCGCGCGAGACCACGCCCAGCGCGTCGACGTCCAGGCCCGAGTCGGTCTCGTCCAGGATGGCGAGCTTGGGCTGGAGCAGCAGCAGCTGCAGCATCTCGACCTTCTTCTTCTCGCCGCCCGAGAAGCCCACGCCCAGCTCGCGGTTGAGGTAGGCGGTGTCCATGTTGAGCTCGCGCGCGAGCTCGGTGACGCGGCGGCGGAACTGCTTGCCCTTCATCTCGAGGCCCTCGCGGCCGGCGAGGGTGGCGCGCAGGAAGCTGGACAGCGGCACGCCGGGGATCTCGACGGGCGCCTGGAAGGACAGGAACAGGCCGGCGCGCGAGCGCTTGTCGCAGGAGAGGTCCGTGATGTCCTGGCCGTCGAAGTGGATGGAGCCCTGCGTGACGGTGTAGACGGGGTCGCCCATGATGACGTGGCCCATCGTGGACTTGCCGGCGCCGTTGGGACCCATGATGACGTGCGTCTCGCCGGCGGCGACGTCGAGGTCGACGCCGTGCAGGATGGTCTTCTCATCGACCGACGCGGTGAGTCCGCGCACGGACAGCAGCGTATCGGCAGGTGAAATGGTGCTCATATGCTATGCCTTTCTGCTAAGGAGTCTCTGCAGGCCGGGAGCGCGCTGAAGCGCTGGGAGGTGTGCGCGTGCAGAAACCCTAGGAATTCCCTCGGATTAACGATAAGATTGTAGCCGTTAACTCAAGCGGGGTAAATGCGATTGGCTTAATCCGACTAATCTACTAAGATTTACCGATACGGCGGGGCCGACCTCGCCGATCCTCGCGGCGGGCATCGTCGCGAGCGGGGTTTGCTGGTAGCGCGCCGCCTTCGTGGGGCGCTGTCGTCAGGGAGGGCGAATGCTCATTTCATCCAAGGGCCGATACGCCCTTCGACTCATGATCTACATCGCGGCGTTCGGCGATGAAGAGGGCAAGATCGCCCTGCGCGAGGTCGCCGAGCGCGAATCCATCTCGCTCAAGTATCTCGAGCAGCTGGTTCGCCCGCTCATGCACGCGGGGCTGCTGCGCAGCGTGCGCGGCAAGGGCGGGGGATACGTGCTCGCGAAGCCTGCGACCGAGGTGACCGCCGGCGATATCCTGCGCGCCGCGGAGGGCGCTTCCTCCACGGTTGCGTGCGACGGCCTCGAGGGAACCTGCACGCGCGCGGACCTGTGCTCCACCGTGAAGTTCTGGACGGGCCTCGAGGAGGCCATCGACGCCTACGTCGACGGCGTGACGCTGGCCGACCTCGCGCGCGTCCCGGAGATTCACCTGGATATAGACCGTACTTCGGATTAGCGCGTTCGGGGCCGTCGACCGCGCGTGCGCCTGCACCTGCGACGGTGACGCCGCCAGCGCTTACGATGGCGGCGGCGATGGCGGCGGCATGCCCGCGCTTGCGCTGGCGTCGGCGATGGCGGCGGCATGCTCGTGCTTTCGCTGGCGGCGGCGATGGCACTGGCATGCCCGCGCTTGCGCTGGCGGCGGCGCCCGCGCTCGCAGCGACGGCTGCGGTGGCGCTTGCACTGGCGGCGGCGCGCCCGCGCTCGCCGCGGCGCGTTGGTTTGCTTGGGTTTCGAGCCCTTTTTCGAGTTCCTTGGCGTTCGGTTCGAGCCGCCTGGCACT
This sequence comes from uncultured Collinsella sp., assembly GCA_900548365.1. GTDB lineage: Bacteria > Actinomycetota > Coriobacteriia > Coriobacteriales > Coriobacteriaceae > Collinsella. Next base: position 781 of record URKM01000065.1, on the reverse strand, counting down.
AAATGTCAATTTTGAGTCTTTTGTCGCTCCATTTTTCAAAATGTATAAGCATCTGGGACATGCTAAAGGGCTGCTTGATGCAAGTCTCTCTACAGATGTTGCGTTACTATGCTTGCAATGGCTCGCAGATGCCGCCTCGAGGGTCTTTGAGCGGCTGCAAAGCAAGAGTGTCGTCCCCAAAAAGACTCAAAATTGACATTTAGTGCCACCGGGATGTCGTAAAAGTGGCTAGGGGTCATATTGCGAAACATTTGAGGAATATCTCTATACACTATGGTGTCAATCTTATGCATTTCACGCCTGGCGAGCGCGAATCGAGTGGGAGGGCTTCAGCTCCCGTTAGTTTTTGCGGCACAAAAGCATCTTTCTTGGGCAGCGCCTGGTTTGACGCACCCGTTTTGGTGCTAGGCGCATTTCGTTGTGCAAATCGTGCGGCACGTATCACGCGGTGTGTGTCGCGCTGCGCCGGGCGCCCTGCTTGCTCGCGCCATTTAAACGCTCCGACCGCTCGCGTGCGCGCTGACACATGTTCTGTAAGGTGGTTTGCTTCGCTTGGTTTGTGGGAACCCTACCCGTACGGGAGAAGGCGGGGGCCAATCGCGCGGCCTCTGCTGGGAAGGACGGCGGTGGCCACAATGTGTGCTCGAAGTAATACGGGGAAGATATCGGAAGCTCGGGGCAGAAAGGTTCAAGAGGGCGCGCCCCCGGCACGGTCGGCTGGCGGCCCGTCAGCGCGTGCCCAGGCGTCGCTGCGCCGTGCGGCCCGCGGCTCGTCGGCGCG
>URKM01000064.1 GCA_900548365.1 uncultured Collinsella sp. | reverse complement strand
ACGACGGCACCCAGTTCGATTCCAGCTACGATCGCGGCGAGCCCATCGAGTTCGTCGCCGGCGCCGGCCAGATGATCAAGGGCTTCGACGCTGCCGTGCTCGATATGGAGGTGGGCGAGAAGAAGTCCGTCCACATCCCCGCCGCCGAGGCCTACGGCGAGCGCTCCGAGGACATGATCCTCTTCTTCCCGGCTGCCGAGGTGCCCGATTTCGACAAGATCCAGGTGGGCATGAAGCTCTTCCTGCAGGGCCCGGGCGGCATGCCCGTTCCCGTCACGGTCGTCGAGGTCTCTCCCGAGGGCGTCAAGCTCGATGCTAACCACGAGCTCGCCGGCTGCGACCTCAACTTCGATATCGAGCTCGTCGAGGTGCTCGACTAGCGCGAGCGCACCAACGCAAGCAGGCAACCCCCGGGTGCAGCGCATCGATCGCGCTGCACCCGGGGGTTCGCTGTTTGGAGCCGCTCGGTTTCGGATTCCTTTCCGCGCGGCTTCGGTATAATGTGCTCTCTTTGCAGTAGCAGTTGCGTTTCCCGTGTCTTCCGTTACAGTAAGCTAAGACTAACTACGGAAGAAGGGGTGCGCGATGGCGCTTCGCGAATCGGGAGAAGATTATCTGGAAGCGGTGCTGGTGATCGGCCGCGATCGCGGCGTGGTGCGCTCGGTTGATATCGCCGAATATCTCGGGGTGACCAAGGCGAGCGTATCCAAGGCGGTGTCGACACTGCAGGAGCGCGGCTACGTGACGGTGGTGAAGCGCGATGTGCAGCTCACCGCCAAGGGCCTCGATCGAGCCGAGCGCGTGCTCGAGCAGCACACGTTCTTCCGCGACCTGTTGACGGCCGCGGGCGTGGCGCCCGAGCTCGCTGCCGAGGAGGCGTGCCATATGGAGCACTGCCTCTCGGATGACTCGTTTGCTCGCCTCAAGGCGTTTGTTCAGCGATAGGCGCGTTCGGCTTACTGCTGCGGCAGCTGAGGCGTGCGAGCTAGACGCGCATCGCGCGCATGGCGTTGAGGATCGCGATGACCGCGACGCCCACGTCGCCGAACACCGCGAGCCACATGTTGGCGAAGCCGAACGCGGCGAGCACGAGGATGAGCACCTTGACGCCGATGGCGAACACGATGTTCTGGCGCACGATCCCCATGGTCTTGCGGGCGACCCGGATCGCCAGGGCGATCTTGCTCGGCTTATCGTCCATGAGGACGATATCGGCCGCCTCGATCGCCGCATCGGAGCCCATGGCGCCCATGGCGATGCCGACGTCGGCGCGGGTGAGGACGGGGGCGTCGTTGATGCCGTCGCCCACGAACGCGAGGTTCTCGCGTACAGCGTCCATGATCTGCTCGACGCGCTCCACCTTGTCTCCGGGGAGTAGCTGCGCGTGGTATTCGTCCAAGCCCAGCTGATCGGCGACGGCGCGGGCTACCTCCTCGCGGTCGCCCGTGAGCATGATGCAGCGCTCGACGCCGGCGGCATGCAAGTCGCGGATGGCGTCGGCGGCGTCCTCCTTCACCACGTCGGCGATGACGATGTGGCCGATGTAGCGTCCGTCGACGGAGACGTGCAGGATGGTGCCCGTGAGCTCGCAGTCATGCCAGCTGGAGCCATGCTCGGCCATGAGCTTGTCGTTGCCGACCATCACCACGTGCTCGTCGACCTTGGCGGAGACGCCGTGGCCGGATTCCTCGGTCGCCTCGTCGATGCGCGCCTGGTCGATCTTGCCGCTGTAAGCCGCCTTGACCGAGATGGCGATGGGGTGATCGGAGAACGCCTCGGCGTGCGCGGCGAGATCGAGCAGGTAGTCGGGGTCGATGGACTCCTCGGGATGGATAGCCGCCACCTTGAAGGTGCCCGATGTGAGCGTGCCCGTCTTGTCGAACACCACGGTGTCCACGTGCGAGAGCGCCTCGAGGTAGTTGGAACCCTTCACCAGGATGCCGAGTTTGCTGGCGCCGCCGATGCCGCCGAAGAAGGAGAGCGGGACGCTGATGACCAGCGCGCAGGGGCAGCTCACGACCAGGAAGGTGAGGCCGCGCAAGATCCAGTCGGACCAGGGACCCATGCCCAGGACGGGCGGGATGACGGCGATGGCGATGGCCGCGAAGGTGACGATGGGCGTGTAGACGCGGGCGAAGCGGGTGATGAAGTTCTCCGTCTTCGCCTTCTTCTCGCTGGCGTTCTCGACGAGCTCCAAGATGCGGCTGACCGTTGAGGTGCCGAAGGGTTTGGAGGTGCGGACGCGCAGGAGGCCGGTCATGTTGATGCAGCCGGAAATGACGTCGGCGCCTGCCTGGACGTGTCGCGGCATGGACTCGCCGGTGAGCGCGGCGGTGTCGAGCTGCGACGAACCCTCGATCACGGTGCCGTCGATGGGAACGCGCTCGCCGGGCTTGACGACGATGACGTCGCCCACGGCCACCTCGTCGGGGTCGACCTGGACGAGCGCGCCGTCGCGCTCGATGTTGGCGTAGTCTGGCGAGATGTCCATCATGGCGGCGATGGATTTCCGGCTCTTGCCCACGGCGTAGCTTTGGAAGAGCTCGCCTACCTGGTAGAACAGCATGACGGCAGCGCCCTCGGCCATATGCGGCTCGGTGTCGGGGAAGAAGATCATCGCGAACGCGCCGATCGTGGCGACCGTCATGAGGAAGCTCTCGTCGAAGGCTTCGCCGCGACGGATGTTGCGCCAGGCCTTGGCGAGCACGTCGTGGCCGGCGATCGCGTAGGGGATGAGGTAGAGCGCGAAGCTCGCGTAGAGCGCGCCGGGCTCGCCGAAGAGGGCGGCGAGGACGCCGAACTCGTCGAGCGCCATGACGACGAAGAAGATCGCAAGCGCGACGAGGATGCGCTTCAACCACTTCTTTTGCTTCTTATTCATTGGGATAACCACTCCAATCGGCGATGCCGCCGGCATAGGGGGTAGAGGTGCGACTATGTGTCCGGCGCCGTTTCGAACGGGATCAGGTGTACCGGGCGGGACGTGCTCGCTGCGATTTCCGAGCAAGGCGAAGCGGTGCAGAGGGGGCGTCCCGCCCGGTCGAGAGGTCGGACTGCGTTCTAGCGCAGGATCTCGCAATCGGGCTCGATATCGGCGGTGAGCTTGACCACGGCGTCGAGAACGGCATCGAAATTCTCGTCGGCAGCCTCGAGGGTGAGCTTCTGGGTGAGGAAGTTGACCTTGGCGTCCTGCACGCCGTCGAGCTTCTTGATGGCGTCCTCGAGCTTGCCGGCGCACACGGCGCAGTCGATCTCATCGAGCTTGAATACCTTACGCATGTTGGTTCCTTTCTTGCCGCCTCGAGACATGCCTTAAATCGCGCGCCTCAAATTGGGGACAAGCGCCTCAAATTGGGGACAGGCACTTTTTTGAGACCCTCAATTTAGGGACAGGCACTTTTTTGAGGTCGGCGTAATTGATGACGATGGTTGGATGCTTGCAAAACTGCTTGCCGCAAAGCGGCTGATAACTCGATCTGACGCCTGTTTCATATCGAGGTTCGACGGGATTACTCGCAGATATGGGTGAGACCCTGGTCCAAGATGGTGAGGACGTGGTCGTCCGCGAGCGAGTAGTGGATGTTGCGGCCGTCCCGTCGGAATTTGACCAGGTGCGCCTGTTTGAGGATGCGCAGCTGATGGGAAACGGCGGACTGCGAGGCGCCGAGCTTGTCGGCAATCTCGTTGACGCTCAGCTCGGCGTTCATGAGCGCGTACAGGATCTTGATGCGCGTGGTGTCGCTGAACACTTTGAAGAGGTCGGCTAGATCGTAGAGGAGCTCTTCTTCAGGCATGGCATCGCTGCCGATTGCCGAAGCGGTGTGCAGGTCGGGACCTTCTGTTGCTTCCTTGTTCATGTAACCTCCTCTCATATGAACACATACTCATATAACTGATACTTCTAGTATATGAACGTATGCTCATATGTCAAGACGATTTTGAATTGCGCGTATTTATATGGGGGCGTACCGCGCTGGGCACCTTTGCGCGCATCGGGTTCGCGCGGGGTGGCTGCGCAGGGGAAAGCATTGCACGGGACGCCTTTACGCGTGCCGGGTTCGCGCGGGACGGCATTGCACGGGACGCCTTTACGCGCGCCAGCTTCGCGCGGGACGGCTCGCGCGAATCAGCCCGTGTAAAGCGCTTGTGAACGAGGCAGTTTCATTCGGCGGGCCATGGAATTAAAGATGGGGCGCGTTTTTCGTATCGTTTTCAGGATAAGTGAAGTATAGGCGGCGACGCAGCCGAAAAAGCGCAGGTTAAATAATGGTACAAGTCTAGTATACAAAGGAGCCGCCGACTTCTGTACGAAAAACGTGCTCCACGTGCGGGCTACGTGCTGTTCGAGCTGTACGGCCAGGGTTTAAAGAGCAATTTGTGCATGTGCTCGGCGCGCTCTTTGGTTCTCGGCGCAGCGGGCCTGATCGCGATGCCCAGTATGCCGGCGAGGTGTTCCGTGAGCTGTTTGAATCGCTGCTCATTCGAAATCTGCTTATAGGTGATTCGCACCACCTTGTAGCCCATTTGCTCAAGTGCCAAAGCGCGGTCGTCATCCGCTTGCGCGGCCGCGCTCGAGCCATGTGCGACGGAGCCCTGGCATTCCAGAACGACCGCGCCGCGCATTTCATTTTCCGGCCAGACGATATCGCCAAAGAGATGCCTTTTCCCGCAAGTTGCCCGCGCGCGCTCGTCCAGGTCGATCCGGCAATTGTTGGTAAAGCCTCCCAGCCCTGCTCCACCCATCGTTCTGGGGGTTCCGAGAAGTATCGACGCCTTCGCCTCGAATGGCGATGCAACGCTTCCCATGACATAGCGCATGGCGCGCCGAAGCTTGCGAATGCCACGCATCCCCGGGCTCGATTCGATGAGCTCTTCGATGGCGCTGAGCTTCAACAAGGCGGGTCGGCTCCAAAGATCGCCTGGTTTCGTCGACGCAGCCCCGACTCTTGTCCAGCCATCAAGGTCTGAAAGCCGTTCGTCATCGACTATAGGCGCGACGATTTTGGTGGGGGAGAACAGGGCAAATGATCCCGTGAACTCGTAGATGAGCATTGCCAGTTCGATGGGGTCGAGATGGTAGCCGAGCATGAGCAACGTAAGCAAGGGCGATGTGACCGAAAAATCGAACTGCGTATCGATGATGCCTCCGTCGGGCAGCTTCCCCGTTCTGAAATGCTGGCGAACAAGGGTTGAGGTTAAACGGTCGTTATTCAAGCTGAGGGCATGGATGGGTATGTCGAACAGCTGCGTCGCGACCGGATCATCGCGAAGAAGGGTGCGCCCGTAGGGGGTTTCGAAATCGCAGATGGTGGGCAGGGCATGAAAAAGCCGGGGCGGTGTACGATAGTACCTGAGGGCCGTTATGTCGCATATGATCTTCTCCATGGGTGACACCGTATCGAGTGCATCCCCGTTGGACGACAAGATTTGGGCTACATCATCAAATATCTATAAAAATGTATATTAATGTATCTAATTATCGTAATACTGTAAGATTGCTGTTAGATATTCGTAGGTGGCCCGATGACGCCGACGCCCCCCCCTGGAATGCCTGTGCAGCGATGGCGGGGTGGAGGGGAGTGCCGTCCGGGTGCTCGCGAGCCCTTTTATTCATCGCTCGAGTCGGCTGATTTTGCGTGGGGCGCGTTTTTCGTATGCATTTGGAAACTTGCGATATAGATCGCTGTTTCATCCTTTGAAACCGCAGGTGACAACTTGGGAATCGCGCGGTATACAAGGTGGGAATTCGAAACAATACGAAAAACGCGTCCCATATTTTTAGATGCCCGATTTAAAGTCGAAATCGCGCCTTGAACACGAATCGCGCCATGAGTTCGAATCACGCCTTGAACACGAATCGCGCTATGATGTCGAATCGCGCCATGAACGAGAATCGCGCTATGAGTTCAAATCGCGCTATGAACGAGAATCGCGCCGTGCGCGCTAGCTGGCGGACGCGCTCCTCGCCCCCGCGCCGCGCACCCAGACCTGGTCGTAGTTGCGTAGCATCATGATGGTAAGGACGATGCCGAGCACGAGCGGCGTGGTCGCTTCGTCTGCAAGCTCGATTCCGTAGGCGACGCGGTTGCACGCCGGCCGCACGTGAATCGATGCGATCATCGCGCCGTGTCGCATAATCTCAAAGTCGTCGCCCATCAGATTGCCGCTCACGCTGATGCCCTCGCCATCGAAGCGGATCACATCCTTGTATCCGCCGTCGATACGTATTTCCCGGCGAAGCTGCACGCGGTCGAACCCGTTCATGCGCACCTGGTATACGGGGTGATGCAGCGCATGCTTCCTCGATATGGATCCGATGCGGCGTCCGGTATCGTCTACCAGGTAATATAGTCCGCGGCTGAAGAACGAGGCGACGCGCACGAGGCGGAAGGCGAGGGCTCCGGCTGCGGTTATATCGGTGCTTTCGAATTTGCCATACACGCTGCTGCCGATAGCATGGAGGTCGAAGAGGTCCAGCATCGGTTCGGGAGCGCCAGACCCATCTGGGACCGTGGGGCCGGCGAGCAGGATATGGTGGCGGTCGCGCGCGATCGCCTGGGCCATGACCGCGTCGTCGCCTTTGACCATGTCATCGACCGTTATGCCGAATAGCGCGCTCATGAGTACGAGGCTCTGGATATCGGGAGTCGTCGACCCGGTCTCCCAGTTGCACACCGTGTTGCGCGATACCCAAATCGCCTCGGCAAGGTCGGCCTGCGACATGTTGAGCGCTTTGCGACCATGCTTGATTTGCTCGGACAGCATCATAGCCGTCTCCTTCCGCCGAGAATCATCGAAGACGCTCCTGCAGGTTCGTCGTTGCCTATGAGTCTAGAGCGAGGCGGGCCGGGTGTCTGCACAATCTCTTGTGCATCGGAGTCGAACGGGGCGTGCCATCGGAAAGTCCGCGGAGTCGAAGGGGGTGCGCTATCGGAAAGTCTCCGAGGTCGAAGGGGCAGTAGCGGTCGCAGGGAATCGAGGTCGAAGGGGCAGTAGCGGCCGCAGGGAATCGGAGTCGAAGGGGCGTCATGGATTGCAGAGCGCGCAGGGCACGTACCCTTGGGCGAGCGCCTCGTTTCTCGTGAGGGTGACCTCGCGCTTGCTGCGGGGCTTCATGCGCGCGATCGATTTGCAGCCGGGCATATGGAACTTGTGCGTATTGGTGTTGAACACATATGAACGCGGCTCGGAGGCATCGGCGCCTTGCGCGCCATCGGATCCAGACGATGCATCGAAGCACGGGCCGGCATCCGACCCATCCGACGGGATGCTCGCAGCTGCCGAATCACTGGCAACGCCGCCGGCAGCGGAACCGGGGCCATTGGAGTCGCGCCAGCTGTTTCCGGTGGCGTAATCGATGGCCACGCCCGGCTGCACGTTGTAGCAGAACACGTTGAAGCGCACGGCCGCACCATCGTCATCGAGGGACAACGCCTCCATATGAACGCCGCGCGCCACCAGCTCGGAGTCGACGAAAACCGGCTCGACGCGCATCAGCACGCGCCCACCGCGATCAACATGGTCGTCGACCCAGTTCTCGAAGGGCAGCATCCCCTCCGTATTGAGATAGCGCGTTCCGGTGATGAGGTTGCGTCCGTTGGCGTTCTCTCCCGTGAGCTGGTATCCGATGAGATGGCAGCGATTGTAAAGGTATTTGCCGTCGACCAACTCATCGTAGCGAACGGTATGCCAGCCCGAAGGCTTGATCATGCCGATGCTCTCGCGCGGCTCGGTGGGTTGCGTGTCGCGGCTTACGACCGCCATCGCGGCACCGCAGCGGCCGAGCGCGTCGAGCGGCGCGTACGACTCCGCGGCGGCGGGGGAGCCGCAAGCTGAGATCAGGGCGTCGGCCTCCCGAGCGGTGAGCGAGGGGTTGTTTCCGTTCAAGACGACGTAGGGCTGGCTGTCGAAGGCGGGTATGCACGAGTAATCGAACGTCGCGGCATCAGCGGGCGCCGAGCTGGGCGCGTCGTCGCCGGGCGAGGCGGGGCCGTTGCCCTGCTCTTCTTCGATCGCGTCGCGCCGGTCGCTCGCAGGGGATTCGAGGGAACCTGCGAGGACGTCCGAGGCGGTGGAGCCGCATCCCATGCAGCCGAACAGCGCGAGGACGAGCGCCAGCGCGCCGGCTACAGCGATTCGGAGTCGTTTAGCGTCCTGTTGCTTGATATGCGAAGGGGGATTCATGGCGGCCTAACGGAAGCGTTGGATATCTGTAAGCCTATGGTAGCGCTTCGCCCCGACGAAGCCGAGGCTGCCGGCGGGCTAACGGGTCATAAGCTGCGTGCGCGCGTCATCAACTGCGAAGTCGAGCGCGCGCCACGGGCCAGCTCGATATGCGACGGCGCATCCCGCGCATCCCCTGCTGCTTCGCTCTGCTGTGCAGCGGCGCTCGCTTGCGCTATCGTGCACCGTTCCGGTCGTGTTCGGGCAAGGGGATGTAGCGTTTCGCCGCGATAGGCGCGAGCACCAAGCCCACGATGGGCCAGAACAGGGCGCTTGCCGGCGAGTTCGGTTCATAGAGGGGAGACGAGCTCAGGAAGAAGTCCATAATGAGCCCGGCAACCGCGGAGGGAATCGACACGATGCCGATGAGCGCGAGCGCCAGGAGGAAGCCGTCCGCGTGCGTCCAGGTCTCGCGGGTGCGTGAACCAGGCGTCGGTTGGGCGAAGAGGTTTTCCTTGATCGCCTTGTGGGCACGGTATACGAGCACATAGCTGTAGATGGCGATCGCGATGGCGCCGAGCATGAACGCCGGCATGAGCGCGAACTGAGTCGGGGCGGCGTCGCCCATGGTGCCGAGGAAAAACACGTCGAAGTAGACGAGGAACATGACGAGCAAGAGGGCGAGCCCCATGCCGAGGGCGAGGAACGCGGCCTTTTTAAGCGCTTTGTGCGATGCTTCGTCCAGGGCATTCCAGTAACGCTTGATGATGGTCATGTCAGCCTCCATTCACCACTATGAATAGAATGGCCAGATTTTATAGCTATTCATGTTTACATTTTGAGAATGGATGAGGAACGGTGCCCGCCCGTGAGGCGGAGCGCCCGCGCTTGCTTCGCTACGCGGGCGCTCCGCACCTCGTTGCTGGTATCAGCAGCTACTTGAGGAACATGTTCTTGCCGTTAAACTCCGCCTGGACGGTGCGCAGCATGAGGTCGGTGTCGTCGAGGCCCAGGTGCAGCTCGTTCTCGT
>URKM01000063.1 GCA_900548365.1 uncultured Collinsella sp. | reverse complement strand
GGGCCGCGGCAGCCGCGGTCCCGCCGCCCCGGCGCAGCAACGGCGCGGGCACTCAGCCCGCTCGGGCCATCCTGCAGGGCGCGGGCGCGACCAAGCCATGTATCTACGCCGCACCGAACCCGGCTCCTTCCGCCGCCGACCCGATGCACGGCAACGCAGGGGCAGCCGGGCGCCGATCGCGCTCGCGATCGTGGCGGCCATCGCGTTGGCGGGCGGCGGCGCCTTCGCCCTACGGGCAATCCGCTCGTCCAGCGCCCCGTCCGCGCCGAATCCCGGCCTCGTTTCGCTCGCCCTGGGCACGCAGGCTTCGGAGGCATGCGGCGACGCGCTCGCCGTCATCAACACCCCGCGCACGCCGGCGACCCCTCAATCCGAATGGAAGAAGGGCACGATCCCCTACATCTACCAGACCGACCCCGCGTGGGCCTCTACGCCCTATGCGGGCGAGGACATCAAGACGAGCGGATGCGGACCCACGTGCCTCTCCATGATCTATGTCGGCCTCACCGGCGACACCACCATGGACCCCATCGCCATGGCCTCGTTCAGCGAGAAAAACGATTTCGTCCAAGAGGGCATGACCGCCTGGACCTTCTTCTCCGAGGGGGCTGCCGAGCTCGGCCTCTCCAGCGAGGAGCTCCCCTCCTGGGCTGACAGCGTCGTAGCGGCCCTCAACGACGGCAAACCGCTCGTCATCAACGTCCAGCCCGGGGACTTCACCACGGTCGGCCACTACATCGTGGCGAGCGGGCTCACATCGGACGGCAAGCTCGTCATCCATGATCCCAACAGCACCGAGAATTCCGCCAAAGCCTGGGACGTCCAGCGCGTTATCGACCAATGTTCGAACATCTGGGCATTCGAGATTGACGATACGGCAACGCGGTAACGACCAGGGCACGTCCGATCGGCACCCGTTGCGACGCCCCAGCACGTCCGCTGCAGGCGCGTCCGCTGCGGGCGCGTCCGTCCCAGCACCCGTCACGGCGTCCCGGCGCGTCCGTCCCAGCACCCGCTGCGGCGCCCCGGCGCGCCCGCTCCCGCACCCGTTGCGGCGCCCCGGCGCGTCCGCGCCCGCCGCGGCACCCCGCATAGAACCCCTCGCATATACGAAGACGCCTCCCGAGGGAACGGGAGGCGTCTAGGAGAGAGGTTAGTTTGCAGGAGACCTGCTGAAGGGAGATGCGCTTAGCCGGTGATGCGCGTACCGGAGAGGCCGGCCATGGTCTCGGCGGCCTTGTCGAGGGCGCCGATGATGCAGGTGCGGCCCTTGCGGGAGCGGGCGAACTTGATGGCGGCGCGGACCTTGGGCTCCATGGAGCCCTTGCCGAACTGGCCCTCGTCGGCGAGACGCTCGGCCTCGTCGGCGGTGAGCTCCTCGAGCTCCTCCTGGTTCGGCTTGCCGAAGTTGATGGCGACGTGCTCGACGGCGGTCAGCAGGAACAGGACGTCTGCGCCGCAGTCCTCTGCGAGCAGCTCGCCGCCCATGTCCTTGTCGATAACGGCGGCCACGCCCTTGTAGCAGCCCTTATTGTTGTAGTCGCGGACCACGGGGATTCCGCCGCCGCCGCAGGCGATGACGATGAACTCGTTGTCGAGCAGGTTCAGGATGGAGTCGGCCTCGACGATCTTCTTGGGCTCGGGGGAGGCGACGACGCGACGCCAGCCGCGGCCGGAGTCCTCGACGAAGACCATCTCGGGGTTCTCGGCCATAATCTCCTTGGCCTGCTCCTCGGTATAGAACGGGCCGATGGGCTTGGTGGGGTTGGCGAACGCGGGATCGTCCGGGTCGCACTCGATCTGGGTGACGACGGTGGCGGCGTGCCAACGCTTATAGCGCTTGTGCATCTCGCGGCCAATGCCCTGCTGCAGGTGATAGCCGATGTAGCCCTGGGACATGGCGCCGCACTCGGGCAGCGGCATCTCGGGGGTGCCGATGGCGTCGTGGGCGGCGGCGAAGGCGTTCTGGATCATGCCGACCTGCGGGCCGTTGCCGTGGGTGATGATGATCTCGTTGCCCTGCTCGATGAGGCCCAGGAGGGCGTGGGCGGCGTGGCCGACCTTCTCGATCTGCTCCTCGGGGGTGTTGCCGAGTGCGTTGCCGCCGAGTGCGACGACGATGCGATCGGGCTTGCCGAGCGGCTTGGACATGGTGGTTTCCTTTCTCGCAGAGGAACTATGCTTTTCGTACCTCTTCTTGCGAGCGCTTCGGCAGCGCCCGTAAGCTTGTCTTGGATTATATTCCTATGTTCAAGCTTTTTATTCATTTTTAGACCACTGACAGGGCGAACGGCGCTCTTGTGCCGCTCAGCGTAATATCATGACCATTCGCGGCAAGAAACCAGTTATTCCTACATATTTGAAGCTTTCTACACCTTGGTAAAGAAACCAGATAAGACTCCACAACAATGCAGTGTTCTTTATGAATTATGCATTTCTTCCCACGGTACCTAACTCATATTGCAAAGGCGTGAATCGCCCGCAGGACACCCCGTATCTTGCACACGGCTGCGAAAAGAAAACGGGGGCACCGCGGCGCCCCCGTCTGCAGGATTTCTTCAAGATGGCCGGCCGTAGCGGCGGCGACGCTAAGCCCCGTGCTCGCCCATGCGCTCGCGGATGCGCTCCGCCACGCGCTCCCGGAACGCGCTGGCCTGGTCGCCGTTGAAGATGTCGTAAGCGCAGAATACGCCCTCGATGCCCTCGAGCTCGACCATATCGGCCGCCTCCTGCTCGGTCTCCGCCATGTAGATATCGGCAGGATCGATACCCACCATGAGCAGGCGCAGCAGCAAGTCATCCGAATTCGCGCCCTGCACGATGACCTGCTTCACGTTGGCATCGGTGAGGTACTCGAAGTCGGCCTGATAGTACCAACCCGTGAACTCCGTCTTCTTGGGATTCGTAGCCAGATAGTAATCGGCCAGCATGAGCACCACGACCTTGCTTCCGGGCTCCCGGCAGATCGTGGCCAGCGCCGTCGACGTCGCGGTGCTGTTCTCGCCCTTCGACGCGGTGTTCACCAGGCGCACGCCGCCCACGGCCTCCTCGCTGAAGCGGGCAGCCGTGATGTTGACGTTGCCGTCAGCGAGCACGCGCTGCAGCTCCTCGGCGGATACGCCCAGCTCGCGAGCGGTCACCAGCGCGGACACCAGGTTATACAGATTGGTGATGGAATAGGTACCGATATGGTAGGTGAACTCGGGAGCCTCCCCGTCGACCGCATGGCAGAGCTCGCGCACCGTGAACTCATGCGCGTCCTTGTCCACGCCCGTGACGAGGTAATCCGGCTCCGGGTTCTTAAACCCGCAGCTCACGCAATGTGCTCGGCCAAGATGGCGCAGATGGCACCAATCATATTCGAGCGCACCGCCGCACTCAGGGCACGCGGTGAGGTCGCAGACGATGCCCTCGGGACCCTCGAGGTCGTCCTCGAGATGACCGATCGAGAAATACGTGCGATGCGTCGCCTGCGGAGCGAGGCGGCACGAGATGAGGTCGTCCGCGTTCAGAACAAGATGCGTCGACGCCGGGATATTCGCATCGATCACGCTAAAGATGTAGTCGGGATTCGCGTTGCGCGTGAAGTTGTCGCGGTACAGGTTGGCCACGAGCATGATATCGGGGGCCATGTGCGGCAGGACGCGGCGCGACGACAGCTCGTCGAGCTCCATGCACGCTACCTGCCGGCGGGGCGCGCCGCTCATGCGCGCGTTCTTGATCAGCGAGCTCTCGATGCCCGTAATGATGTTTCCGCCGGCGCGGTTGGTCACCAAGTCGAAACCGCAGGCCAGCAGGATGTCGTCAAGCAGGTTCGACGTGGTGGTCTTACCGTTGGTGCCCGTCACGAACACCACGCGCTCGGGCTTAGGCGTGCGGGCGAGGAAATCGGGGCAGATGGCCTCGGCGACGGTGCCGGGCACCTGGCCGCCATTGCGGCGCGCCGCCTTGAGCGCCGCGGCGGCGGTCTTTCCCGCCGCGAGGGCGAGGTAGTAACGCGGCGTCTTGCTCGTTGAAGTGCTCACAGGAAACTCCTTGCTGGGAGAAAACGGCTAACAGTGGTGATTGCGATGGCGGCCGCGCGATAACCCCTCGGCACGCGCGCCCGCGGACCGTCGGGCTACACGTCCATGCCGGGCGTAGCGAAATCCTTCACGCGCTGCTTGTAAGCGCGCATCGCCACCTCTTCGTGCGCGAGCACGGCATCCGTCTCGCCCATGGCATCCAGCAGCCAGCGCGTAAACGGCGGGTTGACGGTGAGCAGCGGACCCAGGAACCACGTCCCGATGAGGTTGTTGCGGCGAACGCCCTCGAAGGCGCTCTTCTTATTCATGCCGAAGCCCTGCTTGAGCGTGCAGAACGACCACTTCTCGTTCTTGCCTTCAGCCTGGGTGAACTGCATCTTGAAGCCCACGATATCGATGGGATCGGCATCGGGAGCGGGCTGGAAGGTACCCAGCCCGACGCCGGTGAAGCGCTGCGGCGTGAGCTGGTGCGTCACGAAGTCGAACAGGCCCAGACCCGTGATGCCGCGGCCTTCGGGCGTGATGATCATGTTGCCCAGCAGCTCCACGGCATTGCCGGTGAACAGCATGGGAGTGCCGGCGTCGGCCAGCGCGGCCAGGCGCTCGGCGTACGGCATGAGCGCGTCGAGCACGCGCTCCTGTTGGCGCTCGGTCATGCCGCACAGCAAGATGAGCGAGAGGTCGTCACGCGTGACGAACGCGGGCTCCTCGCCGAAGGTGGTCTCGATAAACGCTGCCTGAGGCAAGCAGGCGCGCAGGTACATGGCATTGCCGTTGTCACCCGCCTGATTGCCAAATTCGGGATACAGGATCTCGATCGTTGTCTGCGCCATGCGGCTCCTCCCTTAAAAATCCGATGACGCAATTATCCAACAAGCATGCACGCACGACGGGCCAACCATATAAAGAGCAGAGGGCGACGGAGCGAGGACGACAGCATGCAAGGACAGGGTTCGCGTTCGTCAAGGCGCCGATTCTCATCCGTCAGGGCTCCGGCTCACACCCGTCCGGGCTCGGGCTCGCACCCGCTGCGGCTCCGGCCCACACCCGCCGGGCTCGGGCTCGCACCCGCTGTGGCTTCGTCCCACATCCGCCGGACTCGGGCTCGCACCCCCGTGGCTCCGTCCCACACCCGCCGGGCTCGGGCTCACGCCTGCTGTGACCCCAGCTCACACCCGCTGAGGCCCAAGCCCCCATCCATCGGGGCACAATATGGCCAGCAATGCATATTCTCAACCACATTCTGTATACGTTTTTCGAACGCCACGCCCAATTTCCCCGATTCCGACAAAACAGGACTAGCCCGTGGCACTAAATGTCAGTTTTGAGTCTTTTGATGCCGCCCCAAACCTTCTGCAACACGAGTTTCGGACCCCATTCGCCCATCGGGCCTTCTTCAGCGGTGTTCCCAAGCCTTCTTAAGAAACATTTACTGTACATTTGTTGAATATAAAGCCATTTTCAGTTTATACATCGTGAAATGCGTTGGCAAAAAGACTCAAATTTGACATTTAGTGCCAGCAGGCTTCCAAAAGGTGATTCGCGCTCTCGGCAGGCGGCAAAACGAACGGAAACCAAAAGCCAGCATCCCGCCCATACAAGAAAAGGCCCCCAGGAGCCTTCTCCAACACCAAACACGAAAGGCCCCAAGGGCCTTCATCAACACCAAAACGAAAGGCCCCAAGGGCCTTCGCCAACACCAAACGAAAGGCCCCGCCTAGGACCTTCGCCAGTTTTCTCACGACCCACACGTGCGGGAGAAACGAAGGGAGGCCCCGAAGGGATTCCCTAAGCGAACATTCCGCAGCGCGCAAGCGCGAGGACGTTCGCATGGGAACCCTTCGGGGCCTCCTGATGGAACGGATCATCCCAGCCGAAGCCTTACGCCTCGTTGTAGAGGGTCTTGAGCTTCAGCAGGTGCTGGTAGCGATCCATAGCCGCAGCCTCGTTAGCGGCGAAGAGCTCCTCGGCGCGCTCGGGGAACGAGCGGGTGAGCGAAGCATAGCGAGCCTCGTTCATCAGGAACTCCTGGTAGCCGCCTGCGGGCTCCTTGGAGTCGAGGGAGAACTTCTTGCCCTCCTCGGCAGCCGGGTTGAAGCGGAACATGTTCCAGTAACCGCACTCGACGGCCTTCTTCATCTCGGCCTGGCAGTTCTGCATGCCGCCCTTCTTGATGGAGTGCATCTCGCAGGGGCTGTAGCCGATGATCAGGGACGGGCCGTCGTAGGCCTCGGCCTCCTGGATGGCCTTGAGGGTCTGGGCGGGGTTGGCGCCCATAGCGACCTGCGCCACGTACACGTATCCGTAGCTCATCGCGATCTCGGCCAGGCTCTTCTTCTTGATGGCCTTGCCGGAAGCGGCGAACTGTGCGACCTGGCCGAGGTTGGAAGCCTTGGAAGCCTGACCGCCGGTGTTGGAGTAGACCTCGGTGTCGAAGACGAAGACGTTCACGTCGTTGCCGGAGGCGAGGACGTGGTCGAGGCCGCCGAAGCCGATGTCATAGGCCCAGCCGTCGCCGCCGAAGATCCAGAAGGACTTCTTGGTGAGGTACGCCTTGTCGGCGAGGATGGCGCGGGCCTTGTCGCAGCCGCAAGCCTCGAGCTGCTCGATGTAGGCGGCAGCCGTGGTCTTGGAGGCCTCGGCGTCGTTACGGGCGTCGAGCCAAGCCTGTGCCGCGGCCTTCAGCTCGTCGGTCGCGCAATCGGAAGCCATGAGCTCCTCGGTCTCGGCGACGAGCTTGCCCTGGACCGCCTTGTAGCCGAGCTCCATGCCCAGGCCGTGCTCGGCGTTGTCCTCGAACAGGGAGTTGTTCCATGCCGGACCGTGGCCGTCCTTGTTGGTGCAGTACGGCGAGGTAGCGGCCGGGTTGCCCCAGATGGAGGAGCAGCCGGTGGCGTTGGAGATGAACATGCGGTCACCGCAGACCTGCGTGACGAGGCGCGCGTACGCGGTCTCGGCGCAGCCGGCGCAGGAGCCGGAGAACTCAAGCAGCGGCTGCTTGAACTGGCTGCCCTTGAGGTTCTTGTTGATGAGCTCGGGCTTCTCGGTCACGTTGGCGACGCAGTAGTCGAAGGTCTTCTGCTCGACGAGCTCGCCCTCGGCGGGAACCATGGTGAGGGCGTCCTTCGGGCAGACCTTGGCGCAGTTGGTGCAGCCCATGCAATCGAGCGGGCTGATGGCGATAGCGAACTTGAGACCCGTGTTCTTGGGGATCTTCACGTCCAGCGTGCGCATGGTCTCGGGGCCGGCAGCGACCTCGTCCTCGGTCATGCCGAACGGACGGATGGTCGCGTGCGGGCAGACGTAGGCGCACTGGTTGCACTGGATGCACTTGGTCTCGTCCCAATGCGGGACCATGACCGCGACGCCGCGCTTCTCGTATGCGGAGGCGCCCAGCTCGAACTGGCCGTCGGCGCAATCCTTGAACGCGGAGACGGGCAGGGAGTCGCCGTCCATGCGGGCGATGGGCTCCATGAGCTCCTTGACCTGCTTGGCGATGGCGCTCTTCTGGTCGTCGGTGAGGACGGAGGCGGGAGCCTCGTCGGCGGCGTCGGCCCAGTCGGCCGGGACGTCGAACTTCACGAAGGCGGTTGCGCCGGCGTCGATGGCCTTGTGGTTGGCCTCGACGATGGCCTCGCCCTTCTTGGCGTAGGACTTAGTGGCGGCGTCCTTCATGTACTGGAGTGCGTCGGCCTGTGGCAGCACGCCGGCGAGAGCGAAGAACGCGGACTGCAGCACCGTGTTGGTGCGCTTACCCATACCCACCTTGGCGGCCAGATCGATGGCGTCGATCAGGTAGACGTTGATGTTGTTCTTGGCGATGTAGCGCTTGGCGTTCGCCGGCATGTGGGAGGCGAACTCCTCGGGCGTCCACTGGCAGTTGACCAGGAAGGTGCCGCCGGGCTTGACGTCGCGCACCATCTTGAAGCCCTTGATGATGTAGCTCGGGTTGTGGCAGGCGACGAAGTCGGCCTTGGTCACGTAGTACGGCGAGCGGATCGGGGAATCACCGAAGCGCAGGTGCGAGATGGTGACGCCGCCGGTCTTCTTGGAGTCGTACTGGAAGTAGGCCTGGACGTACTTGTCCGTGTGGTCGCCGATGATCTTGATCGAGTTCTTGTTGGCGCCGACGGTGCCGTCGCCGCCGAGGCCCCAGAACTTGCACTCGATGGTACCCTCAGCCGCCGTGTTGGGGGCATCCGGGTCCATGGGCAGGGACAGGTGGGTGAGGTCGTCCTCGATGCCGATGGTGAACTCGCGCTTGGGCGCGTCGGCCTTGAGCTCCTCGTAGACGGCGAAGGCTGCCGCGGGCGGCTCGTCCTTGGAGCCGAGGCCGTAGCGGCCGCCGACCACGACGAGGTCGGAGCGACCGGCCTCGTACAGGGCGGAGACGACGTCCTGGTAGAGCGGCTCGCCGATGGAGCCGGGCTCCTTGGTGCGGTCGAGCACGGCGATCTTCTTGACGGTCGCGGGCAGCGCGGCCACGAAGTCCTCGACGGACCACGGGCGGTACAGGCGGACCTTCACCAGGCCGACCTTCTCACCGTGGGCGTTGAGGTAGTCGATGACCTCCTCGAGGGTGTCGCAGAAGGAACCCATGCAGACGACCACGCGGTCGGCGTCGTCGGCGCCGTAGTAGTCGAACAGGTGGTAGTTGGTACCGAGCTTGGCGTTCACCTTGTCCATGTAGGACTGGACGATGGCGGGCAGCGCGTCATAGGTGGCGTTGCAGGCCTCGCGGTGCTGGAAGAAGATGTCGCCATTCTCATGGCTGCCGCGAGCGGTGGGGTGCTCGGGGTTGAGCGCGTGGTCGCGGAACGCCTGGACGGCGTCCATGTCGCACATGTCCTTGAGGTCCTCGTAATCCCACACGGCGACCTTCTGGATCTCGTGCGAGGTGCGGAAGCCGTCGAAGAAGTTGACGAACGGCGTCTTGCCGGTGAGGGCGGCGAGATGGGCGACGGGCGAAAGGTCCATGACCTCCTGGACGTTACCCTCGGCGAGCATGGCGAAGCCGGTCTGGCGGCAGGCCATGACGTCGGAGTGATCGCCGAAGATGTTCAGAGCGTGGGAGGCGACGGTACGGGCCGAGACGTGGAAGACGCTCGGCAGGCCCTCGCCCGCGATCTTGTACATGTTCGGGATCATGAGCAGCAGGCCCTGGGAGGCCGTGTAGGTGGTGGTGAGGGCACCGGCGCCCAGCGAGCCGTGGACGGCGCCCGCGGCGCCCGCCTCGGACTCCATTTCGACCACGTTGACGGGCGTGCCGAAGATGTTCTTCTTGCCCTGGGCGGCCCACTGGTCGACATGGTCGGCCATCGGGCTGGACGGCGTGATCGGGTAGATACCCGCCACCTCGGTGTACGCGTAGCTTACGTACGCGGCGGCCTCGTTGCCGTCCATAGACTTGAACTTGCGATCTGCCATATACCCCTCTCCTCTCGTTTGGGTATACATGCCTGCCAGGAGCGGCGATGCCCCTGGTAGATGCGTTTTACGGGCGTCCGTAGGTGCGGAAGCGCCCTCGCGGATAAAATGCCCATGCGGATTCATTGTACCCCCGCGCGCGCAGGTGCAACTCGATTTCTAGGCGAATGCGTCCGCAAGTTCGTGCCATTTTTGCCGCAGATTTCGCGGGCCCGCTCGGGGTGCGGCGAGCATGCGGTGGTGGGCGCGGGCGGCGAGGGCGCGTCTCAGAAAAGGGACAGGCACTAATCTGAGAGCCGCGGCAACCGGCGGCGCGGGCCGGGCGGCCGGCGATGCGGGCGTCAAGCAACCGGCGGCGCGGGGCGCGGGCGGCGCGG
>URKM01000062.1 GCA_900548365.1 uncultured Collinsella sp. | reverse complement strand
GGCGGCAGGCCGCGGCGCATACGCTCGGCCTTCTCGTCCAGAATCGCCACGCCCTGGAGCACGGCATCGATGATGGTCTCGGGGCGCACGGCGCATCCGGGCGCGTAGACATCGACCGGGATGGCCTTATCCACCCCGCCCAGCACGTTGTAGCACTCGCGGAACACGCCGCCGGTGCACGCGCACGCACCGCACGCCACCACGACCTTGGGTTCGAGCATCTGGTCGTAGATGTGCTTCACCACGTTGATGTTCTGGTGGTTCACCGATCCCGTCACCAGGAAGATGTCGGCATGCTTCGGGTTGCCGGTGTTGATGATGCCGAAGCGCTCGATGTCATAGCGCGGCGTGAGAGAGTCCAGCACCTCGATATCGCAGCCGTTGCAGCTCGAACCGTCATAGTGAATCAGCCATGGCGACTTGGATGAATATCCCATATTGCGCCTCCCTTAGATAAACGGCGTGATGAGCACGTAGAAGAGGTTCACCACGCCCATGACCAGCGCGACCAGCCAGGCGGACTTCAAGCAGGCCTGCCATTTGACGCGCGCGAAGTTGTTGTCGATCCATACCTCGAAGAACCAGGTGAGCGCCACCATGGCGAGCGCGAGCAGCCCCGAGAGCGGGGCATCCCATACGAAGAACATGCCCACCCACATGAGGAAGAGCACGCTCTCGCACCAATGCAGGACCTCGATCTTCGCCAGCGTGCGCCCGCTCATCTCGGTCGTGATGCCCTTCACGAGCTCCTGGTGCGCATGGTGGCTGTAAGACAGGTCGAACGGCGACTTACGCAGCTTGATGGTGAGGATGAACAGCAGACCGAGGAAGATGGGGACGAGCGAGACGATGATGGGCGCATCCAGGTGGGACAGCTGGGCCACGTCGAAGCTCTGGGTGGCGGTGAAGAAGCCCACGGTCATGATGAGCAGCATGGGCTCGTAGCTCATCACCTGCAGGCACTCACGGTCGGCGCCGGTATCGGCATACGGAGAGCGCGCGGAGTAGCCCGCGATGATGACGAAGAGCGTCGCCAGCGTGACGAGGAACACGCACATCAATAGATTCGAGCCGGAGACGAACATGCCGCCCGCTATCGCGCAGAACACGAGCGCGCAGGTCACGTATGCCTCATCGACCGCGTTCACGCTCGCCTGCTCCTTCATCAGCAGCTTGCGGACATCATAGTAGGGCTGCAGCAGGCGCGGCCCCACGCGTCCCTGCATGCGGGCGGACACCTTGCGGTCGAGACCGTCCAGCAAGCAGCCCGCAACGGGCGCCAGCACCGAAAACGCCGCGATGCCCAGCAGAATGCCCGGCAGGCCGGGGCCGACCAGCAAGACCTCGCGGTCGTTGTAGAACGACCCGCCCGTGAGGAAGCTCAGGTCGAAGATGAAGCAGGCGGCGAAGCACATCAGCATGAGCGACGCGCACACCACGATGCCCGCAGGCGAGAGATAGCGCTCGCCGAATATGCCTTCGAGATACCAGTTGCGCTTCGACGACGTCATCGTGCGGCCCATGGAGCCATGGTACTGGCGTCCATCCGGATCGGTGCAGGTTCCGCCCAGGTAGACGGCGATGCGCTTCTTCTTGGTGGCGCGACCCCACGGCGTGAGCAGGACGATCGCGATGAAGAGCACGATGGCGACCATGATGACCAGGTTGTCGACATCGATGAGCTGCGGCACCATACCGTAGGCACCCTGGAGATACGGGCCGATCACCGTCTGCGAGATCACCGGGAGCAGCACGCAGCATGCGATGAGCAGTCCCGCGATGGTCCCCACAGCCGCCCATTCGGTACGATGCACGCCGTCCTCGGCATTGCTCGCCTTCTGCGGAACGCCCGAGAGCTTGCCGAGCCACTTCGCCCAGAAGAAGAACGTCGCCGCCGAGCCGAACGCCAGGAAGATCAAGAAGACCACGTTGCCCGTCTCGGCAAACGAGACGAGCGTCGCCCACTTGGAGATGAGCATGCCGAACGGCGCCACGAACATGCCCATGATGCCCAGCATCATCAGGCGCGTGAGCCGGGGCAGGCGCGCGAAGAGGCCGTCCATGTCCTCGATGTTGCGGCTGCCGATACGGTGCTCCACCGTTCCCACGCACAGGAACAGCAGCGACTTCGACACCGTATGGAAGATGATGAGGAAGATGGCCGCCCACACCGCCTCGGAGGTGCCCACGCCGGCGCACGCCGAGATGAGCCCCAGGTTGGCGATGGTGGAATAGGCCAGCACGCGCTTGGCGTTGCTCTGGGAGATGGCCATGAAGCTGCAGAGCACGAACGTGATGCCGCCGACGCCCACCACCATGAACGACGCCACGGGATAGACCAGGTACAGCGGCGCAAGCTTGACCAGCAGGAACACACCGGCCTTCACCATGGTGGACGAATGCAGCAGGGCGCTGGTGGGCGTCGGGGCGACCATGGCGCCGAGCAGCCATTTGTGGAACGGCATCTGTGCAGCCTTGGTGAGACCCGCCACCGAGAGAAGCATGAGCGGGATCACGAGCGCCCACGAGTCGACGCTCTGGGCGATATAGGGCATGAGGTTGAGCGACAGCGGGATGTGTAGTTCATGCAGGTAGATGACGGCGATGTGGAAGGCGAGGCCGCCCACCATGTTGAGATTGATCTGCAGCAGCGCGCTCTTCCTCGCCTCGGGCGTGCGCGTGTAGCCGATCATGAGGAAGGAGCAGACCGTGGTGATCTCCCAGCCGGCCAAGATCCAGTCCATGTTGTCGGACAGGACAATGACGAACATCGCGGCGAGAAACAGAAACATGAGCGCCAGGAACTGATGGCGGCGATCGACCGGCTCGCGGCCCTCGCGGCGCTCCGCCTCGTCCTCATGGTGCTGGAAATCCTTCATGTACCCCAGCGCGTATACGCAGATCACGCTGCCCACGATGCCTACGATGAGCACCATGATCACGGAGAGGTTGTCGATGTAGAGCGGAGCGGCGAAGGCATCCTCGGGCGACAGGGCAAGCGACCCGCACCACACGGAGGCGATCATCTGCACCGCGCCCAAGGCCATCGCGAAGCCGTTGCGCCATCGCACGGCATAGAGGAGCACCACGGCGCACAGCAACAGGTCGATGAACACGGCCAGATAGTTGCCCGCGACGGAAAGCGCTTGCGGCATCTCGAAGAACTGCGGCGCGTTCATATAGGTCGCGCCCACCGCCACCGACGCGAGCGCCGTGGCCGCCGCTCCCGCGATCGCGATGGGATCACGCTGCCTATCCTGGCGGAATACCAGCATGAGCACGGAAATTGCGAGCGGAATCGCAAATAAGATGCCTAACAAAGCCATAGGGACCCCTCAATCACCCGGTCTTTGTGCCATTCCGAGCAATGGTACACCCCTCCATGCAAAACGCCAGCCTATGTTTCCTATAGGGTTATATTTTTCGCCGAGCGGTTGGCGGCGGCGGTCACCATCGTCCCGCGGCGGTGACCCGGGGCACGCAAACGCATCTCCACACGCACCTTCGACCCATGAACGGCGAGCCACCGCACCCACCATGAGGCAGCAATCAAGCAGGGCCATTTTGTCGCCTGACGATGCTCGGCCCATGCGAGAGCGCCGGTCTTAAATCCGCTTCGCAGAAGTACCAGCCCACAGCCCAGAACGAAAAAGCGCCGGCCCGAAATCCGGGCCGGCGCGATGGGCAGCGACGGGCACAAGCCCTCGGCGTCTCACTTCAAAGTACGCGCGCTTAGGCGCGGGCGTCCTCGATGACCTGCTTGACCGTGGCCTGCAGCTCGGCGAGGTTCTCCTCGGAGGGAATCCACTGCTGGGTGATTACAGGGACGGGAAGGTTGAACTTGGCCTTCTCCATCTCCTCGCACACCTGCTTGGGGCCGAGCGGGGCCCAGCCGTAGGAGCCGAACGCCAGGCCGATGCGCTGGTCGTTCTTGGGCGACAGGCCGCGCATGTAGGTGAGAAAGCTCGCCACGGTGGGCAGCATGTTGGAGTTGAGCGTGGGCGAGCCGATGGCGACGTAGCGGGCATCGCACATGTCGGTCATGATGTCGGAGATGTGGGTCGCCTTGACGTCGACGAGCTGGGCGGAGATGCCCTCGGCAATGAAAGCGTCGCAGATCTCGCGCGCCATCATCTCGGTGGAGTGCCACATGGAGTCGAAGATGACGACGGCCTTCTCCTCGGTCTTATAGGTGGTCCAATCCTCGTAGCAGGCGAGGATCTTGTCGATGTGGGAGCGCCAGATGCAGCCGTGGCTGGGGGCGATCATCTTGAGGTCGAGGCCCTTCACCGCGGCAAGCGCCTTGCCCGCCTGCATGCCGTACGGCCACACGATGTTGGCGTAGTACTTCTTGGCCTGCTTCATGATCTCGCAGAGGTCGTTCTCGTCGTCGAAGCGCTTGGTGGTGGCGAAGTGCTGGCCGAACGCGTCGTTGGAGAACAGGATCTGGTCGACGTCGGAGTAGGTGACCATGTTGTCGGGCCAGTGGACCATGGGCGTGGTCACGAAGGTGAGCGTACGCTCGCCGATGTTCAGCGTGTCGCCGCTCTTCACGGGCGTGGCCTCGATGCCGAAGTGGGCGTAGACCTCCTTCACGCCGGCGCCGGCAGAGGCGTAGATCTGGGCGTTGGGGGCGATCTTGTGGATCACGGGCAGGGAACCGGAGTGGTCCATCTCCACGTGGTTGGTGATGACGACGTCGATCTTGGAGGGGTCGACCACCTGGGAGATGCGCTGCACGAGCTCGTTGGAGAACGTGGCCTTGCAGGTGTCGATGAGGGTGATCTTCTCGTCCATGATGAGGTAGGCGTTGTAGGTGATGCCGGCCTCGGTGGTGTAGCCGTGGAACAGGCGCTCGTTCCAGTCGATGCCGCCGACCCACCAGACCTTGGGCGAGATCTCGATCGCGTTGAGCATGTTTGTTGTCCTCTCTCATGCCTCGAGCAGTAGCGCGGAGGCGCTGTATGAACTGCCCATATGATAGCACGGGCTTTTTACATCATTTTGATGCGTCATGCGGGTGTATCAAAACGGGACGAAGGGTTTTGCCCCGCCTTCTCCTCAGACGAGAAAGGGAGGCGCCGCAGCACCTCCCCTCGCATGTGCTATGACCTCGGCCGCCCGGGTGGGACGATGCCTCCGCCCCGATCCGATGCGCGCAGGCGTCGGAACGCCCCGGCGCTCGATTCCTAAAGCTCGGCGTCCTTCTGGTCCTGGGCGATCTTGTAGCCGTAGGCGCCGCACGCGACCGCGCCCATGGCCAGCACCGCCGCCGCGCCGACGGCGCCGGAGTCCGCCGTCTTGGGCAGCGAACCGGCGGAACCGGGCTTGCCGCTCGCCGCTGAACCACCAGCCGAGACGGAGCCGGAGCCCGTACCCGCACCGGTGCCGTTGCCGTTGCTGCCGTTGCCGTTGCCGCCGCCGTTGCCGTCATCGGACCCACCGGCGCCATCCGCCACCCAGTCGGGGTCGGTGAGCGCCGCGCCCAGCGCGAGCGCGCGGTCGGTCGTCGTGTTGGAATCGTGCGTCAAGGTGTAGAGCGCACCGTAGGCCAGCTCGGCGACCGACGGGATGTTGGGGATCATGTTCGCGGGATTTTCGCCCAGGAAGCCCAGCACGGAGCCGACGCTGCTCGCGACGAGGCCGATCAGCGTGATGGGGCCCGACCCCTGATCCTTCACGCACAGGTCGGACAGCTTCAGGCTCACCTTCTTCAGCAGCTTGGTCAGCGCGGCGAGATTGTTCTCCTCGTTCAGCGCGGCGCGCAGGAAGCTGATAAGCGAGCCGTCGGCAGCCGCCTCGCCCGCCTCATCAGCACCCGTGAGCTTGATGTTCGCCGTGGCCTGCTCCACCCAGGCAGGGCAGGTCTCATCGCCGAAGAGATGGTCGCTGTATGCGAACTTGATAAGGTCGAACAGGGTCTTCCCCTCGGCATCAACCTGCTGCGCGAGCAGCGTCTCGACCAGCGCGCGGAGCAGCGCAAGCGTATCCGATTTACCGTTCTGCAGGATCTCCGTATCGATCTTGGAATAGATCGTCGCCATGAACTTCGCGAACGACGCGTCATCGATATAGTAGGACCAATATTTCCCGGCGGCGTACGTCATGGGCGCCATCGCGGCAACCGACTCGATCGCGCGGACCGTCTCGGCGGTCGGCTCGAGCGCCAACGGCTGCATAGCGGGAGATTCGACATCCATGCGCTCCAGAATCACGCGAGAGGCGGCGCCGTCGACCCAGATGCCGAGCGTTCCGTAGCTCTTGATAAGCGAGCTGAGGTCGCCGAGCTCCATCGTGATCGCCGCATCTTTCGACTGGGGCAACATCGTGCGCAGCAAGCCGAACAGCGATGCATCGAGCGTGTCGACCGTCACGCCCTCGACGCCGAAGCTGCCCATGAGGCCGGCGAGCGCGGGTTTCACGCCGCCGTTCGACACCAGCTCGTCGATCATCGGAGAGACCAGCGCATCGGCGATCATCGTCTTCACCACGTCGACCGTGAGCAGGCGCTCGTCGCCGTAGGCGGTGATGTCCTCGATGGCCTGCAGCTCGTTCGTGGCGAAGTCTCGATAGTCGACCGCGCCCAGCGCGTGGTTCTCGACGGCGAGCGTCGCGTTCACCGTCGCCGTACCGGCCTCGCGCTCCCACGAAAGCGTGGCGAAGCGGATGTCGCTCGGATAGGTGACGGTCGCGCAGGTCTCGATATCGTAGAGCACGTTGCCCGCATCCGTCGTGATGCTCGCGATATCGTTCGCGTGCATATGGCCGGTGAACACCGCGGAGATGCCCGCATCGGCGTAGCGGCGCTGGCACTCCTCGTAGTTATCCGCCAGGTACTCGCCCATGAGCTGGGGCTCCATGTCGAAATGTGGCACGACGCCGTGATGCTGCATCGCGATGACGATGTCGCCGGCGTCGCGGGCCTGCTTCGCCTGGCTCTCGACCCAAGCGAGCAGCTTCTCCCCCACCACGCCCGAGGTAACGTGCTCGTCGCGATCGAGGCCGTTCTGGTCGCTGGAATACTTGCCGGAGTCGACCACGATCAGCGTGATGCCCTTGACGGGACGCACCACGTAGGAGAGGCTACCGCCGCGCGTGCCGCCCTCATCGAACTTCGCGATGGCGGCATCGTAGCCGCAATCGGCCCACAGGTCCTTGAACTTAAGGGGGTCGACCAGGTCGGTATGCTCTGCGACGCCGCTGGAGAAGTCGCGGCCGTTGTCGTCGTTGTTGATGTCATGGTTGCCGTTGATGACGCAGAAGAGCGTCTGCTTGCCGGCCGCCGCGAGCTCCTTGCGGGCGGCGACGATCTTGTCGTGCACCTCGGTATGGCAGATCAGCTCGCCGTCCTTGGTAAGATCGCCGGAAACGAGCACCAGATCGGGCTGGTATGCCACGATCTCCGCTAGAGCCTTGTCGATGATCGCGCCGGATTCCTTGAACATCTTGCGGTCGGAATTCTCCGCGATCGTGAAGTCCTCGCAATCCGACCACAGGCTCTTCGAGAAGTAGTGGAGATCGGATAGATGGGCGATCTTGATCTGCTGGGGATACGAGGACGATCCCGCGACGGTATCGGCGCCGGCGGCAGCCGGATGCGCCGCACAGGCCGCGGCGGCGACTCCCGCGCCCACGACGGAGAAACGAACGAAATTGCGACGGCTGATCGTCTGTTGCTGCATAAAGATGGCTCCCATCACGCATGTGCATAGAAAAGACCGCGATGCGGTCCGCACTCAAGTATGGGGAGCACGTGTTAGCGCAAGAGCGAATGGATGTCAGCCAATCGGCATGATCGTGTAAGAACTATCATGCGTTCGTCCAAATAGTAAGCATTCTGCAAAGACCTCAGATTGGGGACAGGCACCTATTTGAGACCTAAGGGGACTGCGGGGGTGCCCGTCTCGCCCTTTTGGCGCGCGCCCCTGCGCCCATCGCCTCGCCCCAGGCCGGCCTCGGGTCGACGCCCGTTTCCCCAGGTAGGGCCTCGGGCAGGCGCCCGTTCCCCAGGCAGGGCCTCGGGTCGGCGCCCGTCCCCTTAGGCCGGGCCGGGTCTCAGATTGGTGCCTGTCCCCTATTTGAGAGGCGCCGACCGAGGTTGCGGCTTATAGGTCGCGCGCGGAATAGATGCGCAGGGAGATCGCGCAGCTCACCGCGTAGCACACCAGGCCGAACGCGCACGCGCCGGCGGCGAACGCCGCCAGACCCTCCGGCGTCTCGGCAAAAGCAAGCGCGCGCTGCGCCGCCATCATGGCCTCCTCGCCCATGAAGCCGACGATCATGAACGGCGCGACGCCCAAAAACATCATGATGAAGGGCAGCCACTGCGTCGCCTTGGTCTGGCCGAACTTGAAGAACACCGGCATGGACACCGATGCGATGACGAACCCCATGGCGCTGCAGAATGCCAGCGTGAACAGCCCCGCCTGCAGCGCGTCCGCATCGAGCCGCACCATGCGCGCGACTACCTCGGGCAGCACGGACGCATCGCCCAGTATCGACAGGACAAGCGCCGCCGCGCCGACGAGCAGCGACACCGACAGCGCCCCGGCAAGCACGAACAGATACCGCCCGAGGACGACCTCCTTACGCGACACGGGCATGGTCAGGCGGAACGCCGCCCAATCGTTGCGCTCATCGTAGTTGCTCGCGCTGTTGGACAGGCTGAACATCCCCATCATGAAGATGATTCCCGGCAGCGCCGACGTACTGCCCATTCCCGCCACGAAGCACACCGCCATGAACAAGATGCTGAAGGACAGCTGCTTGAGGTACTGGCCGAACACCACCAGCTCCATCTTAACCATGCGCATCATCAGCGATCGCCTCCTTTCGCAGCCGCCCCGCGCGGATGCAGTACCGAGCCCTTGAGCATGAGCGCCATGTAATCGTCGATGGACACGCGGTCGCACGGGATCTCGGGGAACGTGCGGGCGAACTCGAAGCGGTCCGGCACCAGCACGTCCACACCGTAGTCGTGGTGCAGCACGCGCAGCTCCGCCGGCGCAGACGGGCTCGCCAGCAGGAGCTCGACCTCGGCGGCGCGACAGCGTGCCACGCCCATGAGGTCGCAGATCTCGTCCTTGGAACACGCGAACACGATGCGGCCCTCATCGATGCACACAACCTCGTCGGCGATCTTGTCCAGGTCGCTCGTGATATGGCTGCTCATGAGGATCGCGTGACACGGCTCGTCCGACGCGTCCTCGACGGCGACGAATTCGCGCAGCATGTCGAGCACCTCGTCGCGCGCCATCGGATCGAGCCCCGCCGTGGCCTCATCCAGGATGAGCACCTGGGGGTCGTGTGCCAATGCGCACGCCAAGCTCAGCTTCATCCCCATGCCGCGGGAAAGCTCCTTGATGGTCTTGGTGTCGTCCAGCTTGAACTGGACGAGAAGGCGCTCGAACGCCGATGCGTCCCAGGTTGCATACGCACGGGACATCAGCTTGCCGACCTCGCGCACTTTCATATGCGGAGGCATCGAGACGGTGTCGAACACCACGCCGATGCGCTCCTTTACCGCGGCCGATGATGCGGACAGCTCGCGCGGCGAGACGCCGAGCACGCGGGCCTCCCCGCCATCGAGCCCGATCAGCCCCAGCAGCGCCTTGATGGTGGTGGACTTTCCGGCGCCGTTCTGGCCGATGAAGCCCACGATCTGACCCGGCTCCACCGAAAACGATACGTTTTGAAGCGCGAACCCGTCATAGTGCTTGATGAGCCCGCGCGCCTCGAGGAGCGCAGAACCCGAAGTCGATACCGGTTCAACCCCGTTGAACCCGCCGTCAGCAAACGATGTCGTCATAGTTAGTCGTCACTCTCCAAAAGGGTGCTCATCATCTCGATGAGCTCGCCATCGCCCAACCCGAGCGCGCGACCCGCCTCGATCGCCTGGCCAAGACGCGTTTCGATCTCGCGGAGGCGCTCCTCGCGAAGCAGGTCGGCGTTGCCGCCCGCCACGAAGCTGCCCTTGCCCTGCACGGTTTCGATGAACCCTTGGGATTCCAGGTCGGCATAGGCGCGCTTGGTGGTGATCGCGCTCACGCGCAAGCTGTTAGCGAGCGCGCGAATCGAGGGGAGCTGCTCGCCCGCCGCGAGTTCGCCGGCCATGATCTGGTCTTTGATCTGGCTGGTTATCTGCTCGTAGATGGGTTTCGAGCTTGAGTTCGAGATGATGATTTCCACGAAATAGGTTCCTTCCATGCCATGCCGACGAGGCGTCCCCCGGCGGCTCGCACGGGGTCCCGACGTCTCGAGAACCCCTCCTGTGAGCATACATGTATATACTCACTAACTACAGTATATACACACCTATACACAGTGCAAGCGTTTTCTTCCCCAATTCGATCTCTCAGATTGGGGACAGGCACTATTTCGAGATTATTGCAGCCCAGAGCCGTGTTTTGGTGCACATGGAAGCAGCGAGCCGACGGAGATCGGCGCAGCGGGCGGCGCTGACGGCGCGCGGCGGCGGGCGGGTGGCGGACTGGGTGGGCGGCGGTGG
>URKM01000061.1 GCA_900548365.1 uncultured Collinsella sp. | reverse complement strand
TCCCGCCGCGCCCCGGCCCGCGGCGGCGACCCCGTCATGGCGCGGAGTCGCGAGATATGGTGAGTCTGCAGCCGAATTGTCCTCATTCCGTCGAGGTTTCCGCGTATCGGCGGGGGACACGTATCATATTTCGGGCAATTCGTCCGAAAGGTTCATCCATGCAAGAGGCATTCTTCCAGTTCATCAGCGACTTCGGCTATTTCGCCGTCGCCGCCCTCATTCTGCTCGAGAACGTTTTCCCGCCCATTCCCAGCGAGGTCATCCTGCCGCTCTCCGGCTTCCTCGCCACGCAGACCGATATGTCGCTCGGCGGCGTGATCGCCTTCGCCACCGTGGGGTCCGTGGTGGGCGCGTATTTCCTCTACGGAATCGGGCGCCTGCTCTCGCAGAAGCGCCTCGAGGGCTTTTTCGATACCAAGCCGATGCGCATGCTCGGTTTCAAGTCCGATGATGTTTCCAAGGCCATCGGCTGGTTCGACCGCAAAGGCCAGATCACCGTGCTCATCTGCCGCTGCATCCCGGTGGTCCGCAGCCTGATCTCCATCCCCGCGGGCACGGCGAAGATGAACATGGTCCGCTTCGCCCTCTACACGCTGGTGGGCTCGCTGGCATGGAACGCGATCCTGTGCACCCTGGGCTTCTGGGCCGGCGGCGCGTGGGAGCAGGTCACCGCGCAGGCCGAGTGGGTCTCCGACGTGGTGAAGGTCGTGATCATCGTCGTCGCCCTCGCCGTCATCGCCTGGTGGGTCGTGAAGCGTATCGTCCCCGCGATGAAGGAGAAAGACGCGACCAAATAAACCGCGCGGATGGGCGCAGCCGCCCGTCCGCGCTGCCGGGCGCCACCAAATAATCCGTGCCACGGCGTGTATCAAATCTAGAAGCGAGCTGCTTGTTTGCGAGCGATGTCGGAATACTTTCGGCATCGCTCGCTGCGTTTGCG
Organism: uncultured Collinsella sp.; assembly: GCA_900548365.1. Classification (GTDB taxonomy): domain Bacteria; phylum Actinomycetota; class Coriobacteriia; order Coriobacteriales; family Coriobacteriaceae; genus Collinsella. Next base: position 9,659 of record URKM01000061.1, on the reverse strand, counting down.
CCCATCTTGCTACCGTTGCTCGAACATGCATGCCGTCTGCCTATTTCATCATGGCGGTGTAAGCTCCCAGGCGTTAACTGTGAGGTAGGCAATGTTACCCAAACGCCCGAGCGGGCGTACGACGCCAAGGAGGCAGCCATGGGATTGAAGGTAGACGATACCCTTGCGTTTTCGTTTGAGGAGCTGCTGACTTACCTGCGCTCCAAGACTCGCGTATTCATGGATGTCGATGGACATGAGTATTACATCACCCACACCGACGGGTACTGGCGCGTCCAGGACTGCGAGAAGCTGAACCCCAAGGGTCGCTTCAGCGATTGCTCCGATCTGGTCACCACGCTGTCCGAGCTCATCGAGCTGCCGTGGCGCGACGGCAAGAGCGTCCACGACCTCTTCGCTGACGCGACGTTCCACGCGTCCATCCAGGAAGGCTGGGTGCGTCCCGAGTAGCGCCCGCGCATGCTTCGTCCCCCTTTTCGGCTCCGGTGCCTCGTGCGCCGGGGCCGTTTTTCGTTGCCGTGGCGCAACCTTCGCGCGTCTGTTGACCGTGATTCTCTCTCGGTAGTATTCTGCTCTATGTCCGAAATCGGATAAAATACGCACCGCGGTCGACCTCCGGCAACGCAGATCGGCCTTCTGCGCGAAAAAAAGGGGGGGGGAAGCATGGCTGCAGATATCGATAGCCCGGCACAACTCGACTATCTCTACAACGCCGCCGACCGCCTGTATGGGCAGTTCGCCCGGAGCTGCGGGCTGTCGAGCTGCGCGTACTGGATGCTGTACGAGCTGGTGCGCGCGGGCGGAACGGCATCGCTACGCAGCATCGCCATCGCCTGGTCGTACAGCAAGCAGACCATCAACTCGGCGCTCAAATCGCTGGAATCGCGCGAGCTCATCGAGCTGTCGTTCGAGCCCGGAAGCCGCAAGAGCAAGCAGGCGTCGCTCACGCCCGCGGGCGTGGTCTTTGCGAAGGAGAACATCGTGCCCGGTATCGAGGCCGAGCGCCGCGCTTTCTGCACGCTCACGGCGGACGAGCGCGCTACCCTGCTCGAGCTGGCGAACAAGTACACCGAGGCGCTCGACGCCGAGTTCACGAGCATGAACGAGGGCCGCGGGTAGCGTGCCGCATCCGCGCGCGGCTGCGGGTTGCTCGGCTCGACCGGCAGCGGCGCTTGCGGGAGCGGGGAGTGGGCCCGCAGGCAGAGGGAGGGGCGACCGCTTTGCGGCGCCGTAAGGAGGAGATGCGTATGAAGTTGCTGTTCCGATTCATGAAGCCCTATCGCGCGCTGGTGGCGGTCACGCTGCTGGTGCTGCTGGTCGACAACGTGGGCACGCTGCTCGTTCCCACGATGCTCGCGGATATGATCAACACCGGCATCGGCACGGGCGATTTCGACTATATCGTGCGCGGCGGCCTAGCCATGCTGGGAGCCTCGCTGCTGGCGAGCGGCGGCGCCATGACCGGCGCGTACCTGGCGGCCAAGCTCGCATCCAACGTGGCGCGCGACATACGCAACGCCGTCTACGACGCGTCCCTCGCGTTTTCGGGCGGCGATTTCGAGCGCTTCGGCACGGGTTCCATGATCACGCGTACGCTTAACGATACCAACGTGATCCAGCAGTCCGTCATCGCTACGATCCAGCTCGTGCTGCCGGTGCCGTTCCTCTCGGTCGCGGGCATCGTCATGGCGTGCATGATCGATTACCAGATGGGCATGCTCCTCGCCGCGGTGGTCGCGATCGTGCTCGCGATCGCCGTGGTGACGGTCGCCAAGGCGGCGCCCATCTTCATGAGCCTGCAAAAGCTCATCGACCGCATGAACGTGGTGCTGCGTGAGAGCATCGTGGGCGCCCGCGTCATCCGCGCCTTCAATAAGGAGCGCCATGCCGAGCGCCGGCTCGACGAGGTGTTCACGAGTTACGCGGACCGCGCTATCAAGGTGAACCTGCTGTTCGCCGGCCTCGACTGCTCGGCGTTCTTCTTCATGAACATCGCCGAGGTAGCGGTCTTGTGGCTGGGTGGCAACCGCGTGGGCGCCCATGCCATGCAGATCGCCAGCGTGTCGGCGGTGCTCGAGTACGCGATGCTCATCCTCTTCTTCGTGATGATGGCGCAGATCGTCGCGCTCACCCTGCCGCGTGCGAAGGCCTGCCTCGATCGCGCCGCCGCCGTCATCGACCTTCAACCGGAGATCGCAGACGGCGTCGAACCGGCGGCGTTCGCCGCTCCTGCTCCCGGTGCCGATCCGGCGGCCGCGTCCGCGGCGCGCGAGGCGGCTTCCGACGACGTCGCCGTCTTCGACCACGCGTCCTTCCGCTTCGAAGATGCGGACGAGGACACCTTGCACGACCTGTCCTTCGCTTGCAAGCGCGGGCAGACCACGGCCATCATCGGATCGACCGGCTCGGGAAAATCGACCATCGCGAAGATGCTGCTGCGCCTGCACGACGTGACGGAGGGCGCGGTGCGCTTCCGCGGCGTCGACGTGCGCGACCTGGCGCAACGCGACCTGCGCGGCGCGATCTCCTATGTGCCGCAGAAGGCGTGGCTGTTCTCGGGCACGGTGGCGAGCAACCTGCGCTACGGCGACGACACGGCGGACGAGGCCGCGATGCGCCATGCGCTCGAGGTCGCGCAGAGCGAGTTCGTCTTCGACTTGCCGCAGGGTCTGGAGACGCCGGTGGCGCAGGGCGGCACCAACTTCTCCGGCGGCCAGCGCCAGCGCCTGTCCATCGCGCGCGCCCTCATGAAGCGCGCCGACCTCTATATCTTCGACGACAGCTTCTCCGCGCTCGACTTCAAGACCGATGCCGCCCTGCGCCGCGCGCTCGTGCCCGAGACGCGCGGCGCCGCGGTGCTCATCATCGCCCAGCGTATCTCGACCATCTTGCACGCCGACCGGATCGTCGTGCTCAAGGACGGGCGCATCGAGGGGAAGGGCACGCACGAGGAGCTCATGGAGACCTGCGCGGTCTACCGCGACATAGCGAGGTCGCAGATGAAGGGAGGCGAGTGATATGGCGGAACAGTTTGAGAAGACCGGCGGACTGGAACAGGTCGGGCAGCTCGAGGAGCGGGCGCTGCACAGCGTCGAGCAGGATGCGGCGACGGGTGCCTGCGCGGTCGCGGGGGCCGAGGACGCAGGCGGGGGCGCGCCTGGCGCGTCCGACGAGGCCGAGGTGCCGCGAGATATCAAGCGAACCGTGATCCGCCTCTGGCGCGAGGCGCGCGACCAGCATTGGCGCTTCGTGCTCGTGATCGTCTCCATTATCCTGTACACGGCGTTCTCGGTGGCGGCGCCGGCGTTCTCGGCACGCGTCATCGATATCCTGTGGGCGAGCATCCAGGATGCCTTCGCGCAGGGCCGCTCGTTTACCGTGGGCTGGGAGACCGGCGGCCGGGCGATCGCGATCTACCTCGCCGTCTGGACGCTCGCCGCTGCGTTCTACACGCTCCAGTGCTTCGTCATGGCCGGTTTCGCGGAACGCCTCAACCTGTCGCTGCGCAACAAGCTCGCAGCCAAGATGAACCGCCTCCCGCTCGCGTTCTTCGACGCGCATCGCCCGGGTGAGGTCGTGAGCCGCGCCACCAACGACCTCGATAAGATGTCCGAGGTCCTGCAGACCGGCTTGCTGCGCCTGCTCATGGCGATCGGCGGCGTGACGGGCGCCGTGGTGATGATGTTCGTCTATAGCCCGCTGCTCGCCTGCGTCTTCCTCGCGTTCTCGCTGCTCTCGGTGCTGGTGACCAAGCTCACCGCGCGCCGCAACCTCGAGCTCGCGGCCGAGCGCCAGAAGTGGGTGGGCCATCTCACGGGCGCCGTCGAGGAGGCGTACAGCGGCCGCGTGGTCATCCGCGCGTTCAATCGCGAGCCCCAGAGCTCAGCCGAGATTCACGAGCTCGCCCAGAAGCTTGCCGATGCGAGCCGTCGCGCGGACTTCCTCACCAACGCGACCGGCCCCGCGATTCGCTTCATCGGCCGCCTGTCGCAGGTGGCCATCGCGGTGATCGGCTGCGGCATGCTGATCGCCGGGCAGATCACCATCGGCGTCTTCCAGGCGTTCTTCCAGTACATCAACCAGGCGTCCGAACCGCTCACGCAGATGTCGATGACCATCAACACGCTGCAGAGCGCGCTGGCCTCGGTGGAGCGCGTGTTCGACATCCTCGACGAGCCCGAGGTCGATCCCGAGCCCGAACCCGGCGTCGCCGCCCACGTGAGCCGTCCGGTGAAGGGGCGCGTCGCGTTCAGGCACGTGCGCTTCGGCTATTCGCCCGACAAGCCGCTCATGAGGGACGTGTCCTTCACCGCCGAACCCGGGCAGAAGATCGCCATCGTCGGCGCCACCGGTGCGGGCAAGACGACCTTGATCAACCTCCTCATGCGGTTTTACGAGGTCGACGGCGGGCACATCACGCTCGACGGCGTGGACACGCGCCAGATGGACCGCGGGGAGCTGCGCAGCAACTTCGGCATGGTGCTGCAGGATGCCTGGCTGTTCGACGGCACCATCGCCGAGAACATCGCCTACGGCAAGCCCGATGCGACGCGCGAGGAGATCGAGTGCGCTGCACGCGCCGCTCATGTGGACTTCTTCGTGCGGACGATGCCCCATGGCTACGACACGCACGTGGCCAACGATGCCGAAAACATCAGCCAGGGTCAGCGGCAGCTGCTCACGATCGCGCGCGCGATGCTCTGCGACCCCAAGATCCTTATCTTGGACGAGGCGACCTCGAGCGTCGATACGCGCACCGAGCAGGCGATCGTGCGTGCCATGGAGGCGTTGATGCACGGGCGCACGAGCTTCGTGATCGCGCACCGCCTCTCCACGATCGTGGACGCCGACCTCATCTTGGTGATGGAGGCGGGCACGATCATCGAGCAGGGTACGCACGAGGAGCTGCTCGCGGCCGACGGCGCCTACGCCGAGCTCTATCGCTCCCAGTTCATGTAGGACTCCGTCGCCCTCCGGGCTTCGGGGAACCGCCGTATAGCGACGGCGTCCAGCGCGCGGGTGCTGGACGCCGTTTTTCATACCTGGACGCTTTCTGGCCGCAAGGAGCTTAGCGACGGTCCCCGGCGAGTTGCTGTACGAGTGCGGTGAGCTCGGCGACCTGCCGCTCGAGCTCGCAGATGCGGCGCTGGTTGCCGGCGATGCCCTCGCGGTTGATGAGGGATTGCTCCTGGAGGGGGTCGGGCATCGTCTCGCGGTGCTCCCGCGCGTCCATCGTGGCGCTGAGCACCCGGCATCCGGAGCGGCGCACGACGCGTCCGGGGACGCCGACGACCGTGGACTCGGGGGGCACGTCCTTCACGACGACGGAGTTGCCCCCTATCTTCGCGTCGTCGCCGATATGAATGGCTCCCAGCACCTTCGCCCCGGTGCCCACGGTGACGCGGTCGCCGAGCGTGGGGTGTCGCTTGCCGGTCTCCTTGCCGGTGCCGCCCAGGGTGACGCCTTGGTAGAGCACGCAGTCGTCTCCGACGACGGTGGTCTCTCCGATCACGACGCCCATGGCATGGTCGATGAAGAGGCGGCGTCCTAGCTGTGCGGCGGGGTGGATCTCCACGCCCGTCATGAAGCGCGTGAACTGCGACATCACCCGCGCGAGCCCGCGCAGCCCGTGGTTCCACAGCCAGTGCTCGGGGGTGTGGGCCCATTTCGCGTGCAGGCCGGGATAGGAGAGGAAGATGACCAGCCCGCTCTGCGCGGCGGGATCGTGCGACTGGACCGTCTTGATGTCCTCGCGGATGGTGGTGATAAAGCTCATCGCTACCCCTGTTTTCAATAGGAATATCAGTTGAGGCAATGGTAGCGGCATCGAGCGCTAAAGTCGAGAGAATCACTAGGGTTTAACATCGGGGATCGAGCGCGAGGTGCAGCGCTTCGGGGGTCTGGAGCCGATTCCCCGCAAGGATCCAAGCACCGCGGTCTATGGTTTCGGCCCGGTGCGAACCGCGCTTGCAAACGTGTTGGAACGCGGTTTGTTTCGTGACCGCAAACAGCTTTATCAAAATAAAGGGAGCGCGTTACGGGCGCGGTGCGCGCGGTAGAATTGCCATGGCACGGCACTTGGGCGGCCTGCGGGCCGCACGCATGGCGAGGAGAAGGAGATATCGATGACGGTTGAAAAGAAGGACCTGGACTGGGGCAATCTCGATTTCAGCTATCGAAAGACGGACTACAGCTACGTGTCCAACTACAAGGATGGCGCCTGGGACGAGGGGGCCCTCACGACCGATCACAGCATCACGTTGTCGGAATGCGCGGGCATCTTCCACTACTGCCAGGAGGTCTTCGAAGGCCTCAAGGCGTACACCACCGAGGATGGCTCCATCGTCTGCTTCCGCCCCGATATGAATGCACAGCGCATGGCTGACTCTGCGGAGCGTCTGGTCATGCCGGCCTTCCCGCAGGATCGTTTCGTCGAGGCGGTCAAGCAGGTCGTCAAGGCGAACGCCGCCTGGGTGCCGCCGTTCGGCTCCGGCGCGACGCTCTACGTGCGCCCCCTCATGATCGCCACGGGCGACGTCATCGGGGTGAAGCCCGCCGATGAGTACCAGTTCCGCATCCTCGTGACGCCCGTGGGACCGTATTTCAAGGGAGGGGACACTGCGGTCAAGCTGTGCGTCTCCAAATACGACCGGGCGGCCCCGCATGGCACCGGCAACATCAAGGCGGGTCTCAACTACGCGATGAGCCTGAAGCCGGGCATGGAAGCACATGCCGCGGGCTATGCCGAGAACCTTTACCTGGACTCCGAATCGCGCACCTATGTCGAGGAGACGGGTGGCGCCAACGTCCTCTTCGTGGCGAAGGACGGTACGCTCGTGGTGCCGCGGTCGCACACCGATTCGATCCTGCCCTCTATTACCCGGCGTTCACTCGTGCAGGTTGCTCGGGACCTGGGAATTACGGTCGACGAGCGCCCGGTCACATGGGACGAGGTGCTCTCGGGCGCTTTCGTGGAGTGCGGCCTGTGCGGAACCGCCGCGGTGATCAGCCCTGTTGGGGAGATTCACGACGGCGAGACCGTCGTCGCGTTCCCGGATGGGCATGAGACCTCGGGTCCGGTGATGAAGCGCCTGCGCGCGACGCTCACCGGCATCCAGGGCGGAACCATCGAGGATGTTCACGGCTGGGTCTGCAAGATCTGCTAACGCCAGGCCGCCCGGCGCGGTAAATGGAAAGGCCGTCCCCTGTGGATGAGACGGCTCGGCATCTTCGCGATGCTCGGCGGCCCGCCTGCGGTGAATCGCGGGCGGGCCATTTCGTGGCGCGAGGGCACGTCGCTGCTATCTGCGGAGATGTTGTTGGAATGGGCATCTTTCACGTTGCGCCGCGGGTCGCGCTCCTTCATACTGGTCTAGACCTCTTTGCGAGTCTGAATGATGTAAACGCACCTCAACCACACCAGATTCCCACGATGGGATCAGATTAAGGAGGATTCATGGCACAGCCTCGTCACAAGGCTATCGTTGCTGGTTTGACCCTTACGCTCACCTTTGGTTGCCTGAGCGTTCCCGCGATCGCCTCCACGGCGAGCGCGAACGCGGCATATAACGCATCGCTTGAGAACCTGCCCGCGCCGAGTGCATTCGATCGCGGCGGGGAGTATGAGGCCGGAACCTTGGCCGAGTCGGCTATCGAATTGGCTGCGGTGGACGCGACCGCGGTGAGCGGCATTTCGGACGAGATGAAGTACTTCACGCGTTTCGAGAGCAATTGCAACTACGATCAGGGATTCTCCTACGGGGACGGATACAACGCGATGGGCTATTACCAGTTCGATCGCCGTTACTCGCTGGTTCCCTTCATCGAGTCGGTCTACAGCTTCAATCCCACGAAGTACGCCATGTTCAAAGATGTCGTGGCGCGCGGCGATGAGCTGAAGAGCGCCCCCATCTACGATGCGGCTTCCAAGACCCTTACCGAGATCGGGCGGATGGCGAACGATGCGTGGCATCTTGCCTATGCGACCGACCCCGTGGAATTCGCGGCGCTGCAGGATAGCTATTCGTTCAATAACTATTACAAGCCTGTCGAGCGCCTGCTCAAATCGAGCTACGGTATCGATATCAGCGCTCGTGCGGACTGCGTCAAGGGCCTCGCGTGGGGCATGTGCAACCTCTTTGGTTCGGGTGGCGTCCAGAAGTTCTTCGCCGCCGCAAGCCTGGATGGCGGCATGACCGATCGCGAGCTCGTCGAATCGCTCTGCAACTCCGTGACCGATTACTTCTCGACGGGTGCTGGCAAGAACCATGCGTACGCCGCCGGATACGTGAACCGCTATAAGCAGGAAAAGCGCATCTGCCTTGAGTACGTCGCGCAGCATGAGGCCGAGCAGCAGCGTCCGGGCGACGCCGTCACGCCCGAGGGCGAGGACCAGACCGAGGCGCCCGACGCGGACGGCGGTGCGGATTCCGGTCAAGAGGGAGGCCAGCAGGACGCCGAGCAAGAGGGCGGCGACCAGAAGCCCGAGGGGGATTCCGACGGCGGCGCATCCGATGATGCCGGCGACAACGGCGGTACGGATGGCTCGAATGACGAAGAGCAGACCGACGGTCCCCAGTCTGATGCGGGCGACGAGAGCGATGATGGGTCGAGCCAGGGTGGATCCGACGAGCAGGGGGATTCCGCTGCGGGAGATGACGCGGATGGCTCCGTCGATGCGGATGATGCGCCGGTGGATTCTCCGAGCGAGCCGAACGACAACGCAGGGAACGGCTCTCAGGGCGACGTCGAGCAGGAAGAGCCGCAGGCCAGCAATCCCGGCTCCCAGCAAGAGGGGGATGGCCAGGAGTCCGAGGCGGTGCAAAAGTACGAGGTCACGTTTGACGACTGCGATCCGCTGACGGATAACGTGGTGCTCTCGGTGAGCGCGAATGCTGCGTTCAGCTCGGAACACGCCCTTCCGCAGGCGCCCGCTTACGAAGGATTCTCGTTCGATGGCTGGTATTACTACGACCGCGCGACCCGCACATATGGCGAGAAGTTCGATCCGAGCGCTCCTGTGACGGTCGACACGTACGTCGCGGCGAAGTGGATTGAAGTGGAGCAGCAGATCGTTGCTACGCCGGCTCCCGATGTGAAGCAGGGAGAGAGTGCGTCCGTGTTGCCGCAGACGTTCGACCTGGCGGGTGCGGGAGCAATCGCCGCGACGGTGCTTTCGGCAGCAGGTACGGTCGCTATCGCTTATGGCGGCAAGCGCAAGGACGATGTGGCGGAATAGCCGAGTCTTCCGCTAGACGCAACGGCGCTTACGTGTGGCTATCTGCGAAGGAGCCGCTGGTCAGCGCAGAGCGGGATGCGAGCGCACCTCCATGGGCGAGCGCACTTATATATAAGAGATCGGATCGGGCTCGAAACGGCTCCGAGCGAACTCAACGGGGAGGGCCCTTCGACCACGACGGCATGCCGAGTGGCGAAGGGCCTTTCATATATATAAGAAGAGGGACGGGATTATTTGCTTTGAGGGCGTCGCGAAGGTTTGAGTATCTGGGACACTCCGAGAAGGTTGGATAAGCGAAATGTGGAGGAATAGTGATGATGAAATAATCACTAGACGATGGATAGAGTCTCTGGCATTATTAATCCCTGCCGCGCGGCACCGAGCGTCCCGCACGGCGCGTACCTTGAGAACCGGATACTGC
>URKM01000060.1 GCA_900548365.1 uncultured Collinsella sp. | reverse complement strand
CGATGACGGGCGTGGAGGTGTCCGCATCCCAGCCGTCAGCCTTCACCTCAAGGGATAGCACCATGTCCTGCTCCTCATCGTCCTTCGACTGCGACACCGCAGGGGCATTGGAATCTCCCGTCCAACTGGCATGTGAGATAGCGTAAGCCCCGCAGCCGATGAGAAGCGCCGCACAGAGGATTCCTGCACCAGCCGCGCAGACCTGTTTACGGGAGAACTCGCGCCCGAAGAGCTTGATTCGACCGCTATTTTCCATTCGTGAACACCGGGTCATACATCGTCTCTCCCAGCTTCAGAACCAGGCTGTCGTTACGTTTCTCGAGGGTATAGGCCACCGACGCCCCATCGGCCGTCAGCTCGCCCTTGTAAACGAGCGGGCGCGGTGTCGAGTCGGTATCCTTCGCCCTCTGGTCTTTGACCGTGAGGCTGTACTTTCCCGAATGGTCCGATGCGGCCCATTCGTCATCACTGGGACCTTGAGTGAACAGATAGCCCTTTTGGTTATACGACGCCTTCTTGAATGCGATCTTTCCGCTGTCGAAGTTGATCTCCTCGGGGCTCGCCATGGACTCCGGCCGGTTCGAGCGTTCCCATTCCTGCGATTCAAGCAGCTCTTTGACGCGGGCGACCGCCTTGCCGGTGTAGTCCTCGTAGTACTTCTTCGCATCGTCCTCGCTCAGGAAATAGCGCTCGCCGTACTCCTCGTCGCCAGAGGGGATATAGGCATCCGCATCGTCGGCCTTCTTGAGCGTCAGGGTACCGAGCTCGCTTGAGCTCAATACGATGTTCTCGTCTTCCTGCCTCCACGTTCCCGAGGACTCGAACGACCCTGCGTAATGCCAGCCGTCCCCGTCGTCGAAGGTGATCGTCGTCTCGGAACCCAGCTTGTTATTCGTCATCTTCCCGAGGGCGACGTTGTCGCAGACCGATATGTAATAGAGCGTCTTTCCCTTCACTCCCGTCGGTCCGCATCCGCTCAAGCCGCTCAATCCGGCAATCGACATCAGTCCGACAGCGCCCAAAAAGCCGCGCCGGGATACATTCATCGCCATGGCAGTTCTCCTTTGATTCGTAGATGGTACTTACGGCGATCCCTTCAACCTGGAAAAGGGCCACGTGAGCATTGTATTGCAAATTGTCACTTATATAGGTGTGACTCATATAGGTCCGACTCAAATCATTGGCACCACCAGTCGGGAGGTACCAATGACTCAGCTAGATGCAAAAATGAAAGTCGGACTTCGCATCAAGGAATTGAGAAACGCTCTTGGATACAGCCAGGAAGCCCTTGCGTACTCGATAGAGATGTCTCGAACCTATTTTGCCGAGGTCGAAACCGGGAAACGGAACATCTCGATCGAGAACATAGAGCGCATAGCAAGGGGCCTTGGTGTTTCTCTAAGGGAGTTTTTCGATTCCGACCTGTTTACGGGGTGACTCGGTGACGGATCGCTGAAAAAATCTGTGGATGCGCGGTGCTGCTTCTCTTTATGCTATTCGAATATCGCGAGACCTGTTGACTTCTATTTCCGCCACGAATCGGCGGTGCAGGATAAGGCTCCACTACGTTTCGCCGGAGGCAAACGGCGCAACTCGGCGAGCCGAGTTCGAAAGCGCAGGTAGATGCCTGCGCCTAAAACGAAAAACACCCGCATCCACGTGTAGCGCGCGGGCGCGGGTGCGTAGTTGATTGGGGCGTTTCCGCTGGATATGGGCGATTACGCGGCTAGAAGCCCTCGGGAACGTAACCTGCGGCCGTTTTCGGCTTCGTCGGCGCTGTCGACGTGGCGTCGGGGGCGGTCGGGCCCCGCCAAACCCTCGGTGCCGTCTCGTTCCTGATCTTGCGGCGAGCGGTTGATCGCTCCATGAGTGTTCGTTCGGCATCGGGTGACGTCATCCCGAGCATGGGTCCCACGAAAGTCTCGGTAACGTCCCTGCTGGGGAAGGCCATGGGTACGCCGTCGTGGATCACGAGGGCTCCCGTCTCGCGGCCGGTCCAACGCTGGAGCTCGTCGGGCGTGATGAGCGGCCTGCGCACGAGTCCCTCGCTCGTGCCCGTCGAGCCGGTGTTCGTTCCCTTAGTTCGGCTCGTGGACTGCGCGACCGCCGTGTAGGAGCCCATCGACTCCGAGAGCTTGCGCGCGGTGTCGAGGTTGGAGCAGGAGAGAACGACCTTGTCCTTGAGGAGGTCGAGAATCGTCTCGGCCTCTTCTCGGCTGTAGCCGGAGACGGACTGGAGCTGGAGGAGCGACTGACAGAACCAGAGAACATGGACGCCTTCCGAGCGCATCTCTCCCAGGTCCTGGACGATCCTCTCGTTGCGGCCGAGGGAGGCCGCCTCATCGAGGAGGAGGACGGTCTCGACGGGGCAGCGCCCGGCATGGCCCGCGGCGCAGGAGCGCAGCGCCGAGAGCGCTTGGGAAACGAACGTCTGGACGAGTCGCTTGTAGTTGCCCGTTGCAGAGGATGATGAGATGAAGACCACCGTGGGCTCCTCGCCGATGCCCCCGAGGCCGCACTCGTCATCGTGGAGCATCCGAGCCACGTTGCCGTCGACGTACTCGGTGAGGCAGTTGCTCAAGGTCGAGACGATGCCGGGCCCGCCCCCGTGCTCACCGTTGAGCCCGCCGAGGAAGGGGAGCGCGGGGTCTTCCGCGGGCAAAGACGCCGCCAGGGCGGCGATGCGGTCAAGCGGTCCCTGGTCGCCCGACGGCGAGATCGCGGCAGCGACGGACATGACGGTCTTCTCGTCTTCCGGGATGGACGCGTCCTCGATGAGGGCGAGGGAGATACCGACGAAGAGGTTCCGAGCGCCGTCGTAGAAGAACGGTTGGCTTTTCGACGGCGCGGGCACGATGCAGCGTGCGAGCTCACGCAGCTCCCGTGCACAGCCGCCGGCCCCCTCCGCCCCAAAGGCCTCCTTTGCCCTTTCGAGCGGATCGAATCGTACTGAGGATGCAGGCGCGTCGAACATCACGTCGACGATGCGGTGAGTGCCCGTCTTCTCGAACACAGGCTCAAGGAAGGCCCTGAGCTCGCCCTTGATGTCGTTGATGATGAGGGAGCGGCCTTGCTCAAAGTTTGCCAAGGCTGACAAAATGGCGACGCGGCGGCTCTTGCCCTCGCCGCTCTCGGCGAGGACGCAGGCATGGACCGAGTCGATGAGCCTGACGCTCCTCCCGATCTCGCCCACGACCAACGTGCCGCCCGAGGGCTTGCCGCCCTCCTGCCATGACTCGCTCCTGCGCTTAAGCTCGCCGTGCGCCGAGACGAGCCTCGCGTCGCCGTGGATGGGCGCGCCCGGCGCACGACGCCCGCCGACCCAGGTCCCGTCGTGGAACCAACGCGACCAGTCGAGATGGCTCCAGATGCCGACGGCTATTGAGACAGTGAGGGTTGCCGCGCACCCCACGAGGAAGACATCGTCCCGGATCAGCTCCGGCAGGACTTCGAGCGGGTTTTGGAACATGGTGCCGGGGAGTTCGGGCGCTGCGGCCATCCCGAAGCTCGTGAGCGTCGCGGCGATGCCGACGACCCATGCTTCCAGCCAGCGCCATGCCGCCGGCAGCAGGACGAGCGCGATCGCGGCCCCAGCGGCCGCGCCGGCGGCGACACAGCGCTTGAGGTGCGCGCCCTCGTCGACGTTGAAGCTCTTCTGCTTGCTCATAGAATCATTCCCTTCACTATTGTTTTCGCTGAGTCGAGCACGATGCCCGCCGCATCGCCCCTGATCGCGGCCGATACGGCGGCTGCGAGCGCCCTCGCGAGCGCGCGCTCGGCCTTCTGGCCGACTTCGTCTGACAGGTCCTTCTTGCCTTTGGGACCCTCTGTTGCGGACGCGAGCGCTTTGGCAAGGGCCCCGCCCACAGCAACGGGGGCTTTTGCCATGGAAAGCGCGTAGGACGGGCACGACCGGAGGCATCTCTCCGGGATGAGCCCGCGCTCGCGGACGGCTTCTCGCGCCCCCTCCAGGTCTTTTCCGGTGACGCAGGCGCGGACCTCGCCGACGAGCGGCCTCATGCGCTTGCGCTCCGTTGCGGGCCCGTCGTCCGGCCTTGCGGACCTTATCGGTTCCCTTTCGGGGTCCGTTGCCCGGTCGGGTGCGATGACCCTCAGCAGGGCGTTGCCCTGGCGCGCGCGTAGCTCGTGCATGGCGTCGTTCAAGTAGCGGTCCTGCGCAACACCTTCGAGCCCCTTGAGGCCGGCGCAGCGCTCCACGGACTCGCGGTAAGCCGCGCCCGCCTCCTTGATTTCAGGGTGCCTCGACCCTGCTTCCTCGATTGCGGCATCGACTGCCTTGGCGACATCTGGGTGCCAGCGGCGGAGGTGCGCGTAGGAGATGCGGCCGTCCGCAGGCAGCGTGACGCCAATCTCATCGGCGGGGATATGGCGGACGGCGTCGACCGCCCGCGACCTCGCGAGGTCGCGGGCCTCGTGCTCGGCCGCGAGCGCCGGGGCCAGGGCCGCGTCGGTGAGCGCCCCTCTTGCCCGGTCGAGCCTGTTGCGGGCCATGAGCGAATCGAACGAGCCATCGGACGACCAAGCAATAACGTGCACGTGCTTGGAGTTCGGGTGGTTCTCGTGCTCGGCGGCTACCCAACGGACGCTGGACTCGGGGATGTCCATTGCCTCGGCAAGCGCCGGCGTGAGGTTTCGGCGGCAGAAGCGCTGCCAGTCCTCCTTGCACGCGAGGTCGAGCTCGCACGCCTCGTCCCTGCGGACGCTGAGCACAACGGTGGCAATCGCGCCGTCGGCCTTTTCGAGCTCCCTGCGGGCCGTGCGGAGCTGGACGGCCCCGTCCTGGTCGAAGAGCGCGGTCGACCCGGGCCTCTCGGCGCAGTAGCCGACGATTCCCATCCTCTCGGCGAGCTCGGAGCGCCTGAGGTCGTCGACGGTGGCGGATTTGTCGGCCCCCTCGCGCGTGGCGACGTACTCGACGTTGTTGGTGATGACGGCGGAGCGCCCGCGCGACCCGGAGAGGTGCACGCGGGCGTTCACGACGAGGCTGCTACGACTTGCCATCTGAAAGGCGCTCCCTCGCCTCCGAGAGCGTCATGCCGCGCTGCATGAGGCCGGCCTGCTTGTCGTAGGCGGCGTAGATGTCCGAGGCGCTCACGCCGTCCAGGCCATTGAACGTGCCCTTCTCGATCTCGACGGCGGCGATCGCTGCGACGATCGAGGCACGCGTGGCGCGGTGCACAACGCGCGCGATGCGGTCCTCCTGCTCGGCGTTGCGCTCGCCGAGCGTGCGGTCGAGTTGCTCCAGCAGTGGCTGCATGACGCCGCGCAGATAGGTTCCGAGCTCGGTGGAGTAGAGCGCCAGGCCGTCGGAGGCGAGCCCAGCGGCGATGAGCTCGCGGGCGGCTGCACTGTCGCTAAGATCCTTTGAAACCCCGTAGGCGTGGAGGCGGCGATACGCCTTGTTAGGGAGTCGGAGGCTCATGACCTTCGACCCGTCTTTTCCGATGGCCATCTTAGAGTCCCTCGTTCGGGAGGGGCGCGCCGACAGCGCGGAGGGCGGCGATGTTCTCGGGCGTGCGCTCGTAGGTCTTAGGCCAGAAGGTGACGGGCATCATGGCGAGGTCATCGCGGGGGATGCCGTAGGCGAAGAGGTAGGCCTCGATGGCGTCGCCGTATTCTGCATCGTTGACGCGGTAGGCATCGGTGAAGAAGATGCCGGTCGGGTCGTCGTTGCTGCCTTTGACGAAGTAGACGCCGTTCCCGCCTTCCTTGAACGGGTTCAGAATCTTGAAATCAGGCTTCGCGTAGTAGGCGATTCCTGCACGGACGATGCGCGTGAAGCCCGGATGCTCGACGGGCCGCGCCGCGCGTGCGAAGCCCAGGTCGGGGTCGGACTCCAGCAGATGGGAGAGCACGGAGCCGACGGCGTCGTCCTTGTGCTTGGGGACGGTCCCGAGGAGGTCGTCGAGATGCGATTTGGTTTTCTTGACAAGTTCCATCATGGTTTTCCTCTCTGCCGGTGCCGTATGGGTACCGGTGGTTCATTTGAGGGTCTTTGCTGATGATGCTTCTAGCTGCGGCGAAACGTTGCGGTGCCGAAGGTGCCAAAGAACAGGAAAGAGTTTCTGGGCCTATGGCACCTTTGGCACCATCGAGAGACTTTGCAGGTGAGGGGGGCGACCGAGGTGCCGCAACGGCATGTTGCGGCACCTCTATCGGCCCTAATCCGTCTCCCGGTACACCCAACAGCGCTGCTTTCCGTACGGGGGACAGAGGCGCTTGTTGCCCGGGGCCCATCCCGGGCACTGCGACGACAGGATGCGGCTGACCATTTTGCAGTTGGCCTTGGTCTTCTCGAGGTGGAGGGCCTTGTCGAGAATCTCGAACGTGCACATGGGACGGTCGGTGTTGCCGGGGAGATACGCGAGGACCTTCTGCACGCAGGGGTCCTCCTCGACGAAGCGTCCGCGCTGTGCGGCCGCCTCGGTCTCCATCTCAGGTGTTAGGACGGTCGAAAAGCGGACATCGCCCGTCCTCATCCACGTGCGGGCCTCTGCCCATGCCTGGCGGATTGCGGCCGGGAAGTCCTCATCGAAGACGGACTTCTCAGTGCGCTCGATGCCGCAGAGCAACGGGAGGAAGCGCCTTGCGCCGCTTGAGCGCTCGCGTATAAAGTCTGCCTCGTTCGTGGTACCGACGAAGACCACGCGCCGGGGAAACGCCTCCGTCCTGCGGCAATAGGCCCCTCGGAACTCATCGACCTGACGGGTGACCCCAGCCTTCACGCTCTCGATAGAGCGCTCGGACATCCCGTTGAGCTCGGGGACCTCGACGATCCATTTGCCCCGGTTCTGCTCGCCCGTGAGCTTGACGTCGCCGAGGTTGATCACGGAGCCCGTGAAGTACTCGTCGCGGATGGCGAGGCCTCGGGCGAAGGACGACTTGCCGATACCCCCGGCGCCGCACAGGATGGGCATGTAATCGGCCTTGCAGCCCGGGCTGTAGGCGCGGGCGATGCCCTCGCAGAACAAGATGCGCTCGACCTCCGAGACGTATACGCTCCTCTCCGCACCAAGGTAGACATTGAGGAGCGTCCCTACGCGCGGGATGCCGTCCCAGGTGAGGGCGTCGAGCATGGCGACGAGCGGATCGTAGGCATTGTCCTCGGCGACGATGGTCAATGCGAGCAACATGAACTTCTCCTTCTGGAGGGAGATGGTCTGCTGGAGGAGGGCGAAGAGCCGCGCGTCGTCGCTGTCGCGCCACCGGCGTTCCCTCGCATCCGCGTCCCAGGGCAGAGGGCCGGTCTTGAAAAGCTCGTTTGCGAGCCGGTTGTAGCCGACGTTCAAGGGGAGGGACTTGAGCTCCTCGACGATCTCGTTGACCGTCGGCGGGGAGCGGCGCTCTGGAGGCTGCGGCCCAAGGACGTCGTCGTGCTTCTGCGCACCCATCAGGCCACCTCCTCGCGAGACTGGGGGCGTCGTGGGCCGTTGATGGGGCAGGCACTGCCGAAGATGAGCACTTCGAGCCGGCTAAGGCGAAGCTCCGTGTCGACCAGACGCTCGACCAGCTCTTCCTCTGTCAGGGGATGGTCGAGGCCGTGGTCGCGCAGGATGGTGCGGCGCCGGGCGGAATTCATCATGCTAAGATTCATCGATGGGGTCCTCCTTATGTGTGGACTCATGATTTTGGGCGACGGCCGAGCTTTGGTCGGGGAGGCCGTCGTCTATCCCGAGGTTTGCGATAAGTGCGTCTTCGAGTTCCACGGGGGAGCGCTCGGGCGCGAACGATTCGGCGAAGGCGGCAAGCGTCTCAAGCGACTCGACGAGCTCGTCGTCCATGTCTGCCGCGCGCCGGATACGCCGGAGTTCCGTTACGACGGGCCCCACGCGCTCCTTGACCGCCTTGCGCATGCGGGTGGTCGCGACCACGGTGAAAGTGCCCTCAAGCAAGCATTTCGTGATGTACTCCTGCTTTGACAGGCTACTCAGGGCGACGCGGAGGTCGAGCTGGTCCGCCTCTGCGGGCGACATGCGGAAGGCGATGGTCTTGCAGCGGCGGCGCCCCTTGGCGTCCATAATCGGCTTAGACATCCGACATCATCCCATCAAGGGCCTCCACTAGATCGTGCTGCGTCGAGGGGAAGAGATGCGAGTACATCTCCGTGACCTCGGCGGTCTCGTGGCCCATGCGATCGGCGATCGCCGTGGGCGAGTAGCCGCTGTTGACGAGGGCGCTCACGTGGGAGTGGCGGATGTCGTGGATACGGATGCGCTTCACGCCCGAGAGCTCGCAACCCCTCTTCATCTCATGCGACAACGCATGTTTTGTGATGGGGAAGAGTCGGTCGGTAGGAACGATTTCGGGATGTGCTGCCAGATAGTCGCGCAGTTCCTCGCGAAGGAGGCTCGGCATGACAATGTCGCGCTTCGAGGCTCGCGTCTTGGGTGGGCCGATAACGTCCTCGCCCTTGACGCGGGCATAGGAGCGGCGGATGCGGATGACGTTGAGCCCGAAGTCGATGTCCTCCGGACGAAGGGCAAGGAGCTCGCCCTCGCGGCAACCCGACAGATAGAGCGTCAGGAAAGCGAGGTAGATGAGGGGCTTATCCTCGATGGCCTGGGAGAAGAGCTTGAACTCGGTAGGGGTCCAGTAGAGCATCTCCTTCTCGGGACGCTTGGAGCCGACCTTTCCCGCCGCCAGCATGGGGTTCTGGGGCAAGCGGTAGAAGCGGACGGCGTGGTTGAAAATGGCTGAGAACTGGTTGCAGATGGTGTGGAGATAGCTCTGCGACAGGCCCTGCTCAAGGAGCCAATTCTCCCAACGCACAACGTCTGCGGCCTTGACGTCGCAAAGGCGCATCTTACCGAAGACCGGGAGGATGTACTTGTCGATGATGGCATCCTTGGTGAGCTTGGTTCCAACGCGCAGCCGAGGGTAGACGTCGCGGGTGTACATGGTCTTGACGAAGGCCTCGACGGTGATCTCGACGCGCTCGTTGCAGGACGCGAGGAAGTTGCGCTCCCAAGCGACGGCCTCCTTCTTGGAAGCGAATCCGCGCTTCGTCTTTTTGTGGCGCTCGCCTAAAGAGTTGCGGTACCAAGCCTCGACCGTCCAGGTCCCGCGCTTCTTGTCTCGGTTAACTGACATGGGCCATCGCCGCCCTCTGCTTGGAAGGGGCGGAGAGAAGCCGTGCCTCGAAGTACGAGCGCTGAACCTTCCCGGGGATGGTCATGATTCCCTGAGCTGCAAGTTCTGCATTCAAGGTCTTAATCAGCTTGAACGCATAAGACTTGCTCATGCCCGTGATCTCGGCAACCTCCTCCGCGCCGATAAGCTGACGTGTCATATGTAGTCTCCTTTCCAGAGCGGGGCACCGATTGCCCCTCGTCTTGATTATGTCCAAAAAACGTATGACCTACTACGGAAAGTGTAATTTTGCAGATTAAGTCACATCTCCTACATTTTTTGTATGCATGAGATTTCGCATGTAGACTTGAGAACAGTATTTCTTCGGAGGTGTATCTGGATGACTGCCGTCGATCGCATCGGTGCTGCCAAAGAGACCCTGACGTCATTTGTGGCCGATAGGGAGTGGGAACAAACGAGCAAGCGCTGGGGAAGGCTACGGCTGTCCGAGAAACTGCTCCGCCTCCGTTCGGCGCGAAAATGGACACGAAAGGTCGCCGCTCAGGCGGCAGGCATTTCGGAGTCGGCCTTGAGGAACTACGAGCTCATGAAGTCTGCCCCGAAGGAAGAGCATTTGGAGGGGCTTGCGAACGCCTATGGCATACGGGCTGAGGCGCTCCATTTTTATGATTTCAACGATACTGACCTGATTGCTCAGGCTTTTTTCCAATTTGCCGCGACATATGGGTTCGAGCCTGTTGCAAACGAGCGCTATTCAGCGCTCAAGCCGACTTCGCCTTTCATGGAGTCTTTTCTAAAGAAGTGGGCAGCTCAGTATGCTCAAATTGAGAGCGACTCCGATCGAGACGACTATGAAAGATGGAAGGACAACTTCTCAGCCGACTTTGATCCGTCCCAGTTCCCCCTCCGATACGAATATGATCCACGAGATTCTTGGGTGCCGATTACGCCTTGGCAAAATAGGATGCAGTCCAAGAAGCTGCCCGAGCTAAGGGCGCGGTGTACCCCTGCAAAGACCCAGCTGGATTTGGCCCGAGAGGCTGATCTCTCCCTCGCAACGCTACGTTCGTATGAACAGGGGGCTAGGGTGCCGAAATATGCGGCGCTTCAAAAACTGTCCAGCGCTCTTGAGGTGAAGAGGGGAGCGCTTGTATTTACCGATTTCGGTAGTCCTGTTCAAGCTGCTCATGCGCTATTTCAGCTCTCGGCTTCATATGGATTGATTCCGCTTCAACTGGAAGAGGGGCCGGCGCTTCTAGCGAGAGCGCCTGTTCCCGACTCTTTTCTTTTTGAATGGGCGAAGAGGTACGAAACGCGCGTGAAGCAGGCCGATGAATACGACGAGTGGCTTGATCAGTTCGACTATTTCGAGCACGATAAGTCCGATGGCTATGTCGAGAAGTTCCGGCAGCATGAGATACGCCAACCGAACGGTTCATCGCTTATTGACGGCTATGTCTATAGCGATTTCTGTCCCTTTGACGAGCGATTTAAGAAGGGGTATGCCCTGCCCTAATTGTGGTCAGATTAGCCGGCGTGAGGACCAAATGAGTATCAAACGGCGATGGGAGAATGCCTGATAGAACGGACTGAGGTAAAACGAGCGCCTCATTTACCTGCGGCACCCGTTATCGAGTGGGAGTAGAAAATTCCTTAGTTATGGGGGTATAAATTTGAATCCCTTTAGGATAAACCCCCATGACTATATGAATTGACCTGCTGCCTCCAATGAAGATTGGAGGGTAACGGCCAGGGGTGACGGTCCAGCGAGTGTTATTTTGCGAGCTATGCGCATTGAAAGCGACCTTTCGTGGTATA
>URKM01000059.1 GCA_900548365.1 uncultured Collinsella sp. | reverse complement strand
AGGTCATGGCGAAGCCCTCGCCGCCGAGCTCGCGGATCTCGGCGATGGTGGCCTCGATGGGCTCGAGGCGACGGCCGGTGGCGATGACCTTGACGCCGCGCTTGGCGAGGCACAGGGCGATGCCCTTGCCGATGCCCTGGCCGGCGCCGGTGACGACGGCGACCTTCTCGTTCAGCTGCTTCATGATGAATTCCCTCTCTTGAAATCCGTTGCCGCCGAGGCCCCTCGGGCCTTCACGCGCGGTCAACGAATCACAAGTCTACGCGGACTCGGCTGCGCGCCTGCGCCGGCTCGGGCGTTGCCGGGCGGGCGGTGAGACGTCTTTCTGCTATCGGTTTGTCAAGTTTCATTTTCCCTTGCGGGGGAGGGGGCCTGTCTTGTGCGTTTTAGAAATGCCAGGTGGCTGAGGGTGTAAAAGGATATATACGCGAGAAACCGCGGTGAAACGCACCGCGCACCGTGCTGCCGAGGGTATAGTGGTCGCAGCGGGCACCTGTGGCGTGCGCCGCGAACCCCATAGGGATGCGGAGGTTGCCATGAGCGAATCGAGCTCGGGTCTCGATGATCGTCGATGCGATGAGGGTATCGTCGCTTCGTCGCGGGAGTCCGGGGAGTCCGTGCGGCAGGCGGGAGATGTGCGGCGAGTCGAATCCACGGTGGGCGCGCGCATCCGATCCCTGCGCGAAGACGCGGGTATGACCCAAGGCGAGCTCGCCGCTCGCGTGTTCGTCTCGCGCCAGACGGTCATCAACTGGGAGAAGGGCAAGACGTTGCCGGACGTCGAGAGCGTGAAGCTGCTCTCGGCCGTGTTCGGTATTTCGCTCGATGCGCTGCTGGACGATCGCTCCGAGGAGTATCTCGAGCAGACCGCCCGACAGCGCAGGGCGATCGTGCTCGCGCTTGCGCTGAATGCGGTGCTTCTCGTCGAGGTGCTTATCGGCCTCATCGTGACGACGCTGGCGTATGAGCTTCTCCCGTGGGATCAGGCGTATACGATCAGCCGGGTCGAGAATCTGGTGCGGTTCGCCGTCCTCATTCCGGCATCGGTGTTCGCGATGAAGATGGGCCGCATCAAGCGGGAGCACGAGCTTTCCAACATGCTTGAAATCGCGGCGTTCCTTGAAGGGTATCGACCGGGCGCGAAGCTGCCGCAGACTTTTATCTGGCGCCGCCTGCTGCCTCATTGGTCATTGTTCATAGGTCTTACCTGGGGGTTTGTTGTGGCGGCGACGCTTATCCCGCTGTTGGTCGTGCGTATGGCGTCATAGCCGTCGCAACCTGCCGTAGCCGTTGCAGCCTGTCGAAGCCGGCGACGGTATGCGCAGCATGTGGCATCCGGCGAGGTTTAGAGAATCCGTAGGGCGCGTTTTTCGTACAACCTTGGAGAAAGTGAAAGTATATCGGGGAGGTACCAAATCTGTACATGGGCATTTAATTCAGAACAGCCAGCTCTACTTTGACTTTTACGAAACGAGTACGAAAAACGCGCCCCATAGATGGAATCACGCGTGTTCGGGACGCGCGTCGACGGAGCCGTGTGCTTGAAGCGCATGTTGCCTGGCGGCGCTCCTGGGCGGGCGTGCTATTTCGGGGGTCCGGTCGAAGCACCGTCGAAGCATGCCTGGCAGCGCCCCAAGCGGTGGGTGGTCCGCGTCCCAAGCGGCAGCCGGTCCGCGCCCCAAGCCGCGGGCGGACCGCGCCTCAAAAAAGTGCCTGTCCCTAATTTGAGGGCCCTAATTTGAGGGGTCAATTTGAGGGGAGCCGTCGGTTGGTGCGCCATCGTCTGCGCGTGATGGTACCCTGTAAGGGTTGAAAACAGGTACCAAGGAGGCACACGTGGCAGACCAGCAGAGCTTGTTCGGTGATTTGGCGATGGGCGATGCGTCTCAGGCGCAGCGGGTGGCTTCCGAGGCCGCGCCGGCGCCCGGTCGGCAAGACGACCGCGCTCAGGCGGCCGAGCGCGCGGCGGAACTTCGCCATCTGCTCGACTACCACGCGTATCGCTATTATGCGCTGGACGCACCGGAGATCACGGACGCGGCGTTCGATAGGCTCCTGGTCGAGCTTCAGCAGATCGAGGCGGCCTATCCCGACTTGGTGACGTCCTCCTCCTACACGCAGCGCGTGGGCGGCTTCGTGGACGTGGAACAGTTCACGCCCGTCACGCACATGGCGCGCATGTACTCCATGGATGACGCCATGAACCTGGAAGAGCTGGATGAGTGGCTCGACCGCACGGAGGCCGCGCTGGGCGCGGGCAACGTCGCGTATACCTGCGAGCTCAAGATCGACGGCTTGGGCGTGGCCATCACGTATCAAGACGGCGCCTTCGTGCGCGCGGCGACGCGCGGCGACGGCACCACGGGCGAGGACGTCTCGCTGAACGTCCGCACCATCAAGGACGTGCCCATGCACCTGTCCGAGGCGGCGCTCGCCCATATGGGTGCAGATCGCTCCACCCCCATCGAGGTGCGCGGCGAGGTCTACATGCCCAAGGGCAGCTTCATGCGTCTCAACGACGAGGCCGATGCCGAGGGTCGCGACCCCTTCGCCAATCCGCGCAACGCGGCCGCCGGCAGCCTGCGTCAAAAGGACCCCAAGGTCACGGCCAAGCGCGACCTCGCAACCTTCATCTACGCCATAGCGGATACCGCGCCTTTGCACGTGGACTCGCAGCACGAGTTCCTCGATTGGCTGCGCAGCGCCGGTTTCTCCGTCAACCCCAACGTGGCCCGCTGCACCACGCCCGCGGCGGTGCATCAGTTCTGCGCCGACGCGTGTGCGCATCGCAGCGACCTGGACTACGACATCGATGGCGTGGTGGTCAAGGTCGACAGCTTCACCCAGCAGGGCGACCTGGGCTTCACCGCCCGCGCGCCGCGCTGGGCCATCGCGTTCAAGTTCCCGCCGGAGGAGAAGACCACCGTGCTGCGCGACATCCGCATCCAGGTGGGCCGCACCGGCGTGCTCACCCCGGTGGCGGAATTCGACCCGGTGACCGTCGCCGGTTCCACCATCGCGCGCGCCACGCTGCACAACATCGACGAGATCCGCCGCAAGGACGTGCGCGTGGGCGACACCATCATCGTGCACAAGGCGGGCGACGTGATCCCCGAGGTCGTGGGCCCTGTGCTGGACAAGCGCTGGCCGGATTCGGTCGAGTGGGACATGCCCGCGACCTGCCCCGCCTGCGGCAGTCCCGTGGTGCACGAGGACGGCGAGGTGGCCTACCGCTGCGTGTCGCTCGATTGCCCCGCGCAGCTCAAGGAGCGCCTGATCCACTGGGTGAGCCGCGGTTGCATGGATGTCGACGGCGTGGGCGAGGAGCTCGTGGACAAGCTGGTCGAGGCCGGCTTGGTGCATGACGTCGCGGACTTCTACCAGCTCGACGTGGATACGCTGGCGGCGCTCGAAACCGGCCGTACCTACGCGACCTCAAACGCCAAGAAGGGCGTGGTCGCGGGCGATCCCATCCCCGTGGGCCCCACGATCGCGGCCAAGGCGATCGATCAGCTCAACCGCTCTAAGAGCCAGCCGCTCGGCCGCGTGCTGTTCGCCCTCGGGATTCGCCATGTGGGCAAGACGGTGGGCGAGGTGCTCGCGCAGCGCTTCCTCAGCATCGACGCGCTCGTGCAGGCGAGCGAGGAGGATATCGCGGGCTGCGAGGGCATCGGCCCCAAGATCGCGGCGAGCGTGAAGCAGTTCCTCTCGGTTCCCGAGAACCTCGAGGTGCTCCAACGGCTGCGCGATGCCGGGTTCGCGCTCGAGGAGGACCTGGGCGCCGTTGCCGCGCGAGCCGCCGAGACCACGGGCGTCGATGCCCGGCTCGCCGAGTCGCAGCCGCTCGCGGGGCTCACGTTCGTCCTGACGGGCACGCTGGTCAACCGCACGCGCGACGAGGCCGGCGCCGCGCTCAAGGCGTTGGGGGCGAAGGTGACCGGTTCGGTATCCAAGAAGACGAGCTACCTGGTGGCCGGCCCCAAGGCGGGGTCGAAGCTCACCAAGGCCGAGAGCCTGGGCGTGCCCGTTTTGAACGAGGAGCAGATGGAGGAGATCCTGGCGACCGGAGCCGTGCCGAGGGCATAGGCCGTCCCCGCGCGAGCACGGCTTTTTCGGTATACTCGCTTGAGCTTTAGCGAATTCATAGGAGGTATCCATGTCCGTCGAGCCCAAGCCGATGCACGACCTGCCCGCCCATCACCTGGTACCCGATGCGCTCACGCCGGAGCAGATCGAGTCCAAGGCCGAGACCGTGGCGATCAGCAAGGCGAACATGCCGTTTGTGAAGCTGTTCGTCCTCGCCATGTTCGCCGGCGCCTTCGTCGCGTTGGGCGCGGCGTTCTTCACCGTGGTCATGGGCGATACCGAGATGGGCTTCGCCGCACAGCGCGCTCTGGGCGGCCTGTGCTTCTGCCTGGGTCTCGAGCTGGTGCTGTTGTGCGGCGCCGAGCTCTTCACGGGCAACGCGCTCATGGTGCTGGGCAAGGTATCGGGAAAGATCTCGTGGGGCGGCTTGGCGCGCAATTGGAGCATCGTGTGGCTGGGCAACTTCGTGGGAGCCCTGGCGATCGCGGCGCTGATCTTCCTGGCCGACCTGCAGAGCATGGGCGGCGGCTCCGTGGGCGACGCGATGGTGGCGCTCGCCGCGGGCAAGGTCGCGCCGGCGTGGCATACGCTGTTCTTCAAGGGTGTCCTGTGCAACCTGCTGGTCTGCCTGGCGGTGTGGATCGGTTTCGGCGCGCGTACCACGGCGGATAAGGTGCTCGGCATCATCTTGCCGGTCGCTGCGTTCGTGGTGATGGGCTTCGAGCACTGCGTCGCCAATATGTTCTTCCTGCCCATGGGCCTTGCCGCGAAGGCCGCGGGCTTCGGTGCGGCGGTCGCCGGCGCCGACGTGCTCACTGCGGGCTCGCTGCTGTACAACCTCTCCGCCGCCACGCTCGGCAACATCGCCGGCGGCATCCTGATCGTGGGCGTGGGCTACTGGATCGCCTACGGCCGCGAGGCGCACAAGCACGAGGTCGAGGCGGAGCAGCTCGCCGAGTAGCACCGCGTCCCCGCCTCAAAAAGGGGACAGGCGCTAAATTGAGGCCTGCTCGCCTGGTTGAGGCCCGCTCGGTCGAGGCGCACTCAGTCGAGGCCCGCCCGCTCCCCGCCCGTTCGATTGAGGTGCGTCCGAGGGTCAACGCGAAGGCCGCTCTCGCTGGCGAGAGGACGCGTCCGGTTTCGATTCGCGTGCCCAAGATACGGGAGCAGAGTGTTCCGAAAAGCAGCCGTTCCTCAACCGAGCGCTTGATGCTCAGAAAAGTGCCTGTCCCCAATCTGAGCGCTTGGAAGGAGGGCGCCGTTGCTCGTGGTGAGCGACGGCGCCCTCCTGCATGCGAATCCGCACCTAGCGTTCGATGCGGCGCACCTTGACGGCGGTGCCGCTCGCGCAGGTCATGATCATGCCCTCGAAGGTCTCGTAACCGAGCGATGCGCCCACGACGGCGTTCGCCCCCATAGCTTCCGCACGGTCGGAAAGCTCCTGCAGCGCCTGCTCGCGCGCCTGCTTCATCTCGTCTTCGTAGCCGGAGGAGCGTCCGCCGAACATGTTGCGGAAGCCTGCTCCGATGTCGCGGAACATGTCGATACCGCTGACGACCTCGCCGGATGCGATACCGAGGTAATCGACGATCTCGTAGCCGTCGAGGCTGTTGGTGGTGGTGATGGTGAGCATGGTCCTTCCTTTCGATCGCGTGGCGGCTTACCCGCGGTTATACCCCGGCGATTCCATGTTGAATCCCGCATGCTGCGGCATGGCGCTCGACGGCGAGGAGCGCGGGCAGATCACCGTGGGGGCAAGCCAGCCAGTGCTTGCCGAGAAGGACCTCGAGCCGGGAACCTGCGAATGCTGGTTCGAGTTCACCGACGTCTACGGCGGCGTTACCACCTCGGCGACGGCCGCCTACACGATCGAGTAGCCGTCTCAAAAAGGGGACAGGCACTTTTCTGAGGCGGGTTGGGACCGGTGCCGGGGCGGGCCTGCAGCCCCTCCTCGGCGCCGCGCTGGCCGCGCCGCCCGAACCTCAAAAAAGTGCCTGTCCCCTTTTCGAGGGTTCCGCTCGCGCCGTGGAATCGACCACTTGCCCTCAGGGTGAGCGTGGGCGCAGGGATGTGCTATGTTCGGCGCAACGGAAGGGGCGGGGGTGCCCGCGGGGACCGGGGAGCGTGGTAGACATGTTGCTTCGTTTATTCCGAGTGACCGCGCGTCGCGTTGCTTCCAGTCGCTTGCTTTGGGTGCTGGTGCTCGTTTTGCAGGTGCTCTACCTGCTGCCGGTCTTGGGAGAGAGCTATCTCGAGGATTGGCGGGCTATCGAGCGTGCAGAGGTCGAAAACGCTCGCCTGTACGCATCGAGCGAGGCACTGGACGGGCAGGCGTATTCCGTCGACAACGCCGTTACTGCGTGGTTGAGCGAGGGCGACCAGAAAAAGGCGGCTGCGGCAGATCGCATGATCGAGCGCTACGACGCCGGGGATGCCCACGGGTATTTCGAAGCGGCCGCCGCTTACTATCGCGTACTTGCCGAGACGGGCGGCTATTCCGGCTCCCGTTCGACGCTGGACCGTGCGGAGTCGTATCAGGCGCTTGCCGATTCGGGTGCGAGTGAGCTGTACATGACGCCCGATCACATGCCGGCGTCTCTGTATGCCGCGTTCGAGCATAAGCTGCTCCTCGCGTTTCCGGGCGTGCAGCTGCCGTTGGTCTATACCGCCGAGGGCGATGGGATGATGACGTACAACAGCCAGTATGAGCTGTTGTTCTGGATGGCGCCGCTCGTGGCGGTGTCTGCGCTCGGGGCCTCGCTGCAGATTCGGCGCCGCTTGGCGACGCAGGCTCCGTGCACACCGCGTCGCCGCTTGCTGCTTGGCGCCCTTGTTTCGGCGTTGCTTTCTCTTGCGGTCTTGGTGATCATCTGCGCGCCGGCGCTTGTGGTCCAGACGGTGCGCATCGGCGTGGGCGACCTGTCCTATCCGGTGCTGTTCGGATCCGGCTCGACCTTGGCGGTTTCCACGGTGGGCGAGGTGCTGGCGCGCAACGTCCTGCTTATCGGATTGGTGTCGCTCATGGTCTCGCTCGCGATGTATATGAGCGCATCGCTGTTCGACTCCGTCGTGCCTTCGATTGCACTGATCGGCTGCATGATCGCGCTTCCGCTGTTTCCGGACTACTACGGAGAGTTCTCGCGGTATCGCGACGTCGCTCCGTACCTGCCGTCATCGTATCTGTGGACCGAATATGCCGCGGGTGCGCTGGGGTACGCTACTTTTCCCTCGCCGCGGCTGCTCGACGGCGTCACGTTCGAGCGCGGCTGCTTGGTGCTCGGAGCCACGGTGCTCGCATCGGGGGCTCTGCTTGCGCTCCTCGCACCGCTGGGCGCTCTGGTGAGCTGGGGAGACCGCGGTCCGCGTCGCCCCGGCCGCGCGCGTGCGGCGGCTGTCGCGTCGGATGCCGGCGGAGTTTCGTCCGCGGGGGCCACTGCGTCGGTCGGCCGCATCTCGCCCATGAAGGCCGAGGCGGCGGCTCTCGCCCGCTGGCTCTCGGAATTCCAGCGCTATGCGGGGGCGCTTGCGCGCATGCTGCTCGCGGGCCCGGGCCTGTACGTTCTCGCGGCGGTGATGGCTGCGGCCCTGGTCGTCCCGGCGATATTTTCAACCGATCCGAATACCAGCGAGTTCTCACATGCTCGTTATGAAGCGGGCCCGTTGCGGGCCCTCTACGGCGCGCAAGCTTCGGGCGCCTACGCCGAGGGCTCGCCCGAAGCCGCCATGGTCGATCGGCTCGCCGACGCCTTGAGCGGCTACGTGTATGCGGCAACGCCTCAGGAGGGTTACGAAAGCCTTGCCGAATACGAGCGCTTGCGTTTGGAAGTGGCGGGGTATGGGGGTGCGGGCGCCTCGGCGCCATCTGATGCGGGCGGCGAGTCCTCGGCTCTGGGCGGCTCGGCTCGAGTCGCCGCGCACACGGGCGATTCCGCGGCCGTGCACAGCGGTCGAGCGGCTGCTCTCGAGATCGCCGAGGTCGAGCCCGTTGGCGACCCTATCCTGGTTGAAGGCAAGATCGCACTGCTCGAAGCCATGGCTTCCCAGGATGCTCCCGCGATCTACAGCCTGAGTACCTTGATGCCGGGCTCGTTCTACCTTTCATTCGTCTTCGGGATGACGCCGTTTCTCTTTTGGCTGGTGCCGGCGGTGGCGGTTTCCGTGTCCCTTGCGCGTCTGCGCTGTCGGGGATCGCTTATTCAACAGGCGCCGGTGTCGGCCGGAGTCGAACTTGCCGCGGGTTGTTTCGTGGCGTCCTTGCTTGCGATCGCGATGCTGGTCCTGGTGATCGTGCCGGGTACCGCCTACGCGACGATGCGCCATGGAATCGGTGACTGGGGCCAGCCCGTGGTGTTCATCCAGAGCGGGGCGGTCGTGCAGACGACGGTGCGCGAATCCCTGTTGTCCGGGGCGGGTATGGAGATGCTCGCGAGCGCGTTCGTGGTCGTGTTCCTCTCATGCATCGAACGCGTGACCAAGAGCTTCCGCAGCGTTTGCGTGGCTGCAGCGCTGGCGTGCGGAGCGGCTGCGGTGGCCGTGCAGGCCTCGCTTCTGGCTCCGGCGGACGGCTTGGGCGCAGTGGTGCTGGGCTGGTTTCCGCTGACATATTTGGATGTCGCCCGCGTGGTAGGTGCGGCGAGCTACTCCGTTGGTTCGGGGTGCGGCGTCTCGTGTTGTGCCGGCGTGGTCGTCTTGGCGGTATCTATAGCATGCTTGCTCGTTGCCTACATGGTCGCCTTGCGGTTCGCAAGCCGCAATGCGCGCCGTGCCGCGCGTATCCGGGAGCGCTCCTGCGTGATTCGAATCTGATGAGCCTGCCGGTTGCGGTGGGGGCGCGTTCGGCGTCGCTGCATCGGCTGCCGACGGCGATGGTTCGCGATTGCTCGCGGGCCGTTCGCATGGAGCCGTGGCGGTGCGCCGAATGCACCTACGATGACGTGGCGTTTACCTGCACGATGGCGCGATGGCGAAACCGTAGGCGTCCCCATGATTCGGTGTGTTGATTCGAATGATTGAGGCAGGGGAGTTTCATATATGCTTTCGATATCTCATCTCACGCTCTCCTATGGCGGACGCGTGCTGTTGGAGGACGTCTCGTTCGACGTGGAGCCGGGGCGCATCATCGGATTGGTCGCCCCGAACGGCTACGGGAAGACCACGTTGCTCAAGGCCATGGCGGGTATCAAAGGAGCGCGCGTCTCCGGTGTGGTCGACGTCGACGGGCTGCCTGCAAATCAGGTGGCGCGCCGCCGCGCCCGCGTGTTCTACGCTCCCGGCGAGGGTACGCTACTCTATCCCGGGATGACGGTGGCCGAGCATCTCGTTATGACGAAGAGACTATGGCGATCAGACCGCGATATCGCCGACGTGGCGCGAGCTTGCAAGATCGATGGGTTTTTGAAGAAGCGCGTCCGCGCGTGCTCGCAGGGGATGAAGCAGCAGCTCACGCTGGCTATCGCATATATGACGGGCGCGCGCTACCTGCTGCTCGATGAGCCCATGAACGCGCTTGATCCCACGAATGTGCAGCTCAATTCCAAGATTTTGCGCGAACTCGTCGGTCGTGGCGTCGGCGTGGTCATGTCGTCCCACATCCTGGACAACGTCGACCAATTGAGTGACAGGATTTTGTTCGTGAAGGACCGCGGATTGATCATGTTCGAGTCGGCGGCGGGCGGCTGTGCTGTGGAGGCGCCGCGTGCGCCCGAGGCGCCGCCTGCGGCGGGCGGCAGGCATTTCGCGGCCAAGCGCGCTTCTGGAACTGATGAAGGGATGCGGGAGGCGATCCAGGCCGCGCCGTCGTCGGCGCTCGACTCTCGGCGTGCGCTCGACATCTACAACCAGCTCTATCTTTAAGAGGTGATCGTCTTGAATGCGCGCGGACAGCATCGAGGCTTATCGTCTCAAAAAGGGGACAGGCACTTTTCTGAGGCGGGCTGCCCGCCGCGGCGACCTGCAAGGCGGGAAGAGGGCGTTCACCCCGCCGTCGCGTCGATGACGTGCGCGCTGTTGTTCGCTGCTTCCATGGCGTGCTTGCCGTTTGCCCTTGCGGGCTGCTCGGGCAACGGCGCCGAGGGGTCCTTGGGGACGGTGCTTGAAGTCACCGAGCCCGCTGCGACCGGCGAGGTCGTCATGGTCGAGGGCGGATGCCGCCTGGCCGGTTCGCCATCTGACGAGGCCATCGAACTGCGCCCCTTGGAGTACAGCGATCCCAGGTTCTTCCTTGCGGACCGCCTGCCCGACGGGATGACGCGCGACGACGTCTATTATTTTGATTTGATGGGGTCCGGGCCTGACTCGGTCACGCGCTTGCCGTGCGAGGTCAATGGGGACACGACGCTTCCGGAGGGCTTCGCGTATCTGGTCGTCGATGTCAACGTTCGCAGCCATGAGGACGAGAAGGTAGATTTCTGCCTCGGTGAGACGATGCTGTGTTCCTACGATTCCGCGGTCGGTCCGGCGCTGGCGCTTCCCAGTTTGTCGGAGGATGAGTACCCGCGCGCCGAGTTCGATCGGGTGGCGTATCGGGGATCGGGCACGTACAGCGTGTTGGACGGATGCGAGACGCCGTTTTGGGCGAGCGGATACGAGCCGAGGGGACCGCGCTTGCCCGGGGAGCCGGCGGGCAACTATTGGCGCGACCTTTGGATCGATCCCGATAAGCGCTTTCAGCTTTATTACATCGTCTCCGAGGACGATGCCCGTCGAGGGGATCTTGCGTGGGTGATGAGTGCGCGGGCGGATATCGCCGAGCCCCGGGTCTACGCCTACCGCGTGGAGATCGAGTAGCCGTCTCAAAAAGGGGACAGGCACTTTTCTGAGGCGGGTCGGGACCGGTGCCGGGGCGGGCCTGCAGCCCCTCCC
>URKM01000058.1 GCA_900548365.1 uncultured Collinsella sp. | reverse complement strand
TACGACCAGATCGCCCGCGCCGACATGGCCGCGTTCGTCCACCGCATGGACCAGAAGGACCTGGTGAAGTAACGCACCGCTCCCGGGACGGGGCCATCGCCCCTGCCGACCAGGCAATGCGAGGGGTCCGGCTTTCGAGCCGGACCCCTCTTTCCATGTCGCGCGGCCCTCGGAGAGGGCGCCTCTCAGAAAGGGGACAGGCACTTTTCTGAGACGTGGGTCGGGGCCGGGCCCCTGGCGTCTGGATTTGGTGCGTTTTCAGGCAGTGAAGCGTTTTCGTGCACTTGGGGGCAGCGAGCGCCGCCGTTTTGCGGATTTAGCTGCCTTAAGGTGCTCCAAATCTCCTTAGCTGCCTTGCAGTGCACCAAATCCTCTTCGATGCCTTGAGGCACTCCAAATCGACCTGCTATGCGTGTCTTGCCGCGACGGCGCGGGCCCACGCCCGACGAGCGCCGCCCTGCGCCAGGCCATGCTGTGCTATCATAATGACCAATGCGTTGACGGAGAGGTCGCATGCCTCGCGCATCGTGGCACAGAGAGGGTGGGTCAGAAGGCTGAAAGCCCGCCTGCGGCGATGAGGATGCGAGTTCACTCCCGAGCAGCGACTTGAACGGTCGCCTCGTCGAGTTCTATCGGGCGGGCGCGCACTCAGTAGGGGAGCCGCGCGGCCCCGCGACATGGGTCAAAAGGGGGTTCGTCGGAGAGAAAACCGGCGGCCAATCAAGGTGGTACCGCGGAACTTCATCCGTCCTTGGGCAGTGCGAAGGCACGCGCCCACGGGCGGATTTTTCTTTAGGTCAACACGCTGGCAGCACAACAACCGAGAGGGGTATTGAATGAGTTTGATCGACGAGCTCGAAGAGCTGGAAACGCGCGCGAAGGAGCTGATCGAAGGCGCTGAGTCGAGCGAGAAGCTCGAGGCGGCGCGCGTGGCCCTGCTGGGCCGCAAGGGCGAGATCACCAGCCTGATGCGCATGATGGGCAAGATCACGCCCGAGGAGCGTCCGGTGCTGGGTAAGCGCGCCAACGAGATGCGCCGTATGGCGGAGACGCTGCTCGAGGGCCGCATGAAGGAGCTCAAGCGCGCCGCCGTCCGCGAGCTCATGGCAACCGAGGCCGTGGACATCACCCTGCCCGGCGTTCGTCCGCACCTGGGCCATCAGCATCTGATCAACCAGATCATCGAGGAGATCGAGGACGTATTCTGCGGCATCGGCTACACCGTCGAGACCGGCCCGCAGGTCGAGTCCAGCTGGTATAACTTCACCGCGCTCAACGCGCCGCTCGACCACCCGAGCCGCTCGGCGCGCGATACGTTCTACGTCGAGGATAACGCGCCCGGTACCGCCGCCCATCCCGAGCAGCACGCTCATGGCGAGTCCGATGTGCTGCTGCGCACGCAGACCTCCGGCGTCCAGGTCCACACCATGGAGAACCAGGAGCCTCCCATCTACATGATCGCTCCCGGTCGCGTCTACCGTCCCGATACGGCAGACGCCTGCCACCTGCCGCAGTTCCACCAGGTCGAGGGGCTGGTCGTCGACCGAGGCATCACTTTCGGCGACCTCAAGGGCACGCTCGACTACTTCGTCAAATGCATGTTCGGCGAGGATCGCGCCACGCGCTACCGTCCGCACTTCTTCCCGTTCACCGAGCCCTCCTGCGAGGTCGACGTGTCCTGCGGCGTGTGCGGCGGCGAGGGCTGCCCCTTCTGCAAGCATTCCGGCTGGATCGAGATTCTGGGATGCGGCATGGTCGACCCCAACGTCCTGCGCAATTGCGGCATCGACCCCGAGGTCTATTCCGGCTTCGCGTTCGGCGCCGGCGTCGAGCGCATCGCCGCGCTCCGCTACGACCTGCCCGACCTGCGCGCGCTCGTTACGGGCGACATGCGCTTTTTGGAGCAGTTCTAGGTCGATCCATCCCAGCGGCTTTTCCAGGCACCCAACCTTGGCTTTCAATCGTCGGTCGCGTACCCAAGTACGCTTCCCTCCTCTTTCAGGCCAATCTTGGGCACCTGGAAAACCCGTCTTCGTTGTTGAGTTTCGCCTCGATTGGGCGTCCGTTCCCAAATCGAGGCCCGAGGTAGAGATCGCGCCTCAAATTAGTGCCTGTCCCTAATTTGAGGTTGAGGTCCATAGCTGAGTTTCCAACCTCAAATTGGTGCCTGTCCCCAATTTGAGGTTTCGATAGAAGAGGTATGAGATGAAAGTATCTTATGACTGGCTGTCCAGCATGGTCGAGCTTCCGGAGGACCCGGCGGAGCTTGCGACCGAATTCATCCGCACCGGCACCGAGGTCGAGTCCATCGACACCGTGGGCGAGGCGTTCGACCATATCGTGACGGCCAAGGTGCTCTCCAAGGAGCCGCATCCCGATTCCGACCACATGTGGGTCACCATGGTCGACGTGGGTACGGCCAACGTAGACGCCGAGGGCAACGCGCAGCCGCTGCAGATCGTGTGCGGCGCCCAGAACTTCAACGAGGGCGACCACATCGTGACCGCCATGATCGGCGCCGAGCTCCCCGGCGACATCAAGATCAAGAAGAGCAAGCTGCGCGGCGTCGTCTCGATGGGCATGAACTGCTCCGCCCGCGAGCTCGGCCTCTCCGCCGACCACGCCGGCATCATGATCCTGCCCAAGGACGCTCCCGTGGGCATGCCGTTCGCGCAGTACCAGGGCACGTCCGACACCGTGCTGGACTGCGAGATCACGCCGAACCGCGCCGACTGCCTCTCCATGATCGGCATCGCGCGCGAGGTCGGTGCCATCTACGACCGAGACTTCCACGTCGAGCTGCCCGCCATCAAGGCCGAGTCCGGCGCCGCCACCGCCGATACCGTCTCCGTCGAGCTCATCGACGAGGGCCTGTGCGAGCGCTACGTGGCCCGCGTCGTACGCAACGTCGAAGTCGGTCCCTCGCCCGAGTGGCTCGTCCAGCGCCTGAACGCCTGTGGTATCCGTACGCACAACAACGTCGTGGACATCACCAACTACGTCATGATGCTCACCGGTCAGCCGCTCCACGCGTTCGACCTCGCCGCGTTCGAGGAGCGCGACGGCAAGCGCACCGTGGCGGTTCGCGCCGCGCGCGAGGGCGAGGTCTTCCGTACCCTCGACGACGTCGAGCGCACGCTGTCCGCCGGCATGGGCCTCATCGCGACGGGCGAGGCGGGCGCGACCCCGGTGGCGCTCGCCGGCGTCATGGGCGGCATGGATTCCGAGGTGACCGACGCCACCGTCGACGTGCTCGTGGAGAGCGCCTGCTTCAACGCCGGCCGCACCTCGCATACCAGCCGCGACCTCGCGCTCATCTCCGACGCTTCCATCCGCTTCGAGCGCCAGGTCGACGAGACCGGCTGCGTGGACGTCGCCGACATCGCCTGCGCCCTCATCGAGGAGCTCGCCGGCGGCGCGGTGGCCCCCGGCCGCGTTGACGTGTATCCCGCGCCCAAGACCGTCGAGGCCATCGACCTGCGCTACGCGCGCGTGCTCGACCTGTGCGGCGCGCCTATCGAGGCCGACTACATCGAGCGCGTGCTGGTGCGCCTGGGCTGCGCGGTCGAGAAGGCGGGCGAGGGCCGCGAGGCCGTCTTCCGCGTGACGCCGCCCACCTTCCGCCCCGACCTGCCGCGCGAGATCGACCTGATCGAGGAGGTCCTGCGCCTCTGGGGCATGGGTCGCGTCGAGGCCACGATCCCCGCTGCGAAGAACCATATCGGCGGGCTCACGCGCGAGCAGCAGCTCACGCGCAAGGTCGGTCGCGTGCTGCGTGCATGCGGCCTGAACGAGACCATGAACTTCTCGTTCGCCGCCCCCGGCGACCTCGAGCGCATCAAGATGGGCACCGAGAACCTGGGTTGCCCGGTGCGCATCATGAATCCGCTGGTGGCCGAGCAGACCGAGATGCGCCGCTCGCTCATCCCCGGCCTGCTGCAGGCCGTCGAGTACAACATCTCCCATAGCACCGCCAACGTGCAGCTGTACGAGGTCGGCACGCTGTTCTTGGGCCGCGAGAACGCCAGCGCGCCCAAGGAGCGCGAGAGCGTGGCCGGCGTGCTGTCCGGCTCGATGGGCGATGTCGAGTGGAGCCGCAAGCCCATGCCGCTGCGCTTCTTCGACGGCAAGGGCGTGGTCGAGGAGCTGCTTGCCCAGCTGCGCATCCCCAAGGTCCGCTTCCGCGCGGCCGAGGGCGAGGCATACGCGTTCCTGCAGCCCGGTCGATGCGCCGAGGTGCTCTCGGGCGGCACCGTGCTGGGCTGGGTGGGCGAGATTCACCCCGACGCCCGCGACGTGTACGGCATCGACATTCCCGTCGTCGCTTTCGAGCTGAACCTCGACGCGCTCATCAAGGGCGCAGGCGCGCAGGAGGCGTATCGCGAGTTCTCCCAGTTCCCCAGCGTCGAGCACGACCTTGCGATCGTGGTGGACGAGAGCTGCTGCTGTGAGGACCTGATGCGCCGCATCGCCAGCGCGGGCGGAAAGCTGCTGGTGGACGTGCGCCTCTTCGACGTGTACCGCGATGCGGAGCGCGTCGGCGCGGGCAAGAAGTCCATGGCGTTCGCGCTGACCTACCGCTCCGACGACCATACGCTGACGTCCGAGGAAGTCGAGAAGGCGCATCAGAAGATCGTCACGAAGGTCTGCAAGGCACTCAACGCTGAAGTCCGCTCCTAGGTGCGCTTCCTCGTGTAGCGTATCCGGGGCATCAAGCGCCGGGCGCCGTATCTGTCCGTGAACCGCGTACGCGAGGTTGCAAATCCCGCTTTTCGGGAATCATTCCATATACCTGTTTCAGGCCCCTTCGAGCTTAGGCTTGAGGGGGCCGTTCGAACGGCAAGGGGACACGGTATGCCTAGCTGGAACATACACATAGCTCATACGCAGGACGTGCTCGCGCGCGAAGGCGCGCTGGCGCATGCGGTGCGCGATCAAAACGCATTCCTGTTCGGCAACCTTGTCCCCGACATCCGCGTGGGCTACATGGTTCCAGGGATAGCCGAGCCCATTCCGTACCGCATCACGCATTTCGCCAAACCCGAGCACATCCCGAAGCCGCGCGAGCTTGACTTCTGGGCGGCCCATGTCGTGCCGCTGCTGGTTACGGAGCCCGGCGTACCGGTCGCGGCGGCCAGTATCGTGGATGAACGTGAGCGCATCAACCGCATCCATTTTCCCGAGCGCTATGGTGCCGAAGGCGCGGGCGACGCCCGGAACGGCGCGGGGCGTCCTGTGTGTTGGCGGGATGTTTCCGGTGAAGCCGGGCCCACGCCTGAAGATATCGCGTCGTCGTGCCGCGACATGGCGTTGGGTACCTGGGCGCACCTGCTTGCCGATAACGTCTGGAATACGCGCGTCAACGAGTACCTCGCCGCCCGCGGCGGCAAGCCGAGCGAGTCGTTCCGCATTAAAAAACAGAGCGATTTCGACTGGTTCGGCCGAACGCGCGCGCTTACGCTCATTCCCGTCGCCAGCGCGCGCCTGGTCGCCGCCGCGGGTAGGTTCGCTCAGTATCCCATCTCTCGCGACGACGTTCTCGCGACGGTGGGCGTCGCCCACGAGACGGTGCGCGTGAACGAGGGGGCCGGCGAGCATCCTCCGTACCTGCTGCTGAGCGACGAGTTTTTCGATGCGACGTTTGTCGAGGTGGGAGACCTGCTCGAGCGCTTGTATCGCGAGCGCACCGGCTGCAGGTAGCCCGTTTGATTTATGATGCTTGATCTCGATGGAGTTTTGCCCGCTCGGGATTTTTCCCTAGAGGCCGCCGCCAAGTGAGTCCCAGCTGCCGAGGACTTCCGATC
Source organism: uncultured Collinsella sp. (assembly GCA_900548365.1). Lineage (GTDB taxonomy): Bacteria > Actinomycetota > Coriobacteriia > Coriobacteriales > Coriobacteriaceae > Collinsella. The sequence continues at coordinate 5,347 of URKM01000058.1, read as the reverse complement.
TGAGTGCCTGCGCGCGCGTGGCCATACGGGTGGTTTTAGGAGCGCGTTTCACTTGAAGCTTGTGAGCTAGATAGTCGCAAAATGTTTCGAAGCTTCTTTCATCCATGATTTGAGCGTGCGTCACCTGTATCACTTCGATATTCATGATCTGGATCGCGGTTGCTCGGTTGGCATCGGCCTCGCTTTGCTGGTCGCCTGCATGGACGGCGCGGCCCTGACATTCCACGTCTATGGCGGGATGCTCATCTGTTTCAGGGAAATAGAGATCGGCGTAGCATGTAGACTTGCCAGCGAGTCGGGCCGCCGCCGACGAAAGGTCGATGCGCTGGTTATTGATGAACGTGGGAAACTCCTCGCCCCCTCGGCTCCGTGGAAGCGAGAGCAGCATGGAGAGTCGAGCCTCCAGCGGTGACGCGGCGCTTCCTGTAATGAGTTCCAGGGCTGCCCTGTAGTTTTTTGCGCCGCGAATTCCATCCAAGTGCTGTGCATAGGTATGAAGATCTGGTAAATCTACGAGGGGATCGCGTTTCCATAGAGACGTCGGCTCCCCTTTCGTCGTCATAACCTGCTTCCATCCGCCGGGCCATCTGAGTCTGGTTGGCTCTATTCGGTCAAGTGCCTTCTGGAGGTCTTTGCTGGGTTGGAACACCGCAAACGATCCGCACATTTCATACATCGCCATGGCGAGTTGGACAACTGAGAGCTGCGTTGCCATGGTCAGAAGGGTGAACTGCGGCGAGGCATAGCTGATACCAAGATCGGGATCATCGTAAAACGAAGGTGATGGAGGCTCTCTGCTCCAGAGATGGGGCTGGATCACAGCTCCTTTTCGTCGAAAGTCGGGTTCCGATACGATGGTATCGAGAGGAAGTGGACCCAGAACGTTTTTCCAACCACAGGCATCGTCATATTGGCGTTTGAGCGCGAGCTTCTGTTTCGGATACCCGATGTCGGGAAACAGCGGCATAAGACATTTGAGTTGCGGGGGTGTGCGATGGCAATGAAATGCTGTTCTCCCGCAAAACCATTCGTGCATCGCGCATCCCCCCGTCGATGATATAGGCCTTGGATACCCAAGAAGTGAGACGGATATCAACAAACGGGGTTCACTGGCTGCAGAACAGCAAATTGGGCCACCATAATAGATAAAAAATACGGATTTGCACGACTTTTTCCTAGGGGTCGAGATACATACCCATTTTCGAGAACAAAACTAAAGGTAAAGAACTTGTTTTCAATCGGATACTCAAGTCCATGCGACAAAGTCGTGCAAAACCGTGATTTTAGATTTCTGTAAACGTTTTAGCATGGATCAAGACCGGTTCTAAGCGCCCTGCTCGCCCTGCTAACGCTGGCATCATTGTTTTGAAGGGGAGGGACACGTGGGTTTTGCAGAAAAGGACCCGATGGCCATCGGCCATCGGGTCCTTTGAGCTTCTATGCGGTGCCTTTGCAGAAAAAGGCGGTGAGCCGTCGCCGTTTAGCGAACCTGCGCGACGCAGACGACGTTGGTGGACGTGATCTTGTCCTCCAGGGTGACGGACGTCTTGGGGTCGCCGGCGGTAACGACGGTGATGTCGCCCTTCTTGAGGAAGCCGCGGTCGCGGGCGGCCTCGATGGCGTGCTCGGCGGTGAGGCTCACATCGTCGCCCTCGGTCTCGACGTGGAACGGGACGACGCCCCAATACATGAGCATCTTCGCAACTGCCCATTTGTTACGGGTGAAGGCGACGATGGGGAGGTTGGGGCGGAAGTGGCTCACCAGGCGGGCGGAGCGGCCGGTGGTGGTGGGCACGGTGATGCAGCGCGCGCGCACGGTGGTGGCCATGTTGACGGCGGAGAGGCCCACGACGTTGTTGATCACGCGGGTGCCGTGAGCGCCGGCGGGAACCTTGAGCTCGCGATGCGCGGGCAGATGGCGCTCGGTCTCCATGGCGATGCTGGCCTGCATCTTCACGGCTTCGACCGGATACATGCCGGCGGCGGACTCGCCGGAGAGCATGACGGCATCGGTGCCGTCGTAGATGGCGTTGGCGACGTCGGCGACCTCGGCGCGCGTCGGGCGCGGGTTACGCTGCATGGAGTCGAGCATCTGGGTGGCGGTGATGACGGGCTTATAGGCGGCGTTGCACTTGGCGATGATCTCCTTCTGGACGAAGGGAACCAGCTGAGGGGCGATCTCGATGCCCAGGTCGCCGCGGGCGACCATGATGCCGTCGGACTCCTCGAGAATCTCGTCGAAGTTCTCGACGCCCAGGGAGCTCTCGATCTTGGGGAAGATGGAGATGTGCTCGCCGCCGTTGCTGTCGAGCAGCTCGCGGATCTCGCGGACGGCCTTGCCGCTGCGGATGAAGGAGGCGGCGACGTAGTCCACGCCCTCGGAGATGCCGAAGAGGATGTCCTCGCGGTCGCGCTCGGTGATCGCGGGCAGGCTCAGGTCGACGTTGGGAATGTTGACGCCCTTGCGCTCGCCGATCTCGCCGTTATTCATAACGGTGCAGTGCATGTCGGCGCCGTCGACGTGGTCGACCTTGAGGTCGATCAGGCCGTCGTCGATAAGGATGTGGGAGCCGGCCTTGACCTCGTTGGGGAGGTTCAGGTAGTCCAGGGAGATGTGCGCGGCGGTGCCGAGGTTCTCCTCGGTGGTGGGCTCGGCGGTCACGATGATGGAGTCGCCGGCCTTGACCGACACCTTCTTGTGGCCCTCGAGCAGGCCGGTGCGGACCTCGGGGCCCTTGGTGTCGAGCAGGATGCCGATGGGCAGGTCGAGCTCGGCGGCGATGCGGCGGACGCGCTCGATGCGGCCGTGGTGCTCCTCATAGGAGCCGTGGGAGAAGTTGAAGCGGGCAACGTTCATGCCTGCCTTCATCATCTCGCGCAGGATGTCATCGTTGTCGCAGGCAGGACCCATGGTGCATACAATTTTAGTGCGCTTGAACATTCAGACCTCCATCTGACGTGGCTTATAGCGCCTTACAACCGATATGTATTATAGGGGAACCAGTCGGGGGAATAGATTACTTTTAGTTGCTCTCTGTCAAGTATCCACTATGCGAACGGAAGATAATTCCTGTTGGGCGCAACCATTTCCTTACCCGGCGGCGCCGTGATCGGTTCGGATGGTCGGGGAATTTTTCGCTGCTCCACATATTCCCATCACGTGCGGAGGTTGGTGTCGCCGCGTCGGACCCCCTCCATCCGTGCGGTGCCGTCCTCGCTGCGCGGGCGATTCCGTGTGAGCAGGCGCGGCGGGCCGGTGGCGGGCGCGGCGGGCGCGGCGCGGCGGGCGCAAAGATTGCTCGCGCGGGCTGTAGTTCTGGAGCATCTGTCGGGTTTCGTACTATCCGCCTGCCACTTGGGTACCATATCGACCTATGACAAGCCCTTGCCCCTCCTGGGGGAATTATAATCGGGTGTCAGACTGTTGGAATGGGGTGCGGAGCGCCGCATCCCTACGGGTAGATTCCAGGAGGGAATATGGAAAAGGAGTACCTGGCTTCGGCTGAGGACGTGCTCGACGCGCAGTCCTCGAACGCCGAGACAGGCCTGTCCGGTGCCGAAGCCGCCTCTCGCTTGGCGAGCGTCGGCCCCAACAAGCTGGACGAAGAAGAGAAGACGCCCATGTGGAAGCGCTTCTTCGAGCAGATGGCGGACCCCATGGTCATCATGCTGCTCGTCGCGGCCGCGATCTCGGTTATCACCGGATTCATCCAGGGCGAGCCCGAGTGGGCCGATGCGGCGATCATCCTGTCCGTCGTCATCCTGAACTCGGTGCTCGGCGTGGTCCAGGAAGCCAAGTCCGAGCAGGCCCTCGAGGCCCTGCAGGAGATGAGCGCCGCCCAGTCCAAGGTGATCCGCGACGGCAAGCTCGTCCATCTGCCCAGCTCCGAGCTGGTTCCGGGCGACATCGTCCTGCTCGAGGCGGGCGACTCCGTCCCAGCGGATTGCCGCGTTCTCGAGAGCGCGTCCATGAAGATCGAGGAGGCCGCCCTCACCGGCGAGTCCGTCCCCGTGGAGAAGCACGCCGAGCAGATCACCCTCGCCGCCGATGCGGACGACGTGCCCCTGGGCGACCGCAAGAACATGTGCTACATGGGCTCCACCGTCGTGTACGGCCGCGGCCGCGCCGTCGTGGTGGGCACCGGCATGAAGACCGAGATGGGCAAGATCGCCACGGCGCTCACCAACGCCAAGAAGGAGCTCACCCCGCTTCAGATGAAGCTCAACGAGCTCTCCGGCATCCTCACCAAGCTCGTCCTCGCGATCTGCGTGATCATCTTCGCCGTCGACATCGTTCGTCACTTCGGCGAGCTCGGCTCCAACCCCGCCATGATGCTCGACACGTTCATGGTCGCCGTCTCCCTGGCCGTCGCCGCGATTCCCGAGGGCCTTGTCGCCGTCGTGACCATCGTTCTGTCCATGGGCGTCACCAAGATGTCCCGTCGCCAGGCAATCATCCGTAAGATGACCGCTGTCGAGACCCTCGGCTGCACCCAGATCATCTGCTCCGACAAGACCGGTACCCTCACCCAGAACAAGATGACCGTCGTCAAGCACGAGCTCGCCTGCTCCGAGGAGAAGTTCCTTGCCGGCATGGCGCTGTGCTCCGATGCCAAGTGGGACGAGGAGAAGGGCGAGGCCGTCGGCGAGCCCACCGAGTGCGCTCTGGTCAACGACGCCGCCAAGGCCGGCATGAAGGGGCTCGACATCGAGCACCCGCGCGTGGGCGAGGCCCCGTTCGATTCCGGCCGCAAGATGATGTCCGTCGTGGTCGAAGAGGCCGACGGCACCTTCGAGCAGTACACCAAGGGCGGCCCGGACGTCGTCCTGTCGCGCTGCACCCATGTGTACGACAACGGCGAGATCGTCCCCATGACCGACGAGCGCCGCGAGCAGATCCTCGCTGCGAACAAGGCCATGGCCGACCAGGCCCTGCGCGTGCTGGCGCTCTCCAGCCGCACCTACACCGAGAAGCCGTCTGACTTCTCGCCTGAGGCCCTCGAGCACGACCTCGTGTTCTGCGGTCTTTCCGGCATGATCGACCCGGTCCGTCCCGAGGTCACCGCGGCTATCGCGGAGGCCAAGGAGGCCGGCATCCGCGCCGTCATGATCACCGGCGACCACATCGACACCGCCGTCGCCATCGCCCGCGACCTCGGCATCGTCAAGGATGCATCCCAGGCCATCACCGGCGCCGAACTCGACAAGATCTCCGACGAGGAATTCAAGACCCGCGTACGCGACATCTCCGTCTACGCCCGCGTCCAGCCCGAGCACAAGGCCCGCATCGTTGACGCCTGGAAGAGCCTGGGCAACATCGTCGCCATGACCGGCGACGGCGTGAACG
>URKM01000057.1 GCA_900548365.1 uncultured Collinsella sp. | reverse complement strand
TTGAGGGACGGGAACACGAGTTCTATCGGGACACACTTTTTGTCCTATAACCCTCCGTTTCATTGCTGTCGGTTGCGGCGTGGTGCACGCTTCCGCTGGGCCCCGTCCCCTTCACCTTGCAGACCATGGTTCTCGCGCTGCTTCCCGCAGCCCTCGACCGCGCGACGGCGTGTGCGTCGGTTGCCGCCTATCTGCTGCTGGGGGCGGTCGGCATGCCGGTGTTCTCGGGCTTCGGCGCCGGCATCGCCGTGCTCGCCGGCCCGACGGGCGGGTATCTATGGGGCTTTCTCGTCGGGGTGCTGGTTGCATGCACCGTGGTGAAGCTGCTCGAGCGTCGGTTGTCCCGGTTTACGGCGGTGCTCGTCGGCGATGCGGCGATGTTCGCGATCGCATATGTATGCGGAACCCTGCAGCTGATGGCGGTCGCATCGCTCGAGATGGTTCCGGCGCTCATGGCCGCGGTCGTCCCGTTCATCCTTCCCGATATCGTCAAGCTGGTGGTGGGCGCTCGCGTGGGATGCGCCGTCTCGCAGGCGACGCGTCATGATGCGGCGTAGATGCACGGCGCCCCGTTTCCCGCAGGGGAGACGGGGCGCTATCTGCAGGGCGGAGACGTACGTTGCAGATGCCTAGCGCGTTGCCGCCAGGCGCTCCGCTGCGCGCTCTTCCGGTGTCATGCGCGTGCGCGGCGAATAGATTACGTGCGTGCGGCAGTATGCGGTGCACAGGTCGCACCCGGTGCAGGCGTCGGCATCGATCTGATACGCCGGCGGGGCGAAGACCAGGGCGGGACAACCGGTGATCTGCTTGCATCGGTGGCATCCCACGCATGCGTAGCGGTCGATGTCGACGGGGGCCGGGATGCTCGAGCGCAGCAGGCGCGTGCAGGGCGAGGAGAAGATGATCGCGTGGACGTCCGGGGTCGAGAGCGCGTCGGCGACCACCGCTCCGGCGGAGATGGTGTCGAGCGGGTCGACGACGGCGACGTGCGCGGCGCCGAGCTCCTCGGCGCGCGCGGCCAGCGACTCGATGCCCGCCCGGCTGAGATGCGCCTTGCTTGAGGCGAGGATAGCGAGTACGGTCGTGACGCCCTCCGCAGCGAGGCCGCGGAGCTCCTCCTCGGCGCCGGCTGCGGCGACCTCGGTATCGAGGGCGAAATGAATGCAGGCGTCCACGGCGGGCTGCTGCGGGGTGCCGCCGCTGGGCTCGGGCGTGCGGTAGCGGTCGAGGAGCGCTTCCTCTCCGCCGGGGCAGGTTGTCGCCGCCGGGTGGAGGGGACCCACTGCCGCGCATCCTGCGTTTCCGCATATCACGCGGCCCGCGCCGCGCCCGAGCGCTTCCTTGCATACGATGTAGGCGGCTCGATGGGGGCAGCCGGGGCAGGCGACGCCCCGCTCGACGCTACGCACGGTCGCCACCCTCTTTCGCCGCGTCATACGATTCGCGCGACAGCAGCTCGAGCTCGAAGTTGAGCGCGCAGCCCGCCATGGGATGGTTGAAGTCGAAGATGGTCATGCCGTCGTCTTCGACCTTGACCACGCGGGCCAGCTGCTGGTAGCCCTCGTCGTTCATGAGATAGATCATCTCGCCCACGACGAGCTCGTCGTAGTTGGGGATCTCGACGGTGGGCATCGTGTAGAGCAGCTCCATGCGCCGCTCGCCATAGGCGTCCTTGGGCTCGAGGCGGACGCGTTTGGTCTGGCCCGGCTCCATGGCGAGCACCGCCGCCTCGAAACCGGGGACGACTTCGTGGTTGCCTTCGACGTAGGTGAGCGGCATGCGCCCCTGCGTGGTGTCGAAGACCTCGCCGTCGTCGAAGCTGCCCGTATAGTGCACGGTCACGGTGTGCTTGAGCGCGTAGTCGGACAAGGTGCATCCCTTCTATTCGTATCGCCGCTCGCGGAGGGCGGCGGGTGGTCGTTGCCGGTGCGGTTCGGTCCGCGCTGCCGGGGCGGCTAGAATCCCCGCTGCCGCGCGAAGCGCTCGGATGCGTCCTCGACGCCCTCGACCGAAGCGGCCCATGTGGCGAAATCGGGCGTGTCGGCGATGATTCCGTCGGCCTCCCAGACCGCCTGATGCGAGCGCTGCCACGCCTCGTCCACGTCCGGCCGCACGGGAAGATACGGCGTCAGGTACGTGGGGTTGAGCAGGAAGAAAGCTCCGCCCTCGCAGCGCCCGGTGAAATCGCGCAGAGCGCGGCGGGCGTTCTTGCGCCGGCCGAGCTTGTAGAAGAGCAGGGTTCGGCCGAGCAGGTACCACGGGGAGTCCTCGGCTCGTTCCCCGAGCTCGCGCGCGCAGGCGAAGAAGGCGTCCTCGTCCTCCAGCCGCGCGAGGGCGAGCAGGAGCGTTCCCTCAGCGCGGTTGGCGTAGCCCGCGGCGCGCAGCACCTGGCGGGCGTACGATGCGGCAGCGCGGTATCGGGCGCTGGTGAGGCTGCCCTGCGAGAGCGCCTCCACGATATGCAGCCAGCCGATGACCTGCGGGTTGCCCAAGGTGAGCGCGGCCGCCTCCTCGTCTGACGACCCGCGCCACAGCCCCGGTGCATCGGGGTCGAAGCGCTCGCAGGTGCCGGCGATCGTCTCGCGGACCTCGCGCTCGAGCAGGATGAGGTCGTGCAGGCAGTCGTCGAGGGGCACGTTGGCGAGGAGCAGGTCCAGAAGCCGGGCGTCGACGCAGGTGCGATCGGTCTCGATGATCTTGAAGAGCGCCAGCCGCGTCTCGTCGAACAACCGCGTGCGCTGTTGCTCGAACTCCCCGTCGGGGAGCTCCTCCATGCGCGCGAGCTCCCGCAGGAGCCTGTCGTGGACGCGCATGTAGGAGACGAGCGCCCGGGCGTGCGCGTGGGTCGCATACGGCTCCGGGTCGAGCGCGATCTCCTCGCGCACGAGCTCTTGCGCCGCCGGCGTGAGGCCGGGGTGCGAGCGGGCGTATTCTTCCTCGAGATAGCGGGTGACGTAGACAGCGGGGTCCATCAGTTCCTCCCCTCGGCGGTGCCGTTCGCCCCGGCGGACGACGGCTCCTCGTAGGCGCCCAGCGCGTCCCGCACGGCTTCGTGGTTGGCGATCCAGCTCGAGAAGCAGGCGTTGTCGGGCGAGCCGATGCCCTCTTGGAGCAGCGGGGTCGCTTCGCTCAGCGCGAGCACGAGCTCGTCTTCGCTGCCCGGGGCGACATGGACGCGGGCGAACACGCCCTCGGGGAACTCGGGCTGGAAGTAGAGCGCCTGCACCGCGTGGGGGAAGCTGCGGATGATGGTGCGCAGGGTGCGCGCGGCGCCGTCGAGGTCGTAAGAGCGATACGCGGCGCTCATCTCGGCGAGCAGCGTCCAGGGGTCGAGGGCCTTCGTCGCGCCGTTGCCGGGGCGACGCGGCTGCGCGTGCAGCGATGCGTAGGCGAGCGCGTGCCTGCTGCGGTACGAGGCGAGCTCGTCGCGGGTCGCCTCGAGCTTGGCGAGCGCGAGCATGCCGGTGTGGCGGATGTCGCCGGGGTCGTGCGGCGCGATGCCGAGGCACTGCTCGGCAACGGTGAACGCCATGCGGTATTGGCCCGATATGAGCGCCTGCGCCGCGAGCGCGGAGAGCCAGCGCAGGTAGGGACGGGTGCCCAGGTCGCTGGCGAATTCGCGCGCATAGGCGTCGTCGGCGCCCTCGACGAGCGCGGAGAGGTCGTCGAGGACCTCCTTGCGGTGGTCGAGCAGGAAGCTCACGTAGGCGTCGTTGCTCGGTGCCTCGAGCGCGGCGAGCATGCGCGTCGCGTCCCAGTTCTTCGGGTCGAGCTCGACCGCCTCGCGCAGGTAGCCCTCGGCGAGGTCCTCCTGGCGCTCCACCTCCTCCTCGTCGGTGAGGAAGGGGATGCGGTAGTCGACGACCTCGGCGGCGCGGGCGGTCAGATGGAAGGACCGGTCGCGGTCCGTATGGATGAGGCTGGATGGGTCCGCCTGGTAGGAAGCCATGCCCTGCTCGATGAACGCGGCGTCCTCGAGCGGGAAGACGCTCTTGCGGCGCATGTCTTCCAGAATGAGGCGCAGGCAGTCCTCTTGTATGGGGTCAAACGCCACGGCGCCTCCTTTCGTTGCAGTTGATTCGTAAGGTACTAGTGTACCCGCGTGCGCCCCTCTTCGCAGGGGCCGATGGTGCTCGGCATAAGCGTGCCACAACTGGCCGCGGCCGTTCTGGCACGCGGCGGCGCCTGATGGGGGCGACAGCGATGGCCGGGCGACGGACCCGGTCGCGAATCCGTCCGCAGGGGGGGTGGTCGGGGCGCTATGAGAGCCGCGACGCCTCCTCGGGGCTGTTCGCGATCTCGATGACGACGCCGTGGGGGAGGCAGACGATCTGCTCGCCGGCGGCGTCGATGGGGTCGTGCTGGACGCAGACCTGGTTGCCGCAGTTCGCGGACTCGACCGTTACGGTTCCATCGTGGATGACCACGCGGTTCTCACCCCGCTCGGCATCGTCGCCGGTCCCCGTTCCGGGTGTCTCGACCGTGTAGGAGCAGTCGGTGTCGAGCGGGTCGGCGCGGTAGAAGCCGTCTTTTGACTGGCATACGACCACGGCGCCGTGGCCGGAGGGCTGCGGGGACGGGCGCAAGGCGAGCCACGCCGCGCCGGCGCACGCGCAGACGGCGATGAGCGCGATGAGCGCCCGGTCTCCTCGTTTCAAAGCTGGTGTCATGGAAAAGACCTCGTGAAGGGACCTTTCGGTCGGGATTGTAGGAGGGGCCGCCGCATCGCGGGGGCGGTGCGGGTTCGGGATGTCGAGGAGCGCGGACGGCGCCTGCCAGGCGTCCCGAGGGGAGGGCGCCCGAAGATTCGGTGGCGCTGTTTGCTGAATTATCGACGCCATCATTGTTTCAAAGCGATAAACTAAACACAAGCCTGTGCACCTGAGGTACGCAGTCTCACATGGTCCAAACGGAGCCGTTTCGGTGCTCCGTTGCAGAGCAGGCCCTGGAGAGAGGGGCTTGCAGAGTGGAGGCATTCTATGGGACGTTTTACCAACCCGCGCGACCTGTATTTCGGTGAGGGCGCACGCCACGAGGTCAAGAATCTCAAGGGCGAGCGCGCGATGATCGTCACCGGCGGCGGCTCCATGCGCCGCGGCGGCTTCCTGCAGGACGTCGAGGCCGACCTCAAGGAGGCCGGTTTCGAGGTCGAGATCTTCGAGGGCGTCGAGTCCGACCCGTCCGTCGAGACGGTCATGAAGGGCGCCAAGGCCATGGAGGCCTTCGGTCCCGATTGGATCATCGGCATCGGCGGCGGCTCGCCCATCGACGCCGCCAAGGCCATGTGGCTGTTCTACGAGTATCCCGAGGAGACCTTCGAGCAGGCCGTCGTGCCCTTCTCCTTCCCGGAGCTCCGCACCAAGGCCAAGTTCTGCGCCATCGCCTCGACCTCCGGCACCGCGACCGAGGTCACCGCGTTCTCCGTCATCACGGATTACGAGAAGGGCATCAAGTACCCGCTGGCCGACTTCAACATCACCCCTGACGTCGCCATCGTCGACCCCGAGCTCACCTACACCATGCCGGCCAAGCTCTGCGCCCACACCGGTATGGACGCGCTGACCCACGCCATCGAGGCCTATGTCTCCACCGCCGGCTCCATGTACACCGACGGCAACGCGCTGCACGCCATCCGCGAGATCGTCGAGTGGCTGCCCAAGTCCTACCAGGGCGACCATGAGGCCCGCGCCCACATGCACGACGCCCAGTGCATCGCCGGCATCGCCTTCTCGAGCGGCCTGCTCGGCATCGTCCACTCCATGGCGCACAAGACCGGCGCCGCCTTCTCCGGCGACCACATCATCCACGGCTGCGCCAACGCCATGTACCTGGGCAAGGTCATCCAGTTCAACGCCCGTGACGAGCGCGCCCGCAGCCGCTACGCCTTCATCGCCAAGGACGTCCTGCACCTCGAGGGCGAGACCGAGGACGAGCTCGTGGCCGCGCTTGTCCAGAAGATCCGCGACCTCAACGACGCGCTGGACATCCCGCAGGGCATCAAGAACTACGGCCAGTACGGCGTGAAGGCCGACGAGTCGATCATCGACTACGACGAGTTCGAGGCCAAGAAGGCCGACGTCGCCGCCAACGCCATCCTCGATGCCTGCACCGGCTCCAACCCGCGCATCCCGACGCAGGAGGAGATGGAGCAGCTGCTGGAGTGCGTCTACACCGACACCCCGGTGACGTTCTAATCTTCCGGCGCCCCGGGCGGGCGCTCACAGAGCGATCCTCGATGCGTTGCAAAGGGTCAAGGGCCGTGCCCTTGGCCCTTTCTTTGTAGACATGCGCGCAGGGCGCCCGAGGCGGGTGCGCCGTCGTTTCTCTTCAGCAGATGAATCTGTATTAACAGTCGTTAAAATTGCACGCAGATAGGTATCTGAGTGCTAATCTCTCGAACTACTAAATATACAAGCGCACTGGATGCGAATTGATGCATACGGGTGCGCCCAGGGGCCGTCTAAAGGATGGCGCCGGGGGGCGCGGTGACGGGCGCGGGGCCATAGGGTTCGGGAGGGCGAAAGACGATGGGTATTCGTGTTGGTGTCATGGGGGCTGCTGGTTACGCAGGCGCCGAGTTGGTGCGCTTGGTGCTCGGCCATCCCGACATGGAGCTCGTTGCCGTGACGTCCAACGCGGACGCCGGCGTTGCGCTGGCGGATGCGTATCCCGCCTTCTGCGGTGCCGCGGATCTGGTGTTCACCTCGCATGATGACCCGGCCCTCTTCGATCTCGACGCCGTGTTTCTTGCCGTGCCGCACACCGCGGCCCTGGCGGTGGTGCCGGCGTTGCTGGAGCACGGCGTCTCCGTCTTCGACCTTTCCGCCGATTACCGCTTGAAGGACGCGGACACGTACCGAGCGTGGTACGGCGCGGAGCACACGTCTCCCGAGCTGCTCGAGGCGCGAGCCTTCGGCCTGCCCGAACTGTTTGCGGGCGATCTTGCGCGCGCGGCCGCGGCGCGGGCTGCGGGAGACCCCGTGCTGGTCGCGTGCGCGGGCTGCTACCCCACGGCGACCTCGCTCGCTGCGCTGCCGGCGATCAAGCTGGGCTGGGTCGCGAGCGCCGGGGCCATCGTGGTCGATGCCGTCTCCGGCGTGACCGGTGCGGGCAAGGGCGCCAACCAGCGCACGCATTTCTGCAGCGCGGACGGGAACCTGGAGGCCTACGGCGTGGGCAAGCACCGTCACACGCCCGAGATCGAGCAGATACTGGATGCGAGGGACCGCGTGGTGTTCACCCCGCATCTGGCTCCGCTCAAGCGCGGCCTGCTCTCCACCGTCACGCTGCCGCTCGCCGGCGGCGCCCCCGATACCGCCGGGGCCGTGGCGGCGTATCGCACGTTCTTTCGGGATGCGCCCCTGGTGCGCGTGCTCGATGCGGGGCAGATGCCCAAGACCTCGAGCGTGGTGGGAACCTGCGGCTGCCATATCGGCCTGGCGGTCAACGAGCGCGTCGGCGCGCTGGTGGCCGTGGCCGCCATCGACAACCTGTGCAAGGGGGCGGCGGGCCAGGCGGTCCAGTGCGCGAACATCGTGTACGGCTGGGACCAGCGACGAGGGCTTCCCGCGGTCGCGATGCCGGTCTAGCCGCGCGCTCGGGCCGAGCTGCCGGCAACATGCAGCGCGGAGGAATATGGTTCTGTCCGCCGACCGGTTGTGCGTCGGCGGCTCATGTGGGGAGAGGGACAACATGACGAAGGGCAATCAGGGAAATCATGCAATCGGTGCCTGCGCGGAGGCGCCCCTGCATACCGTGGCGCAGGGCGGCGTCACCAGCCCTCGGGGTTTTCGGGCGGCAGGCGTCCATGCGGGCTTTCGCAAGAATCCGCAGCGTTTGGATATGGCGTTCGTGGCGGCGGACGCGACCGCCTCGTGCGCGGCGGTCTTCACCACCAATCGCTTCTGCGCGGCGCCCGTGCAGGTGAGCCGTCAGAACCTGGGCGGCGCGGATAAGGGATACGGCCTGGTGCAGGGCATCGTTATCAACTCTGGCAACGCCAACGCCGCTACGGGCGAGCGGGGCCGCGCGGTCGCGCGGGAGACCTGCGAGATCGCGGCGAGCGCCTTGGGGTGCGAGCGCGAGCAGGTGCTGGTCGCCTCGACCGGCGTGATCGGGTCGGTTCTGGGCATCGAGCCCTTCGAGGAGGGGGTGCCCGCCGCCGCCCGCGCCCTGTCGACCGCCGGCGGCGCCGACGCGGCACGAGCGATCATGACCACGGACACGCATCCGAAAGAGTGCGCGCTCCGCTATACCAGCGAGGCGTCGCCCTATGCCGGATGCACCTTCACGGTGGGCGGCATGTGCAAGGGGTCCGGCATGATCATGCCCAATATGGCGACGATGATCGCCGTGATCACCACCGATGCCCCGGTGGAGCCGAAGGCGCTGCACGCCCTGTTGAAACGGGTCGCGGACGCGACCTTCAACAAAGTTACCGTTGATTCGGATTCCTCGACCAACGACACGTGTATCATGCTCGCCTCCGGTGCCGCTGCCGCGGACGCCGCCCCCATCGAGGAGGGGAGCGCCGCCTATGGCGAGCTGCTGGGTGCGGTGCGCGGGGTATGCGAGACGCTCGCGCGCGCCATCGCCGCAGATGGCGAGGGCGCCTCGCGACTGGTGACCGTCAACGTGACCGGGGCCGCGACGGACGCGGACGCAGACGCGGCGGCGCGCGCCGTCGCCGGCTCCCCCTTGGTCAAGACGGCCATCGCCGGTCGCGATTGCAACTGGGGACGCATCGCCATGGCGCTGGGCAAGTGCGGCGCCGCGTTCAACCAGGAGGACGTGTCCATCGACATCATGGGCATGCCCGTGTGCCGTAGCGGGCTTACCGTGCCGTTCGACGAGGACGAGGCGCTGCGTCGCTTCGAGGCCCCGGAGATCGTGATCGCGTGCGACCTGGGTGCCGGTGCATGCGCCACCACGGTTTGGACTTGTGACCTCACGCACGATTACGTGACCATCAACGGAGATTACCGCACGTAGGAGCCGTCGTGCCATCGAGAGCGCGCCGTTTGTGCGCAACGACACGCAAAGGGGGAGTAGATGAAGTACGCAAGGGACTCGCGTCCCGGTATATCACATGAGAAGACGGCGCAGCTGCTGTTCGAAGCGCTGCCATGGATCAAGAACCTGACCGGTAAGACCGTCGTCATCAAGTACGGCGGGGCGGCGATGGTCGACCCGAAGCTCCGCGATGACGTGATGAGCGACATCGTCCTGCTCAAGATCATCGGCGTGAACCCGGTGATCGTGCACGGCGGCGGCGCGGATATCAACGCGGCGCTGAAGCGCCGCGGCATCCCCGTCGAGTTCGAAGGAGGGCAGCGCGTCACCTCGCCGGAGGCCATGGAGGTCGTGCGCGAGGTGCTGGTGGGCAAGGTGAACCAGGAGCTGGTCGCCGCCATCAACCAGCACGGCAACCTGGCGGTGGGCGTGTCCGGCGCGGACGCGGGCACCATCGTCGCCGAGCAGCTCGACCCGGGTCTGGGCCGCGTGGGAAGGATCGTCCGCGTGAACGCCGGCTATCTCGAGGGCGTCATGGCGAATGACTACATCCCCGTGGTCGCGACCGTCGCGGCGGGCGAGGACGGCGGGTTCTACAACATCAACGCCGACGTCGCCGCCGGCCATATCGCCGCGGCGGTCCACGCGCACAAGGCCATCTTCCTCACCGACGTGGACGGCCTGTACGAGGACTTCGCCGATAAGGACTCGCTGATCTCCAATCTCACGCTTGCGGAGACGCAGGCCATGCTGGACGCGGGCGAGATCGACCGCGGCATGATACCCAAGTTGGAAAGCTGCGTCCACGCGCTGCGCGGCGGCGTGTTCCGCACCCATATCATCAACGGTACCACGCCGCATGCGCTGCTGCTGGAGCTCTTGACCGATGCCGGCGTGGGCACCGTGATGCATTCGACCGACGCGGCATACGAACACGATACCCATCCCCATCCGCTGGGCGCCTTCGCTTCGCGCCTGGTTGAGAATCTAGACGAATAAGGAGGCGGCGAGATGTCGCTTGGTTTGCAAAAGGCACTTGAATCCAGCTATGTGATGAACACGTTCGCGCGCATGCCCGTGGAGCTCGTCGAGGGCCGCGGTATGACGCTGGTGGGCGATGACGGCGCGGAGTACCGGGATTTTCTTGCGGGCATCGGCGTATGCTCGCTTGGCCACGGGCATCCGGTGCTCGTGGAGGCCGTGCGCGAGCAGGCGGAGCGCCTGCTGCATGTTTCCAACTACTTCTATATCGAGCGCCGCGGCGAGCTCGCGGCGTTGCTGTCCAAGCTTGCCGCGGGCGATGGGGATGGCGCGCGCATGGTCGCCGAGGCGATGCGCGCGGGCGACGAGGCCGCGGTGGCCGCGCTGGCCTCCCCTCATGCGGGCGAGCAGGTGTGGAAGAGCTTCTACGCGAATTCGGGCGCCGAGGCGAACGAGGGGTCGATGAAGCTTGCGCGCCTCTATGCCAAGCGCGCGGGCAACGGCGGCAACGTCATCGTGACGCTGCGCGGCGGCTTCCACGGGCGCACGCTCGAGACCATCGCCGCTACCATGCAGGACCGCTTGCAGCGAGCGTTCCAGCCGCTGCCGCAGGATTTCGTCGCCTGCACGCCCAACGATTGCGATGAGCTCGCCGCGCTGTTCGAACGGTATGGGAGCGAGATCTGCGCGGTCATGGTCGAACCCATCCAGGGCGAGGGGGGCGTGCATCCGCTTACCCGCACGTTCTTCGAGGCGGCGCGCGATCTGGCCCATGCGAACGGCGCGCTGCTGATCGCGGACGAGGTGCAGACGGGCGTGTTCCGCACCGGAAAGCCCTTCGCCTTCCAGACCTACGGCGTCGAGCCCGACATCGTGAGCCTCGCCAAGGGCATCGCCGGCGGCGTTCCCATGGGCGCGGTGCTCGCCAAGGCCCATGTCGCCGACACCTTCGCCCCCGGCGAGCACGGGAGCACGTTCGGCGGCAGCTCGCTGGCGGTGTCGGCTGCCTGCGCGGTGCTGTGCGAGCTGGTGCTGGGTGATTACGACGCGCATGCGCGGGAGGTGGGCGGCTATATGGCCGAGCGCCTGGCGAGCGTGCCGCATGTGGTGGAGGTGCGCGGCCGCGGCCTGATGCTCGGGTGCGACCTGGACGACGAGGCGGGCGATGCCCATGACGTGGTCGCCGCCTCGTTGGAGCGCGGCGTCATCTTGAACGCGACGGGGGCGCATACGCTGCGCATCCTTCCGCCGCTCATCTGCGAGCGCGAGGATGTCGACGTGCTGATCGACGTGCTGAACGCGGTTTTGGGATAGGCGATCGACGGGGCGCGTGCGGACATGTCCGCCCGCGCCCCGCTGC
>URKM01000056.1 GCA_900548365.1 uncultured Collinsella sp. | reverse complement strand
CCCGCGTGCCGCCGGGCTCGCGCGCCCTCCGCCCGGCGCGGCCCGCTGCGTCGATCGCCGCCCTCAGATGCTCGAGAGCCGATTCGCTACCGTTCTAGTAGGCGGTTGAGGCGCTCTATCTCCGCTTCCATTTCGTTTACGCGCTTCTGCTCTTCAACGAGGGCGCGCTGCTGCGCTTCGCGATCCTCGCGGACGAGTCGAATGATGTTGCGGATCTGCAATCCGATGAGAATCGAGAAGGGGATGAGCACCAAGACCACATACCCTGCGGGTGATTTGAAGAAATCGAAGACGTATCCCGCCTTGGGAATGACGAACGCAAGCTTTCCCTTCACGCGGCTGGCGAGCGCGGGGTACGCATCGTTGTCTCCTGTAGTCGAGCCATAGGTGATGAAAGCGGCCTCCCCTTCGTATTCGGTCGCTTCGCGGATGCGATGGGTGAAGATCTCGCCGTAAGAGTTCGGGTCGATGGACTCGAAGGAGATGATATCGCCGGGCTGCAGGGCTGCGGTGTCCTCGATCTCGCGCGTCACCACCATGTCGCCAACCTGGAAATCCTGCTGCATGGAGTCGGAAAGGACGACGTAGGGTTTCCATCCAAACAGGCTCGCCTCGTTTTTGCCCGAGGCGATCGTGGTGGCCACGACCACGACGGTGAAGAGGAGGGCTGCGATGAAGATGAGCGTGGTGAGCACGTTGACGCAGCCGTTGAGCACGCGCTTCGCCGTCTGCGGCTTGAATTCGTCGGCGCCTGCGTAATCGGCGGCGACGGCTGGGATGTCTGCGCCCGCCTGCACGGCGCTTGCGAGGAGGGCGCCGGTGGAAGCGGGGTCCCGCATAGCCTGCGGCGCGACCGCCGGCGCGTCTTCACGCGAGGCATGCGGCGCGACCGCCGGCGCGTCTTCACGCGGCGCCGCAAAGCGCTTTCCCGCGGGTCGTTCGGCAGCCTCAGGCACCGGCTGTACGATGCGGTCTGAAAGAGGCTCCGACTCGTTCGCGGGTCGCTTGAAGTGATGTCCCAGTTGGGCCATGGTGATATCTCCTGTTCGATCGCGGGAGCGTCTGAATACGGTCGGCTGCAAGGGGGCACGCTGCCATGACGTGCCGCCTTGCAGCCGCCCCGATATCGCTCGGGGCGGCGCTTTCAAGGCGGTTGAAGGGTTTAGGCGGGATTGACCACGTACCAGGTCTTGCCGCCTTCGTCCTGCTTCGTCACCGCATAGCCCTCGGCGACGTACCTGGTCGGGTCGGTGCTGAACTTGCCCCCCTTGATGGTGATCGTGCCACCGGGGCCATCGCTATCCGGCGTTGCCGCCAGGACGGCCGAGCCTTCGCGGCCGCCGACGAAGGTGCCGCTCTCGATGGTGACGGTGGCGCCGTTATCGGCCCATACGCCGTGGAACTTCCGGGTTGATGCATCCACGTTCACGTTGCGGATCACCACGTCCGCATCGTAGACGTTGATGCCGCCACGGGTCACGTTCAGGTTCTCGAGCAAGGCGGAGGTGGGGGCGCCGTTGCCGATGAACAGGGGGTAGTGGCCGTTGGTCGCCGTAACGTTGCCGTTGCGCAGCGTCACGTTTTCGCCTTGGATGATGCCTTCCATGAAATCGATGGTGAGGGTCTTGCCGGCGAGGTCGAGTACGCCGCCCTTCGGGAGGTTGAGCTCGCCGACCGTGCCCTCGCTGCCGTCATAGGGAACGTGGACGTCGCTGCCCAGGGCGAGGGTGCCGCCGGGCTGCAGCGCCTCAATGCTTTCGAGGAGGCTCTCGGAGGAGACCACGGGCATCGTGGCTCCCGCGTCGTACTGATCGCTGCCGAAACCATCCTTCTCGACGGTATCCTGGGTGGCGAGCACGGTGGCGTCGGCCGTGAAGGACTTGCCCTGGAACTCGTTGCCGGCGCTCTCGTTCATACCGTAGACCAGGATGAACTGCGTGCTGGCGCCCGGTGCCACGGGGAGCTCGAGGCCGTCCCCGAGACTCGCGAGCTCGGCCATGGGGCGCTTCTGGAAAGTGCCCGCCGCCTGGCCGTTTTGCACCATGATGAAGTCGAACCACAGGGCGTCGGCGAGGCCTCCGTCCTGGACGGTGAATTGCAGCTTGATTTTCGCGGACAAGCTACCGTTGTTGGAGACGGCGAGGAGCTTGGCGCTCGACTGGCCGGGCTCCCAGTTGGCCTCGGAGATAACGTGGACGCCCTCGGCTTCGAGGTCCTGGGCGACAGCCGAGAAGCCGAACGGCTTGCCGCCGTTGACGCCCTCGATCTGGAAGTCGCCCTTGCCGGCTTCGACGGGCGCGACGGTCGCGGTGATGCCGAGCGTGCCCGCCTGGATGGCGTTGCCCTTGTTGGTGACGCTGTCGGTGAACCACGCGAACGTGAGCCCCATCAGCAGCGCGATGGACGCGACCGCCATGGCGGCGGAGGCGGCGATCTTGCGCCTGTTGGTCATCCTTTCCATGGGTTTCCTTTCTGTTATACGGCTCCGTGCAGGCGATGCGCGGAGATGCGAGCCGATATACCGCGGCCGAACCGCCGCGGTCACCTCGATGCGATCGTTGCTACCTACCGGGGATCTGTGAAGGGTCGTTCACCGGGATCTCGCTGTTGGCGAGGGGCATCGTCTTGCCTGCGATGGGCGCGTCGTAGCTGGAGTTGCCATAGGAGTTGTACAGGTTGGAGTACGCGGTCCAATAGGCGCCGCCGCTGATCCACATGGAGCCGGAGATGGTGCGCGGGGTGGCGGTGCCGGCTGCAAGATCGTTGGCGGTGTAGGCCACCTCGACGCTGTCGAGGGTCTCGTACTGCCATTTGCTGCTATAAGGCTTGTGAATGTTGCTGGCAACCGTGCAACCCTCGATCACGGTGTTGTCGACGCCCGCCTTGCGCTGGATGAGGCCGGCGAGGCCGCCGAGGTTGTAGGCGCCGGTGAAGGTGTTGCCCGTGGAGGTGCAGTTCCTGAAGGTGACCGACACGCCCGGATCGGCGCCCATGCCCAGCAGCGCGCCGCACTTGCCGAAGCCGTTGATGGTGGAGTTGGTGACGGATACGTTCTCGAAGACCGTGGTGCCGTAGGTGTAGCCGAGTACGACGCCCACGACGTTGCGCTGGAGGCCCGCGGGGTCGGCGACCGCGCCGTCCACATGGAGGTTCTTGATGGTGATGGCGCCCGTGGCGTTGCCGATGAGGCCGATGCCGTAGCCGCCCACGATGCTGCCGGCGGGCGCGGTCGGGCTGGCGGCGTTGAGGCCGTAGATGGTGTGGCCGCCGCCATCGAGGGTGAGCCCGCTTACGCCGCTCTTGCCGAGGTCGATGGACTTCCAGCTCTTGCCGCCCAGGTTCACGTCGTCTTCGAGCGTGATGGTCTTGTTGCTCAGCTTGCCCTTCATAGCACCGCTGTTGATTTCGCTTGCGAGCCAGGCGAGGTCGGAGGCGGTGGACACGCCGTAGTTGCCCTGGGCGTCGGGCTCCACGGGGGTCTGCGTCTTACCGTCCCACGGCAGTGGGACGTTGGCGTCGTACTGGTCGCTGCCGAAGCCGTCGACCTCGTGCGGGGTCTGCGTCGCCGCGACGGCGATGGTGAAGGAGATCCCGCAGCCCTGGTACTCGTTACCAGCGCTTTCACGCATCTTGACGACGAGCGCGAACTCCTGGACGGAGCCCTCTTCACCGGCTGCGGGGAGGACGCCGTCCTCTGCCAGCAGGGTGGAGCCGTCGGCGAGCTGCGCCACGGTGCCGATGATGTTGTCGGCGGTCAGGTCGCCGGCGGTCACGTCGTCAACCGCCTTGGCGACACGGTAGACATCGAGCGCCTCGGCGATGGGGGCCTTGCCTTCGGGGGTGGTTTCCTTCACGTCCTGGACGCGGAAGCCGTACTTCAGCCACAGCGATCCCGTGTTCTCGAGCTTGACGGCGGCTTTCTGCGAGAAGCCGGGCTCCCACAGATCATTCGAGCTGAAGAGCGGTTCGGTCGCCCCGTCGTTCAGCTCGATGCTCAGGGTGCCCGCCTGGATGGCGTTGCCCTTGTTGGTGACGCTGTCGGTGAACCACGCGAACGTGAGCCCCATCAGCAGCGCGATGGACGCGACCGCCATGGCGGCGGAGGCGGCGATCTTGCGCCTGTTCTTGTTGTTCGTTGTCTTCATCTCCCAATCCTTTCTCTTCCGTGCGCAAGGGCCCGCCCGTGTCGCAGCGGAGCTTCCCTTACCGTCCGCGGACGCGTGTCCACGGCTGTCGCCGGGCGATCGATGAGGGGAAATCGCCCAGCGACAGCCGCCCCGGGCGAACCCGGGACGACCGAGATGCGCTAGAGGCCGTTGACCGTGCCCTTTCCAGCGACCTTCGCTTCGACTGCGGCGCCGCTCGCGTCCTGGAAGGCGCAGTCCTCGATCGCGACGGTGTCGCTGGCGAACGCGGTGTAGATGTGCATGCCGTCGTTCATCGTTTGGAACGTGCAGCCCTCGACGGTAGCGCGGCTGTTGTACTCCAGGTACAGGCAATGCTGCGAAGACCTGTTCGACGAGATGAACGTGCAGTTGCGGAACGTGGCGCTGGAGTTTCCGATCACCTGGATCCCTCCGATGAAGGTGACGTTCTCGAAGATGGCGTTCTGGGCGCCCGAGGTCACGAACACCGGGTAGGCGCTCCTATCGCGGTCGAGCACCGCGATGGTGCCGCTGCGCACCGTGATGTTGTTCGCTGCGATGCCGAGCGGGTCGGAGCTGCGGTCCACGGTGAGCACGCGGCCGTTGAGGTCGATGGCGGCATCGGCGCGTGCGATATAGGTGTCGTAGACGTCGTCCTCGTGGGTTCCGGTCCGCTTGATGGTCAGGTCGTCGCCCAGCTTGATCGTGCATCCGGGCTCTACGGAGCCCAGGGCGCCCTTGAATTCACTCTCGGTGCGCGCCGTGGTGATACCGGGATACTCGGCTCGTTCGTCGTACGCGCTGCTGCCGAAGCCGTCGGTCTCGTGCGATGCCTGGGTCGCGACGAGTTCGAGGTCGAACGTCACGCGTGCGTCCTGGTACTCGTTGCCATGGCTCGCGGGCATGAGGATCTTCAGCTGGCCGATGAGGCTCGCGGCCTGTTCGCCCGGCACGATGGTGCCGGTTGCAAGGGGCGCGGGGTTCGCGGCGATCTCGCCGAGCGTTCCCAGCAGCACGTCGTCCAGGTAGACCTCGAGCGCGCGATCGATGTCCTTGCTCGCTTGCACGCTGGCGAAGCGCAGCTCGTACTTCGTGGCGAGGGAGCCCTTGTTGAGGACGCGCAGGTTCACCGCGGCGCTCTTGCCGGGTTCGAACGCGAGGTCCTGGAACACGGGGGTCGTCTCGGTGACGTCGGTCCAGGCCTCGGCTCCGCCGTCGTTCACGGGGTCTTGCTGGAGCGCGACGCTCAGGCTGCCCGCGGTGATGGCGTTGCCGGTATTGGCGACCGAGTCGGTAAACCAGGCGAACGTGAGCCCTGCCATGAGCGCGCACGAGGCGGTGAGCATGACGGCGCTCGCCGCGATCTTCTTCTTGTTGGTGGCGTATGGCATTGCATTCCTTTCTTCGGGTATGGCGCGGCGGATGATGGACTATCGCGGCGCATCGGAACTGTTCGATGCGCCGCGATGCGCCGCCCCGGCTTTGGGTGCCGGGGCGGCCGGGCGAGGGTTCGCGCCGTTGCGGGTTCGCGAATCCGCAGGCTCGTAGGCGGTAGCGGGCGCTAGGCCTTGTTCACCCACGATTTCGCATCGGTGTCGTAGACCTTTTCCACGCCGTCGTAGAAGAACGAGCAGCCTTCACCGATCACGATACGGCCTTTCGCGCCGGGCGTCCCGAAGGTGCCCACGGGCACGCCGCGGCTAGCCTGGTAGCGCTTGGCCACCTTGATGGTGGTGTCGTTGAAGGTTCCCACCATCTCGTTGGGACCGGAGGTGAGGGCGAGGTTCACACCATCGACGTTGCCGGTGCTCGCGTTCGCGATATCAATCGTGCAGCCGTTGAAGGTCGCGCTGCCGTGCGCGGTCATATCGGTGTACACGGCGGCATCGCGGCCGAATGCGCCGGTGAACGTGCAGTTGTTGAAGATAGCATCGATGCGCTCGCCGCCCGAGGGGGAGTCGAGCACGACCTTGGAATCGAAAGTGCAGTTGTTGAAGGTGAGCTTGATGGGTCCGGTGGAATAGCAGGTGAACGCCTCGGCATAGATGTCGTCGGCATGGCCGCTGAACGAGCAGTCCTCGAACGTGACGGCGCTGGTGCCCTCGACGCGCACTGCACCCTGGGCGCCGCGATCATCGATGGTGGAGGTGAAATGCGCCTTCTTCACGGTGACGTTCACGGGGTCGCCGCCGATCTCGCCGATGGTGAAGTAGCCGCCCGGCTTGTCGACGCGTGTGACGCTGCTGCCGTTGAAATCGATCACCTTGTCGCTGGTTACCTGGTAGTCACTGTTGTCCCGCGAGATCTCGATGTCGCCGGAGATCGAGACGTTGGGGGCGTCGTTCGTGATGGCGTCCTTGATCTCCTCGTCGTTCATGGGGAAAGGTGCGTTCATGTCGTAATCGGGTCTGCCGAAGCCGTCGACCTCGATGGCGGCCTGCGTCGCCTTCACCGTGACGTCGAAGGAGATGCCGCAGCCCTGGTACTCGTTGCCGGCGCTCTCGCGCATCTTCACCACGAGGTTGAAGGTCTTGGATGCGTGGGCGTCGGTGCCGGTATAGCTCTTGGGGCACAGCACACCCGCTTCGCCTACCTGCTCTCCGGCGGCGAGGTTGGCGACGGTGCCGATGAGCTCGGCGTCGTTCAGATTGGCCGCATCCGGGTCGACAACGTAGACGTCGAGGACCTCGGCGAGGTCGGCGTCGCCGGTGGTGAGCAGGTTGTCGATCTGGAACTTGTACTTCAGCCACAGCGAACCCTCGTTGGAAAGGGTGGCCGTCGCCTTCTCGGAATAGCCGGGCTCCCACAGCCCGTCGCTTTTCAAGATGGCGCCGCCGTCGCCCTTGCCGGCAAGCTCGATGTCGAGCGTGCCCGCCTGGATGGCGTTGCCCGTGTTGGTGACGCTGTCGGTGAACCACGCGAACGTGAGGCCCATCAGCAGCGCTGCCGATGCCGCCGTCATGGCGATCGACGCGGCGATCTTGCGCTTGTTGGTCGTTCCCTTCATGTTCCTTCCTTCCTCTTTCGTGCCCGCCTGCCGTGAGGCTTTGTACGTCGAATGGGGTGGGGCGCTCGGGCGCCTATGCGGACAGGTCCGGGCTACCGGCGTGCTCGGGTGCGTCGGCGGGAGCCTGCTGGTCGGACTCGGATACGGCTTGCGGCGCCGGCTCGGGTTCGGACTGCGGCGCCGGCTCGGGTTCGGACTGCGGCGCCGGCTCGGGTTCGGCCTGCGGCGTCGCCGCCGGCTCGGCCTGCGATGCCGGGCCGGCGGTCATGGTGATCGAATTACCGCTGTTCACGAATGTGGTGGAAAGCCATGCATAGGTTGCTCCCGCAGCGAGCGTGAGCGAGCAGGCAAGGGCGATGCCGATGGCCGCGGCGAGCGCGGGCGAGCAGTTGCGTTCGGGGGTGCGCGGTGCGCGATTGCGAGGAGCGTACATTAGAATTCCCTCCCCGAGTTGTTCCTAACTTGGACCGCGTCGAGCGCGACATCGAAGGTGACGTCGGTTCCCTGGTACTCGTTGCCGGAGCCCTCGGACATCTTGACCTGCATGGTCAGCGTGTCGGTGGCTCCTGGGGCAAGCGGTGTGGGCGACTGGCAGAGGTCGCCGCGCTCCAGGTCTATGGCGCTGCCGCTATAGAGCGTGGCGCCGTCCGCCGGGCGTACGATGGTGACGTGCAGGGCGGGCGCGAGCGTGCCCTGCAGGTTTGCGATATGCAGGCGGTAGTAGCATTCGGCCGAGCCCACGTTGCTTACGGTGAAATCCTCTACGACGGTGCGGCCGGGCTCCAGGTGAACGCCTTCGTCGGGCAGAATCGGCTGGCCTTCGTTGAGGTCGACCGCGATGCTGCCCATTTCGAAACGGTTGTTGGGGATGGTGGCGTGAGCCCAGAAGAGCGCCCAGGCGGTACCCAGGACCAGCAGCAAAAACACGATCGACAGTATGGCGGCGATCATGCGCTTGCGTTCTTTTATATAAGCGGCGAGCCGGCCGAGGCCCTCGCGTGCCAAGCATTCGTTATCGCGCACGGCGGGCGCGGCGGCGCGGGCGAAGGGCAGCGGGAGCGTCCGCACGCCATCGTCTGATTCGGTTGCTGCTGTGCGCATGCACACCACGGCGCATGCACAGAAGAGCGCGATCAGGCCGATCATCAGCATGTCGCCCGTGGCGGGGAGGTTGTCCAAGATGCCGCCGCCGGGCTTGCCGGGCTGCGGCGGCTGGGGAGCGAGCCCGTCCTCGTAGGCAACCGCCCAGTCGAGCGTGAGCCCGCAGCGGGCGTTTTGATACTCGTTCGTCATGGATGAGGGCGCGCTCACCTCGATGGCCCATGAGATCTGCGAGCGCCCTTCCGCCGTGCGTGCGAGCGGGATAGAGAGCTCGGTGCCGTTGGCGAGCTCGGCAACGGACCCGTCATATAGGATGGAGCCGGTGGCGCGATCGGTGATGCGCGCCTGCAGCGCCTCGGACAGCCGCTGCGTTTCCTCATCGAGCACGGCGGTGAATATCACGTTCGCGTCGTCGGTATGTGAGACATCGATGACGGCGTCCATCGACTCGGTGTCTCCCGGCAGCATGCCCGAAACGTCGAACGCCTTGTTGGCCTGAGGATGAGATGCACTCAGCTCGATGTTCGCCATCGGTGCCGCAAAGCCGGTAGCGGGCAGAGCCGTTGCGAGAGCACATACGATGGCGAGCACCAGCATGACGAGGGCCTCGGGTGCGAGGGGATTGTGAAGCCGGGGCAGCGAATGGCGCTTCATGCCTATGATCACGGTCCTTGGACGCGCTTGTTAACATTTGCAACAGTATATGCGCGCTCGAGGTTTTCATTAGCTAGGGCGCCGTAAGTGATGCGCTTTGTCTTGCTAAAGGTAGTCGCGCGCCGTCGTTTGACGCCGCCGTGCGGCAGCGTGCTGCGAGGCCGCCGCGCGGCGGCGCTGCGAAGCGGGATGCGCGGGGTCGGCTTCGGCATGCGAAGGGCACGGGAGATCCGGCCTGGCCGCGCGGCGACCCGGCGGGCATCTCGTGAAATTGAACCGAGTAATTAAATTGAACTTTCTATCGAATATCTAGCAAGGAAATTGAACTCGTTGTAAGATTCTTGCAAGTTCAAATTGAACTTATGCCCGATGTGCCGCATATCCGGCTGACCGCCGGGGGTATGCGGAATAAACGTGGACCTAGGGAGGTAGATATGGCAGCATCGGATTTCTCTTGCCGCCTTTCGACCGCGATGCAGCAGCGGGGCCTGAAGCAATCCGACCTCGTGCGCCTGTCGAGCGATTACGGAGGGCGCCTGGGGAAAAGCCAGGTGAGCCAGTACGTGAGCGGTAAGACCATGCCGAGGCCGGACGTCATCCGCCTGCTTTCCGCCATGCTCGCCGTCGACGAGGCCTGGCTGGCGGGAGGCGACGCCCCTGCCGCCTCTTCGCGCGTCCAAGCGCCCGCCGACGGCCCCGCTTCGTCCGCAACACCTTCTACCTCGCATTCCATCGCCAATCAAGGGAGTACCACCATGCGCGAGTTCAAGAAATCCTCCAAGCTCGACAACGTTCTGTACGACGTCCGCGGCCCCGTGGTGGACGAGGCGAGCCGCATGGAGGCCGAGGGGAAGCGCATCCTCAAGCTCAACATCGGCAATCCGGCGCCGTTCGGTTTCCGCACGCCCGACGAGGTCATCGCCGACATGCGCATGCAGCTGCCCGATTGCGAGGGCTACTCCGATTCCAAGGGCCTGTTCTCGGCGCGCAAGGCGATCATGCAGTACGCGCAGCTCAAGCACATCCCCAACGTGGATATGGACAGCATCTACACCGGCAACGGCGTGTCGGAGCTCATCAACCTGTGCATGCAGGCGCTGCTCGATACCGGCGACGAGATCTTGATCCCCAGCCCCGATTATCCGCTGTGGACCGCGTGCGCCACGCTGTCCGGCGGCACGCCCGTGCATTACGTGTGCGACGAGGAGGCCGAGTGGTATCCCGACCTGGCCGACATGGAGAGCAAGGTGACCTCGCGCACCAAGGCCATCGTCATCATCAACCCCAACAACCCCACCGGCGCGCTGTATCCGCGCGAGGTGCTCGAGGGCATCGTCGAGATCGCGCGCAAGCACCAGCTCATGATCTTCTCCGATGAGATCTACGACCGCCTGGTGATGGATGGGGAGGAGCACGTCTCGATCGCCTCGCTCGCGCCCGACCTGTTCTGCATCACGTTCTCGGGCCTGTCGAAGTCTCATATGATCGCGGGCTACCGCATCGGCTGGATGATCCTGTCGGGCAACAAGCGCTGCGCGAAGGACTTCATCATGGGCATCAACATGCTGTCCAACATGCGCCTGTGCTCTAACGTTCCGGCGCAGTCGATCGTGCAGACGGCGCTGGGCGGGCACCAGAGCGCGGAGGGCTACGTGGTGCCGGGCGGTCGCATCTACGATCAGCGCGAGTACGTGTACAAGGCGCTCAACGACATCCCGGGCATCACGGCGGTGAAGCCCAAGGCGGCGTTCTACATCTTCCCCAAGATCGACGTGAAGAAGTTCAATATCACGAACGACGAGCAGTTCGCGCTTGACCTGCTGCACGAGAAGCGCGTGCTCATCGTTCCGGGCAAGGGCTTCAACTGGGGCCAGCCCGACCACTTCCGCGTGGTCTACCTGCCGCGCATGGACGTGCTGCAGGAGTGCATGGAGGACCTGGCCGACTTCATGGCGCATTACCGCCAGGCGTAACCGACGCGTATCGCGGCTTTCCTGTGGAGTCACAGGTTGTCCACGTATCCGGGCGCGCGGACACCTACACTGAGTGACCGGCCGAGAGGCCTGGCTGGCACGGTGAGGAGAATACCGTGCTCGTTTGAGATGCGGCGCAAGAGATGGGCCGCCCAACACGCGCGGAAGCGCAGGAGGATTCAATGTCTGAGATCAACGAGACGAATGAGACCATGGAAGAGACCGTAGTAGAGACCGCTGCCGAGGCAGTGGAGGAGATCGTCGAGGAGCAGGTTGCTCTCGAGGAGACCGTTGTAGAGAACGATGCCGAGGAGGCTGTCGAGGCTGAGGACGAGGCCGAGGACGACGCCCCCAGCACCGATGACGAACTGTTTGACAAGACTAACCGCGCTGCGCGCCTGCTGCGCGCCCGTCGTGCCGTGATGGCTCGCGAGGCCGAGGCCCGCGCCGCCCGCATGGAGGACCTGAAGCGCGCTCTCAAGCTCCTGGAGCTCAAGCCCAAGATGGAGCAGAAGGAGATGGCGGACCTGCTGGGCATGCGTCTGCGCGAGCTCGACTCGCTGCTGGCCGAGGCCGAGGCGTCCGACATCGTCGCCCGCGTCGAGCCGGCTGACGAGCCCGATATGCGCAAGGTCGTCGTGTACACCAGCGACGACGCCGTGACTCGCGTGGGCGTTCTCGCCAAGAAGCAGGACAAGCTCGTTCCCAGCCTCACCGACGAGGAGACCGAGCAGCTTTTCGCTCTGCTCAGCAAGGTCATCGACCCGCTTGCTGCTATGGGCCTCGATAACGATGACGACCGTGGCGGCCGTGGCGGCTTCGGTGGCCGCGGCGGCGACCGTGGCGGTCGTGGCGGCTTTGGCGGCAACCGTGGTGGCTATGGCGACCGCGGCGGCAACCGTGGCGGCTTCGGCGGCAACCGTGGTAACGACCGCGGCGGTCGCGGCGGCGACCGTGGCGGCCGCAACGGTGGCGGCTTCCGCGGCAACCGCTTTTAGTTGGGTTACGCGGTTTTACCAAACCGCGTAACGGCTCGACGCTGCGCGGGCCGCATT
>URKM01000055.1 GCA_900548365.1 uncultured Collinsella sp. | reverse complement strand
CGGCGGTGTAGCCGTCGGCCTTGAGGTCCTTGACCTCGTCGTACTTGGCCTGGAGTGCGGACTTGTCGACCTCGGGCTCGGGCTCGGGCTCGGCTGCGAACGCGCGCGCGGCCTCGCTCAGCGCCGTGTACACGCGCTCAGACTCGGAATGCGCGAGCATGCGGTCGGCCTCGGAGGCCGGAATGTTGTTGCTGCCATTGGGGAACTGCATGGAATCGAAGACGGCGGTCACCTGCTCCGCCAGCTCGGCGGAAGCGTTCTCCTCCAAATAGCGGGCCTTGCAGACGTCGCGGATGCCCTGCTTGAACATCTCGTAACGCGGCGAGCTGTAATAGCCCTTGGGGTTCTCCGCGAGCTTAGCGGGGTCGTACACGCCATCCTCGCCCAGCTCGAGCGGATAGATGAACCACGGATCGCCGGGCTCCCAGTTGATGAACGTGGTATCGCCGTACATGTCGTTCGTCCAAGCGTCCAGCGCCCAACGGAGGTAGCCGTCGGTGTGCAGCGCCTGCGAGTACAGCGCGGACCAATACGTATCGCCGGGATCCGCCTGCTGGGAGCTGTTGGGATAGTCGCCGGTGCAGGTGTACATGGTCGTCTCGAGGCCCTGCTCGCGACGGCTATCGACGAAGGCATACCACTCGTCCATGGACCAGGAGCTCAGCACGTGCTTCTGGCCGACGGAGATATCGTCGAGGTACTGGTCCTCGCCCACCTGATCGGGAGCGTAGTTGATGGCGGCGGCGGTCTTCAGCGCCTGGCCCTCGGCGTTCTTGTGCTCCTTGATGAACTTGCACACGCCATCGATGGCGGGACGCTCGTCGAAGGCGATGTAGGTGATGTCGAACCAACCCTTTTCCTCAAGATGCGCGATGAAGTCCTCGAGGAACGGCGTCCAAATCTCCTCCCACTGCTGCGTCAGCGGCGTGAGGTCGAGCTTGACGACCTTGCCGGTCGTCGTATCCGTATAGGTCACGCGGTTATTCCACGGAATCATGGAGTAGCACTTGATCTTGCCGTGGCCGGTCGCGGGGTCGATCACGCCGCACTCGATGCCGAACTCGACCCACTGGTCGAACAGGGTGTAGTCGTAATCCCAGCCATCGGCGGTCTTGAGCCACTGCACCATGCCCTTGTCGGAGTAGTAGCACTGGTGGCCCCAGGCCTCGTCGACGATGTTGGTGACGAGGTCGTCTCCGCCCATCGCGGCGTAATCTTCAAGAATGCCCTTGTAGTACTGCTTGAAATCATCGTCCAGGAACTTGTCGATCGGGGCATCGGTACCCACGGTGGCGCCCCACAGGCCGTTACCGCCCTGGCCGCCCCAGATGGTGCTCTTGCCGAAGTAATAACCCGTCGCCGAGAAGGGATGCTGCCACAGCTGGACGCTATAGCCGACTTCCTGTGCGGTGGGCTGCTGGATGCCGATGACCTCGAGCGTGTAGTCGAGCGGATACGAGACGTCGCCCGCCTTCACCGTCAGCGTGCCCTTGTAGACGCCGGCGGCAGCGTCCTCGGGTACGTTCAAGGTGACCCATGCGAAACGCAGCGACTCGGCCGGAATGTCCAGGCCCGTGTTCGGATAGTAGATGACATCCGGATAATCCACCATGCGTCCGCTCATGCCGCGGTTGGCGTCGGCCCGGACCTCGCGCAGCCATTGCACCTGCACGTTCGACGCATCGATGACGTCGCCGGCCGCGTTGGTGAAATCGCTCACCTCGACCTTGACGCCATCGATCTGGTGATCGCGCGTGGCGACGCCGATCTTCGAGGCACGCGAATCGCCCAGCCAGGCGACATCGCTCCACTGGTCGGTGAACGTGCTGGTCGCGTCCTGATAGGCGGTCGCGGGCAAGTCGAGCAGCTTCTCATCGCCCACGAAGGCGTTGAAGTCGTCAACCTTCGGATAGACCGTGACCTCGGCAGAAACGCTCAGGTCGGTGCCCTCGACGGCGGCCGTGATGGTCGCGGTCGACTTCTGGGCGACCTCCTTCGCGGTCACCACGCCGTCCTCGACCGTGGCGACGTCCTCGTTATCCGAGGTCCACGTGACGGCCACGGGGTCGGCGATCGCCGGCTGCAAGGTGCAGGTCAGCTCGCGCTGGCGCCCGCCCTCGAGCGCGAACGCATCCGTATCGAGCGCGATGCTCGTCGGCTTGATGGGCTTGTGGATGACGTCGGCGAAGTCGAGCTGGATGGTATCGGTATCGCCCACGTTCGTGATGACGAGCTCGTGCACGGCGTTCTCAAGCTTCTCGGAGGTGAAGAGCACCTGCTGATGCTTGCCACTGGCCGTGCCGGCGTCAAACGTCCCGGCGACCTTGCCGTCGATCTCGAACTGATAGGTGCTGTGCGCGGGATTCAGGCTGCCGCCCACGATGACCTGGGTGCCCTCGAAATACAGGGTGGCAGTGGAGTCCTTGGTTCCC
Source organism: uncultured Collinsella sp. (assembly GCA_900548365.1). GTDB lineage: Bacteria > Actinomycetota > Coriobacteriia > Coriobacteriales > Coriobacteriaceae > Collinsella. Next base: position 9,692 of record URKM01000055.1, on the reverse strand, counting down.
GAGTACATCTCATCGCCGGCCGAGAACAGCTCGGGATGCGAATCACCATAGGTCCAATCGCCCTCGAAGTGCCAATGGAAGAGCTCCTCGCTATCGGTCCTCGTGCCGACCTCGATGCGCGAGGTGATATCGCGATCGGGATCGAGCGAGACGTTCTTCGCGACGGCGTACTGCAGCGACACGCCCAGGGCGTCGACGGCATCGGGATTCGTCTTCTCGAGTACCTCGATGCGCGCGACGTGCTCGCCCTGCCCGAGGTCCTTCAACGCGACCAAGAGCTGGTTGGACGTACGCGCAGCAGCGTAACAATCGGCTTCGACCGGATCGCCTTCGTCCACGGAGACCTTGATGAACCGATGGTTCGGAGCCTTGATGCCGTAAAGCTCCAGACCGTCTCCCTCAAAGGAGAGCTCCACCGTCGCGCCCACGGTATTGGACCAGTGCTCGGTCGCCTCGGCGCTACCCGAACCGCCGCCGGCCCATCCGCCGTTGTTGGCGTCTCCCTCCGAATACGTCCAGCGAGAATCGGTGTCGTCGATGACCACGTCGGCGCCGGCACGTGCCTGCGCGAACGCATGGAGCGGCATCAACGCAGCAAAGCAGCATACGCATGCGACCGCTGCCAACAACACCCCTCTCCACCAATGAGCATTCAGATTCCTTTTCATAGAATCCCCCGTTCCTTTGGGGCCGATCCAACTCGGCCCGTCCTTTTGTTCGGCCTGCGCGCAGAAGCATTTCGCAGACCTTTTGCCATTGTAGGAAGCGCGTCGCGGCCATACGCAACATCATGGGACGGCCGTCACGCCAAAGGGTTGATCGTCGCTGTGAGCGGTGTTCATCATCCGCCGTCGCAATCAACTGGTATGCGCATTCGATACCGAAGGATCCGCGATGCAAAAGGGCGCCTGCCGAAGCAGACGCCCCTTATCACGAAGCTAGATGACGTAATCCAAGCCACGCGGCGAGCACTTGAGGTCCTCGATGGTCACGCCATCCAGATACGAGTTGATGAGCGTATCGAGCTCGGACCACATGCCGACCGTGGGGCACTCGTGCGTGCGCGGGCACTTCTCGCACGAATCGTTCAGACACGAGACCGGCGCCAGGCTCCCTTCGGTAAGCCGAAGAATCTGTCCCACCGTGTACTCGGAGGAGTCCTTGGTGAGGCGGTATCCACCGCCCTTCCCCCTCATACCCGACAAGACGTTGTTGCGAACCAACGTTGCCAGGATGTTTTCCAGATACTTCTCCGAAACGCCTTGGCGATCGGCGATCTGCTTCAAGGGGATTCTCCCGTCCCCCTGGTGCTCGGCCAAATCAACCATAACGCGCAGGGCATAGCGGCCCTTGGTGGATACCAACATCGTACCAATCCCTCCCGACGAGAATAGTGGACTTATGGTAGCAGACCGGTAGGCAATGGCATACAAACCGTTTGGCGACGAGCCCTTACTGGCGCCTTTTAACGGGCGGAAGGCTCTTTCGAAATGCCCCCTGACGTTGGCAGATAAGAAATAACAGGTTCAAATAATTTGTTAGCCCCGCCGCACGCCGGGCAGCCGCCGAATGCAACACGGCTGAAACAATCCGCCCTCCTCCTACCCTTACACTTGACATGTTTGAGGTTCGTGCTTAACTGGTTCCATTCTATTTCATATATTCCCGTATGGTTTATGGGTTTTTACAAAGGGAGGCACCATGTCCAAGATTTACTCATCCATCGACCAGCTCATCGGCAACACCCCGCTCCTCGAGCTGACCCATATCGAGAACGCCGACCAGCTCGCCGCCCGCGTGCTGGTGAAGCTCGAGTACTTCAACCCCGCCGGCTCCGTCAAGGACCGCATCGCGCGCGCCATGATCGATGCCGCCGAGCAGCGCGGCGACATCAAGCCCAACGAGGGCTACACCATCATCGAGCCGACGTCGGGCAACACCGGCGTGGGCCTCGCCAGCGTCGCGGCGGCGCGCGGCTATCGCCTGATCATCACCATGCCCGAGACGATGAGCGTGGAGCGGCGCCAACTCATGCGCGCCTACGGCGCGGAGCTCGTCCTCACCGAGGGGGCGCTGGGCATGAAGGGTGCTATTGCGAAGGCGGAGGAGCTCGCGCGCGAGACCCCCAAGAGCATCATCGCCGGCCAATTCGAGAACCCCGCGAACCCCGCGGCGCATATCGCCACCACCGGACCCGAGATCTGGAACGACACCGACGGCGCCGTCGACATCTTCGTGGCGGGCATCGGCACCGGCGGCACCATCACCGGCGTGGGAACCTATCTCCAGCAGCAGAACCCCGATGTGCGCGTAGTCGGCGTGGAGCCGGCGGCGTCCCCCGTCCTCACCAAGGGCGAGGCGGGGCCCCATAAGATCCAGGGCATCGGCGCGGGCTTCGTCCCAGACGTGCTGGACACCCAGATATACGACGAGGTCATCGCCGTGGAAAACGACGACGCCTTCGCCACCGGCAGGCGCCTGGGCAGCCAGGAGGGCGTGCTCGTGGGCATCTCCTCCGGAGCGGCGGTCTGGGCGGCGCTCGAACTCGCGAAGCGACCCGAGAACGCGGGCAAGACCATCGTCGCGCTGCTCGCCGATACCGGCGAGCGCTACCTCTCCACGCCCCTGTTCGCATAGCGCCTGCTCGTCGCCGCGCCTACCGCGCCCGCCCGCAGTTCGCCGCGCGCCCCGCACGCCGTCAACTCGCCGCACCCGCCTGCACGTTTCAGAATGGGAACCGCCATGCCCCACTCCCCCGCATCCAGCAACCGCGTCCTCGTCGCCATGAGCGGCGGCGTCGATTCGAGCGTCACCGCGCACGTGCTCATGGAACAGGGCTACGAATGCATCGGCGCGACCATGCGCCTCTACGACGGCGGCACCGCCGGCAGGGACGCCACGCGGAGCTGCGACAACGAGCGCGACATCAGCGACGCCGCGGCGCTCGCCGCCCACCTCGGCATCGAGCACCACGTCATCGACTGCCGCACAGAATTCGACCGCGACGTCATCGAGCGGTTCGTCGCGGCGTATGAATCGGGGCTCACGCCCAACCCCTGCGTGCTGTGCAACCGCCACCTCAAGTTCGGGCGCCTCTTCGAGGTGGCCGACGAGCTGGGATGCAAGTTCGTGGCAACCGGGCATTACGCGCGCATCGTCACCGGCGGCGACGGCGCGCCGCGCTTGGCCAAAGCCCTCGACCCCCGCAAGGACCAGAGCTACTTCCTCTACACCCTGGACCAGAGCCGGCTCGCGCGGACGATCTTCCCGCTCGGAGGGCTGGTGAAGGATCGCGACGTGCGCCGCATCGCCGACGAGCAGGGCTTCATCACGGCAAAGAAGGGCGACAGCCAGGGCATCTGCTTCGTGCCGGACAACGACTTCGCAAGCTTCATCGAACGGCGGCGCGGGCGGGCGTTACCGAGCGGCGCCATCCTCAACGCCGAGGGAGATGTTCTCGGCACCCACCACGGAGCCATCAGGTACACGATCGGGCAGCGCAAGGGCCTGGGCGTCGCGCTCGCGCACCCCGTGTTCGTCACCCGCATCGATGCAGCCTCCAACACCGTGGTTCTGGGCGAGGGCGAGGACCTCGAAGCGAACGGGCTCATCGCGGACGACTGGACGTGGAGCGCGCCCGCGTGCACGATGGAGGCGCTGCTCGACGACGCGGGAGACGCCGGGCTCAGGGTCTGCGCCAAGGTTCGCTACCGCCAGCCCGACCAAGAAGCGCGCCTGTACCGGGGCGACGCCCCCGGAGAGATGCGGCTTGCGTTCGACCGGCCGCAGCGCGCCATAGCCCCCGGCCAGGCGGTCGTCATCTACCAAGGGGACACGGTGCTCGGAGGCGGCACCGCGAAGCGCGCGCTACGCTGACCACCCGCCCCCTTTCGGAGCGCCTCCTCCAGGCAGCCCGTCCGCGACCCCACCGGGTCCGCCGCCGCGCGGCGTCGAAGCCTCGGGCACGGCGATGCGGCAACATCGATACCAAAAAGGCCCGGAGCCGCGATGACGCGCGGCTCCGGGCCTTGCAGGTAGTCCCTCGATCTGCCGGGCTTAAGCCATGATCTGGCGGAACATGCCCATGACGTCGTCGTAGGTCGCCTCGCGGGGGTTGCCCGGGAAGCAGGCGTCGGCCATGGCGTCGCGGGTGAGCGTGTCGAGCTCCTCCTCGGTGATGGCCTCGCACACGGTGGGGATCTCGACGTCGACGGACAGCTGCTTGACGGCGGCGATGGCTGCGTCGGCGGCCTCATCGGTGCTCATGCCGGTGGTGTCGACGCCCATGGCCTCGGCAACCTTGGCCAGGCGCTCGGTCACGACGGGCTTGTTGAACTCCATGGCGATGGGCAGCAGCATGGCGCAGGCGACGCCGTGCGGGGTGTCGAAGTGCGCGGAGAGCGTGTGGGCCATGGAATGGTCGACGCCCAGGCCGACGTTGGAGAAGCCCATGCCGGCGATGTACTGGGCGAGCGCCATGCCCTCGCGGCCGCTTCCGGGAACGCCGCTCTTGGCCTCGGCCACGGCATCGCGCAGGTTCTTGGCGATGAGCTCGATGGCCTTGAGGTGGAACATGTCGGACATCTCCCAGGCACCCTGGGTGGTGTAGCCCTCGATGGCGTGGGTGAGCGCGTCCATGCCGGTGCTGGCGGTGAGGCCGGCGGGCATGGTGGCCATCATTTCGGGGTCGACGACGGCGACCTCGGGAGCGTCGTTGGTGTCGACGCACACGAACTTGCGGACCTTCTCGACGTCGGTGATGACGTAGTTGATGGTGACCTCGGCCGCGGTGCCGGCGGTGGTGGGCACGGCGATGGTGAACACGGCGTGGTTCTTGGTGGGGGCGACGCCCTCGAGGCTGCGCACGTCGGCGAACTCGGGGTTGGTGATGATGACGCCGATGGCCTTGGCGGTGTCCATGGCGGAGCCGCCGCCGATGGTCACGATGGAATCGGCCTCGGCGGCCTTAAAGGCCTCCACGCCGTCGGTGACGTTCTGGATGGTGGGGTTGGGCTTGATGTCGGAGTAGACGCTGTAGGCGATGCCCGCCTCGTCGAGCAGGTCGGTGACCTTGGCGGCGACGCCGAACTTCACCAGGTCGGGGTCGGTGCAGACGAAGACCTTCTTGTAGCCGCGGCGGGCGAGCTCGCCGGGGATCTCCTTGATGGCGCCGGCGCCATGGTAGGAGATGGTGTTGAGAACGATGCGATTTGCCATGTTGTGCCTCCTTGCACGGGTCTCGGATCACGCCCGTCGGCAGCGTCGACGGCACGGCCCGATTTCACCCCATGATACCGCAGACCGCATCCGGCGAGAGCGCCGCGATGACGAGAAGGCTAGCTCGCGGCGGGTGCCTCGCGGTCGGAGAACATCAGGATGAACGCGATGAAGAGCAGCAGGGAGCACAGGGAGATCGCCTGCAGCCCGAAGCGCTCCAGACACCAATTACCCAGGATGGCACCGGCTACGAAACAGGCGATCACACCGAAATAGAGCGCGCCGTTCATCAGAAAGCCGCGCTTGTGCGTGATGATGTAGTCGTCGACGTTTTGCAAGGCGCTGCGCAGGTTGCCGATGCACATGGTGGTCGCGATGCCGCGTCCGTGAATCTTTCGGAAGCTCTCGACCTGCATGCCGCACGCCAGGGAGGTGAGGCAATTCGCTCCCAGGTTGTTTCCCGAATCGATGAAGCCGACGCCCAGCAGGATCAGCGCCTCGACCGCCACGGTCACCTGGCGCCAGTGGATGGCGCTCGAGAAGCGCACGTGCACCAGGTCGCTCGCCATGATGCCCACGGCAAAAGACAGGACGGGAAGGAGGTACATCGCGGCCAACGGCCAGTTTCCCTCAGAGATGTGCACGCCGGTCAGCAAGATGTTACCGGTTTGGGCATTGGCGAAGACGCCGCCGCGCCCCATATAGGAGTAGACGTCCATGAAGCCGCCCACCAGCGCCAAGATGATGCCCAGCTCGATAGACTCGGAAACCTGCTTCGCTCGCTCCACGCGGCCCTCCCCCTCACATGCACGCCGATAGCTCTGCGCGCGTCGGCCCCACTAGGGTACGACACCCGCGCAAGCCCCCGCAACGAACAACCCCAGAATTAACCCGAAGAACGACCGGTCTCCTAACCAATTGCTGATGTTCGTGTAAGAGTCGTGTAGGCATTGACCGAGGGGTATCTAAACCTATAATTCGTGTCTGTTATACAGACGGCTTCGAGCCCCGTCCGCAAGGAGGTGCACCATGGATAGCGTTCCCAGTCACAGTAGCCGCAACGCGACGCGCTATCGATTGCGCACTCGGCGGGCGGTGCGGACGCGCCGATCGCTCCTCTAGCGATCAGTCCCATCATGCGCCCGCATCGGGCGCCTCAGCCATGACGACGCGGAACCATTCGAAACCGCGGTCGGGCTCCCCGCTGCGAGCACGCACTCCACTACAACTCAATCGATAGCACGGCGCAACTCGCCGGAACAACGATGCTATAGCCATGGAAGCCGGAGCCGGGTCCAGCGGTCCCGTCGCCCTTCTCGCCTGCCGCCCCACCTGCGCGGCACCGATGCCTCGCGCCATGTCGCAGCCATGCGCATCGATGATACCGACGACGAACCTCCTCCGCCCCATTCGACAGGCCGCCCGCATCGACAACGCGGCCGCAACCACCAGGAGGTGCGACATGTCCAAGCTGACGCGCACGATCCAGCAGCTCCATCAGCTGCGTACCAGCAAGCAGACCGTCCAGACCAGCGAGCTCGACCGTCTCGTCGTCTTCGCCGCCACCCATGAGCCGCGCGAGCTCTTCGCGCAGTTCGGCACCGGCGAGCAGGGGCTCGACCCCGAGCTCGCCGCCGAGCTCACCGGCGCCTACGGCAAGAACATCGTCGAGGAGGAGCAGCGCGACAGCGCGCTCAAGCGCCTCGTCGAGTCCTTCGTCAGCCCCTTCACCCTGATCCTCGCCGTGCTGGCGGGCATCTCGCTGTACACCAACGTCATCATCGCCCCCGCCGGCGAGGCCGACCCCTCGACCGCCATCATCATCGGCATCATGGTGGTCATCTCCGGCGTCCTGCGCTTCACCCAGGAGGCGAAGAGCGTGAGCGCGGCCGACGCGCTCAAGGACATGATCACCACGACGTGCTGCGTGGTGCGCGAGGGCGACGGCCCGGCGGGCACCGAGATCCCCATGGAGGACATCGTCCCCGGCGACCTGGTGCGCCTCTCCGCCGGCGACATGGTTCCCGCCGACGTCCGCATCGTCACCGCGAAGGACCTCTTCGTCACGCAGGCCGCCCTCACCGGCGAGAGCGAGCCGGTCGAGAAGACCGCCGGCGCCGTCGAGGTCCCCTACCACGGCCGCGGCACCGCGCTCGCCATCGACGACTGCACCAACATCGCGTTCTCCGGCACCACCGTGCAGAGCGGCTCGGCGACGGCCCTCGTGCTGTGCACCGGCGGCCACACCTATCTGGGCCGCGTGGCGCGCGCCCTCGACACCAAGCCAGCCCGCACGAGCTTCGACGTGGGCGTGGCGGCGGTATCGCGCGTCCTCGTCGCCTTCATGCTGGTCATGTGCCCCATCGTGTTCGTGGTGAACGGCCTCACCAAGGGAGACTGGCTCGATGCGCTGCTGTTCTCGATCTCCATCGCCGTGGGCATCACCCCGCAGATGCTGCCCGTGATCGTGACCACCTGCCTGGCGCGCGGAGCGACCACCATGTCGCGCCACGACGTCATCGTGAAGAACATCAACGCGATCCAGAACCTCGGCGCCATGGACGTGCTGTGCACCGACAAGACCGGCACGCTCACGCAGGACAAGGTGATCTTGGAGCGCCATATGGACGTGATGGGCCGCGACGACGACCGCGTGCTGCGCCACGCCTACCTCAACAGCCACTTCCAGACGGGCCTCAAGAACCTCATCGACGTGGCCGTGATCGAGAAGATGGAAGAGCTGGCCGCCGCCGACCCCGCGTACGCGGGCATCGATAGCCGATACACCAAGGTGGACGAGATCCCCTTCGATTTCGAGCGCAGGCTCATGAGCGTGGTGGTCGCCGATTCCGCCGGCAAGACCCAGCTCATCACCAAGGGCGCGGTGGAGGAGGTGCTCGGCGCCTGCACGTGCGTGGAATACGACGGCCGCGTCCAGCCGCTCACCGACGAGCTGCGCCGCCTCGTCATCGAGCGCGTGCACGGCTTCAACGAGGACGGCATGCGCGTCGTCGCGGTGGCCCATAAGACCGACCCGCGTCCCGTGGGCGCCTTCTCGACCGCCGACGAGTCCGACATGGTACTCATCGGCTACCTCGCGTTCCTCGATCCGCCGAAGGAGAGCGCCGCGGCGGCCGTCGCCGCGCTGGCCGACTACGGCGTAGGCGTGAAGGTGCTCACCGGCGATAACGAGGGCGTCGCCGCGGCGGTCTGCCGCAAGGTGGGCATCGATCCCTCCAACATGCTGCTGGGCAGCGAGGTCGACGCGCTCGACGACGCCGAGCTCGCGCGCCGCGCCGAGGGCACGCAGCTCTTCGCCAAGCTCTCTCCCCTGCAGAAGCAGCGCGTCGTGAGCGCCCTGCGCGAGCGCGGCGGTCACACCGTGGGCTTCATGGGGGACGGCATCAACGACGCCGCGGCGATGCGCGCCAGCGACTGCGGCATCTCGGTGGACACCGCCGTGGACATCGCCAAGGAGAGCGCCGACATCATCCTGCTCAAGAAGGACCTGCTGGTGCTGGGCCGCGGCATCATGGAGGGCCGCCGCACCTACGGCAACACGATCAAGTACATCAAGACCACGGCGAGCTCCAACTTCGGCAACGTGTTCTCGGTGCTGGTCGCCAGCGCGTTCCTGCCCTTCCTGCCCATGACGGCGCTGCAGCTCCTGCTGCTGGGCGTGGCGTACACCATCAGCTGCACGGCGATCCCCTGGGACAACGTCGACGACGAGTTCCTGCGCGAGCCCAAGACGTGGGACGCCAAGTCCATCGTGTCGTTCATGCTGTGGCTCGGGCCCACCAGCTCGGTCTTCGACATCCTTACCTATGCGGCGATGTTCTTCTTCATCTGCCCACTCGTGGTGGGCGCGCCGTTCTCCGAGCTTGCGAGCCCGGCGCAGATCGCCCTGTTCGCGGCCGTCTTCCAGAGCGGCTGGTTCGTCGAGTCCATGTGGACCCAGACCTTCGTGCTGCACATGCTGCGCACCGAGCATGCGCCCTTCATCGGCAGCAAGCCGGCGGCCTCGCTTACCGCCCTCACCGTTGGCGGCGTCGCGCTGGTTACGGCGCTGCCCTACGTGCCCGGCCTCAACACCGCACTCGGCCTGCAGCCGCTTCCGCTCCCCTTCTTCGGCCTGCTGCTCGTCTGCATGGCGCTCTACCTGCTGCTCTGCGGCGCAGTCAAGGCGATCTACGTGCGTCGCCATGGCAGCCTGCTGTAGCGGAAGACGGTGCCGCGCGCCGCGTGCAGCGCGGATACCGCGCGAAAAAGCCGGCCGCGCACTGGAAGGCGGTCGGCAAAAGGCCCATTCTCAACGACATCCGAAGTGTGGGACGCGTTTTTCGTACTGATTTGAAAAGAGGGCGAGTATAGAGCGCCGCCGACCGCCAGCCAACTGGGGTTTTGTTCAATTCCAAGGCGGTCTATCTGGCCCAAGACAAAAATCGTACGAAAAACGCGACTCACACGCGCGG
>URKM01000054.1 GCA_900548365.1 uncultured Collinsella sp. | reverse complement strand
CCGGGGGCGGGGGCGTCCGCCGGCGCGTCCTTCTCGCCGCGGACGGCGGGCAGCCCCGTATGCAGGTACGTCTCGGCGAGATAGCGGTCGTCGAAATCGGAGCGGATGGAATCGAGCAGATACGCCGCGACCACGACGTCGAAGGTCCGCTCCGGATCCACCATCAGCGGGTCGAGGAACGCGCGATGCGACGAGTCCACGGGCGACACCGCGTGGATGAGCGCCTTGATATCCGTCGACGCTACCGATGCGCACTGGAACAGGCACAGCAGCACGCCGCGCACCAGGCCCGCCTCGGGCTCGACGCCCAGGCTCGACGAGGTTCGGGCGGCGAGCGGCGCGGTCGCGTAGCCCTCCTGGTAGACCTCCTCGAAGGAGACCAGCCCCCTGGACGTCGAGACCCACAGGGTCCAGGTCGTGCCGAACAGCGTGCCCGCGGAGCTGTCGTCGTCGAGCGCGACGGCCACCCACTCCCCCGCCTCGATGGCGCCGAACACCACGGCGAGGGCCTCCTCGACGCCCTCGCCCGTCTCCGCGACCGCGCGCGCGACGGGCCGGGCAAGCTCGAACGAAGACGCCGGCAGGTCGGCGGCGGCGCCCTCGCCCAGCAGCGCCAGGAAGCGACCCTGCATCGCGGTGATGCCCAGCTCGCCCAAGCCGGCGCTCACCTGCGCGGCATCGTAGGCGGGAAAGACGGTACCGGCGAAATCGACCTCGACGGGGGCGTCGGTGCGGATGCGCGCCACCTCGCGGGACAGCAGCGCGTCGTCGATATGGGCGCGCAGGTTCTCGCCCATCTTGCCCTTGACCTCGTCGGCATGGGCGATCACCTCGTCCAGGCTGCCGTACTGCGCGATGAGGGCGCTGGCCTTCTTGGGGCCGATGCCGGGCACGCCCGGGATGTTGTCCGAGCTATCGCCCTTGAGGCCGTAGAAATCCGGCACGAGCTCCGGCGTGATGCCGTGGTACAGGTCGTCCACGCTCTCGGGCGTCATGATGGCGATATCCGACAGGCCCTTGCGCGTCGATACGACGTTGACGTGGTCGGTCACCAGCTGGTACATATCGCGGTCGCCCGTGATGAGCAGCATGTCGCACCCGGCCGCCTCGCCCGCGCGGGCGAGCGTGCCCAGGATGTCGTCGCCCTCCCAGCCCTCGGCCTCGACGATGGGCACCTCGATGGCCTGCAGCAGCTCCTTGATCATGGGGAACTGCTGGCGCAAGCCGTCGTCCATGGGCGGGCGCTGCGCCTTGTACTGGGGCAGCATCTCCATGCGCACGGCGGGACGGCCGCGGTCGAAGGCGCAGACCACGCCGTCGGGATGGAAGGCGTCGACCATCTTGAGGAACATGTTCAGGAAACCGAAGACGGCGTTGGTGGGGCGCCCGTCCGGCGCGTTCATGGTGGGAGGCACGGCGTGGAAGGCGCGGTGCATCAGCGAGTTGCCGTCGATGACGGCGATGACGCGGCGGACGCCGGCGGCGGATGCGGTATCGGTCACGGGAAGCTCCGTTTCTCTCTTATGGCTCCCCTACAGTCTACGGCACCGCGCAGACCGGCGGCACCCACAAACCATCCCCGACCCGCAATCCAAATCTCCGCCAATCTGCTGGAAAAAACACCGATTCGCCGACGGCGGGCGCGCACATCGCGCACACGCCCACGTGATACCATGGCGACGTCAACCGATAACCACGTAGAAAGGACGCGTCCCATGGAGCGACCCAACGCATGGAAGAAATACGACGACGAGGCCCTGGCCGAGCTCGACGAGCTGTGCGAGAGCTATCGCCGCTACATCAGCGACAACAAGACCGAGCGCGAATGCGTGACCTCCAGCATCAAGCTCGCAAAGGCCGCCGGCTATGTGAGCCTCGAGACGGCGATCGCCGAGGGCCGCACGCTCAAGGCCGGCGACAAGGTCTACGCCGCCAGCCACAACAAGACCCTCATGCTCGTCAACCTCGGCACCCGCCCCATCGAGCAGGGCATGAACATCCTGGGCGCCCACATCGACTCCCCGCGCCTGGACCTCAAGCAGAACCCGCTGTACGAGGCGGGCGACATGGCCTACCTCGACACGCACTACTACGGCGGCGTGAAGGCCTACCACTGGGTCGCCACCCCGCTGGCGCTCCACGGCGTCATCTGCAAGAAGGACGGCACCTGCGTGGACATCGCCGTGGGCGAGGACCCGGCCGATCCGGTCTTCTGCATCTCCGACCTGCTCATCCACCTCGCGAGCGAGCAGATGGAGAAGCCCGCCGGCAAGGCCGTCGACCATGAGAACCTCGACGTGATCGTGGCCGGGCGCCCCGTCGTCATCGAGGGCGACGAGGAGGTCAAGGAGCCCGTCAAACAGATGTTCCTCGACCTCATCAAGGAGAAGTACGACGTCGAGGAGGAGGACTTCCTCTCCGCCGAGATCGAGGTCGTACCCGCCGGCCCCGCCCGCGACATGGGCCTCGACCGCTCCATGATCTTGGGCCACGGCCAGGACGACCGCGTCTGCGCCTACACCTCGCTCATGGCCCAGCTCGACGTCGAGCAGGTCGAGACCACGAGCGTCACCCTGCTCGTCGACAAGGAGGAGATCGGCTCCGTGGGCGCCTCCGGCATGACCAGCCGCTTCTTCGAGAACACCGTGGCCGAGATCATGGCGCTCGCCGGCGAGGACTCCCCGCTGGCGCTCCGCCGCGCGCTCGCCAACTCCCGCATGCTCAGCTCCGACGTGTCGGCCGGCTTCGATCACCTCTACGCCGACCGTTTCGAGAAGAAGAACGCCGCCATCATGGGCCACGGCCTGTGCTTCAACAAGTACACGGGCTCGCGCGGCAAGGGCGGTTCCAACGACGCCGACGCCGAGTACTTCGCGCTGATCCGCGACATCATGGACGAGGCCGGCGTGGATTACCAGACCTGCGAGCTCGGCCGTATCGGTGCGGGCGGCGGCGGCACGATCGCCTACATCCTCGCCGAGTACGGCATGGACGTCATCGACTCCGGCGTGGCCGTCATCTCCATGCACGCGCTGTGGGAGGCCACCAACAAGGCCGATATCTACGAGGCCTACAAGGGCTACAAGGCGTTCATCAGCCGTCCGTAGCCTCCTCTCCCAGCGTCCGCGCACGCACCCGAAGCCGACGCCGGCGTCCGCCCATCCCAACGCGGACGCCGGCGTTTCGCCTTCCCGCCCGCAGCGCGACCCCATCCGCCCCGAATCGTGGAGGCACCCGTGATCCAAGCCATCATCTCGCCCGCCAAGCAAATGGATACCGCCCGCAGCTCATTCGCGGCAACGGGCATCCCCCCGTTCCCCCGGCATACCGAGCGAATCCTGGACGCGCTGCGCCGTCTGCTGGAAAAGCAGGGGCCGCGCGCCCTCCAGGACCTTTGGACGGTCAGCGACGCCTTGCTCGATGAGAACGTGCAGAGGCTGCGCGCGTTCCGGCACGTGGCGGATGCGGGCGACCTGGATACGCCGGAGCTCGCCCGCCGCACCGGAGCCGCCCTCTTCTCCTATATCGGCCTGCAATATCGAAGTATGGCGCCCGAGGTCCTGGGCGAAGACGCGCTCTTCTGGCTCCAAGACCATCTTTGGATCCTATCGGCGCTCTACGGATGCGTTCGCCCCTTCGACGCCGTACAGCCCTACCGCCTGGAGATGGGCGCCAAGCTCTCAGTCGACGGCGCCCGCAGCCTCTACGCCTTCTGGGGTGATGCACTCGCTCGGCAAATCTGCGCCGGCGGTGGGATCGAGGTCGTGAACCTGGCGAGCGCGGAGTACTCGAAAGCGGTGCTGCCGCGCCTCGACCCCGATACACCCGTCGCCACCTGTATTTTCTCCAGCAGTCTGCGCAACGGCAAGCCGGCACAGAAATCGACCGAGAGCAAGACGGCCCGCGGCTCCATGGTTCGCTGGATGGCGGAAACGCAGGCCGGCTCCCTCGAAGACCTCAAGGGCTTCGACGTCGGCTTCCGCTTCGAGCCCGAGCTGTCGAACGAGGACGGGGTTCGTCAAACCCTCGTCTTCATGAAGCGGTAGCGGTACGCGCGGACGGCGGTGGTTCCGTCCGCCCGCGGCCGAGACACCCCGTGTAAGAAGCGAGACGCGAGCGCGCCGCCACCCGATCGACTCGGATGGCGGCGCGCTCGGTGCAGGACCCGGGACGAGGGCCTGTTTCCCGTTTTGCTAAAGCCCCTTGACGTACTTCTTGAGCACCGGCAGGAAGCCGATCTTATCGGGAGCCTGCGAGGGCATCTGCGGGAACGCATCGTGGCCGGGCATGTTGTTCGCCTCGATGAACAGCGGGCCGTCCTCGGTGATGGCCACGTCCCAGCCCAGGTAGCCCATCTGCGGTACCACGTGCGCCGCCTCGCAGCACATCGCGATCGCCTCGTCCCACAACGGAATCTGGTAGCCGGTGAGCACCGTGCCCGTTCGCGGATGGGCCTCGTACACGCGGAACTGCTTGTCGCACGCGGGGCCGGCGATCTTGCCCGTCTCCATATCGATGGGCGAATACATGCCGCCGGCGTTGATGTTGTCCACGGGGCGGTCGCTGTTGCCCATGCGGATGCACGCGTACACGGCGTTAGCCTCGCCGTCGGAGAGCACGGTATAGACGCGGATGGTGTTCACCGAGCCCGGGTTGATGCGCGCCATATCGGGATGCTGCACCACCACGTCCTCGATGAGGTCGGCGTCGGCGCGCTTGAGGTAGCCGTACATGTCCTCGGTCGACGCGAAGTCGGCGCGGGCGAGCTTCTCCACGCCCACGCCGCGCGACGCGTCGCGCGGCTTCGCGATGATCTGCTCGCGACCCTCCAGGAACGCGCAGGCATCCTCTTTGCTCGCGGCGCCGAAATCGAGCCACGCGCGGTGCAGGTACTTCGCGAAGGTGGTGTAGAACTCGTTCTTGTTATCGAAGATATGGTAGTACGCGGGGTCGTTGAGCATGCTCACGATCGTGTTGTTCACGCCGCGGGTCACGAAGGTGGCGCGCTGGGCGGGCGTCATCGTCTCGAACTCGAGCAGCAGGTAATCCTTGTAACCGGCACCGTATTCGAAGCCGCACTTCACGATATCGAAGAACAGCCCCACGCGATTCTTCCCGCTCCGCTTATGGACCTCGCCCACCGTATCGAACAGCGCGCCGTAGTCCATATGGGCGATGCAGCGAATGATGTAACTCAACCGGCTCATTCCAGCCCCCGTTTCGAACCTGAGGCGCGCATCGAAGCGGCCCCACCGCTTTCATCTGCGCATCATAGTACGCGCATGCGGCGCCGCACGAGCGCCCGCGCTCCCCCTCTCTAGAAAAAGAGCACCCCGCAAGGTGCTCTTCTCCGTCGTCAAAACCGAAGCCGCAGGCAGCGAGCGATTCGCGCTACAGGTAGCGACGCCAATCGTCATCGTCCTCTTCCTCGCGCGGCGCCTTCTTCTCCTCGACGGGCGCGGGCGCGTACGCCGCGTCGTTCTTCTGGGGGAACTGGGCGAACGCATGCGAGAACTTCGCGAGGTTCTCGTCGAAGCGGCGGCGCGGCACCGCCAGGAAGACCTCCTTCGCGGCATGGACGCCGCTCGCGAGCTCGGCGCGAAGCATCTCCGCGACCTCGACGGCGTCCCAGCCGAAGACACCGCAACCGAACGCGCCCAAAACGAGCTTCTCGCGACCCGTCGAATCCGCCAGGGCCATCGCGAAGCGGATGCGGTCGCGCATGGCGGTCTGGAGGGCGTCGTCCTTCACGCCGTACTCCTCGCGGGCGCGCCGCGCGTTGGGCGCCGCCACGACCAGCACGTCTGCATAGGCATGGATCTTATCGCGCGTGAAGCGCACCGCCGGAACCACCATGCCCCGGTTCTTATAGAGGTTGCAGTTGATATGGCGGCGGCGGTTCTCCCCGTACCAATCACCCTGGCGCTTGAGCACGTTGTAGAGGAAGGACTCGGAGCACAGGGACTCCTCCTGGGCCATCGTCCCGCGGACGTAGCCGCCGCCCGGCGTGGTGAAGGAGGCGAAATCGAGTACCGCCATGTCGCAGAACTGCGCGCGGCCGCGACCGTTCTCCAGGATCGCGCCCACCGCGTCCTGATCGACCACGGTGACGACGGGGACGCATCCCTCGACCTGCGTCTTGGGAGACCCGTCGAAGACCTTGGTCGCATCGGCGCAGCGCGCGATCTCCTTCGCGTGGACCTCCTCCATGCGCTGCGTGTGGCGCTCGCTCGCCCGAGCGCGCTCGTTCTTGCGGTTCTCGCGGTCGCCGGCGCGGTCGGAACCCCGGCGGTTACGGTCAAATGCCATTAAAATCGCTCCTCCTCGTATACCTTGCCGCCTTCGTGGCGCAATCCTCCCCATGGTACCCAATTCACCCGGGGGATGCTTCGCGGGATAGGGCGGGCGGGCCGAACGGCCGCCGAGCGCACGCGACCAGACGACGCGCCGCGCATCCGCAGGGGTACAATGCCCTCGTCACGCACGCACGAACGCTGGAGGAACCATGGAGGCATCCGCAACCCTTCCTTCGGGCCTCATCGTCCTCGACGAGGTCGCCTCGACCAATCAGGAGCTGCTCGACCGCGCCCGCGCGGGCGCTCCGCACGGAACCGCGCTCCGCGCACGCGTCCAACGCGCGGGCAGGGGCAGGCGCACGCACGCCTGGGCGTCCCCCGATGGCGGCCTCTACCTGTCGATCCTCGTTCGACGCCCGCTGCCCGCCACCGTGCTTCCCGGCCTTCCCGTGGTGTGCGCCCTGGGCGTCGCCGAGGCGCTCGAGGCCGTCGGGGTTCGGGACCTTCGGCTGAAATGGCCCAACGATATCGTGCTGCCGCAGGGAAAGCTCGGCGGCATCCTCGTGGAGGCGCGCTCCGCGAGCTCCGAGACGGTCGCGGTATGCGGCATCGGCATCAACATCCACATGCCGGACGCCGGAGCGCGCATGCCCGGCGCCCTTCCCATCACCTGCCTCGACTCCTGCCTCGGGACGGGGCACGGCGTGACGCCCGACGCGCTCGCCATGCTCATCCGGGCGCGCGTCCTCGCCTTCGCAAAGCGATGGGAGCGCGCCGTAGCGGACGCACAAGACCGTGCGACCCCGCTCACCGGCATCCATGAGGCCTACCACGAGCGCCTCGCCTACCTCGGCGAGCAGGTGCGCGCGGTCGCCCCCGACGGCACGTGCGCCGCGCTCGGCACGTTCTCCGGCGTCGACCCCTGGGGACGCGCGTTGATCGCCTCGAAGAGCGGGGAGATCTCCGCCCACGATGCCGCCGTCGTCTCCCTGCGCCCGCAGCAGAAGGGCGATATCACAATGCAATGCGAATGACAAGGGAATCGTCATCATTCGCCGTTTCCCCGTAAACCCATCGCTTTGACCGATTTGTTACCGCAGCGGGCACTTCACTCGGGCATAGTGAACCCCATGCGCATGCAAGATGCACAGGTAACTTCGAAAAAGGAGTGATATCGCATGATTGGAACCGTTCTTCGAGATCTCGGCATCACGGCGGATCGGGAACGCGTGCACGTTGACTGGTGCCCCGCCAAGCTCATCGCGCACGCTGTCAGCACGGGAGAGGGCGTCCTCACCGCATCCGGCTCGCTCATGGTCGAGACCGGCAAGTACACCGGCCGCTCCCCCCAGAACCGCTACATCGTCGACGCGCCCGTCGCGCACGAGAACGTCAATTGGGATAGCCCCCAGAACCGCCCCATCGACGTCGAGACCTATGAGCGCCTCTACGGCAACGTCGCCGCCCACCTGTCCGAGCGCGAGCTGTTCGTGGTGCGCGCCTTCGCCGGCGCCGACCGCGCCTACGCGCGCAAGGTCATCGTTGTCTGCGAACGCGCCAGCCAGGCGCTTTTTATTAGCCAGCTGCTGGTTCGCCCCACGGCCGACGAGCTCGAGAACTTCGGCCGTCCCGACATCGTGGTGCTCGCGGCTCCCGACTACACCACCACCAAGGAGGCCGATGGCGTGGACGGCGACGCGGCCGTCATGCTCAACTTCGACGCCAAGACCATCATCGTCGCCGGCACCGGGTACTCCGGCGAGATCAAGAAGGGCATCTTCACCACGATGAGCTACCTGCTCCCCGTGGAGGACGGCGTGCTCTCCATGCACTGCTCCGCCAACGTCGACCCCGCCACCGGCAAGACCGCCGTGCTCTTCGGCCTCTCCGGCACCGGCAAGACGACCCTGTCCGCCGACCCCGACCGTCGCCTGATCGGCGATGACGAGCACGGCTGGAGCCCGCGCGGCATCTTCAACATCGAGGGCGGCTGCTACGCCAAGTGCATCGACCTCACCCGCGAGCGCGAGCCCGAGATCTACGACGCCATCAAGTTCGGCTGCCTCACCGAGAACCTCGTCCTCGACGACGCCACCCATGAGCCCGACTACGCGGACGGCTCCATCACCGAGAACACCCGTGCGGGATATCCGCTGTCGCACATCGCGAGCGCCGTCGAGCCCAGCGTGGGCGAGACCCCCAGCGTCATCCTGTTCCTCACCGCCGACGCCTACGGCGTCCTGCCCCCGATCTCGCGCCTCGACCGCACCGAGGCGATGTTCCACTTCCTGACCGGCTACACCTCCAAGGTCGCCGGCACCGAGGTGGGCATCGTGGAGCCGCAGCCCACGTTCTCCGCGCTGTTCGGCGAGCCCTTCATGCCGCTCGACCACATGGTCTACGCCTACCTGCTGGGCGAGAAGATCGCGCGCCACAACACCCGCGTCTACCTGGTCAACACCGGCTGGACCGGCGGCCCCTACGGCACCGGCCACCGCATCGCGCTGTCCCACACCCGCGCGCTGGTGCGTGCCGCCATGGACGGCTCGCTCGACTACGCCGGCTACCGTCACGACGACGTTTTCGACGTCGACGTGCCCCGCGAGTGCCTGGGCGTCCCCTCCGACCTGCTCGAGCCCCGCAAGACCTGGGCGGACCCGGAGGCATACGACGAGGCTGCCGCCAAGCTTGTCAAGCTCTTCAAGGAGAACTTCGAGAAGCGCTACCCCGGCACCTCCCTTGAGGACCTCACCTCGCTGAAGCGCTAGCCTGTAAGCTCACGCGGCATCCACCGCTTTCATCGAGCCCCATCGGAGCAGTTGAATCGCCTCCCCTTTCTCGGACACGAGGAAGGGGAGGCTTTTTAGCGGGAAGCGGGCGTAGAAGCCAGCGGGGACGAGCACGCGCGCCGCCGAGCCGCGCAACGAAGGGGCGGGACCGGCCATCGGTCGCACCCTTCGCCCTCGCGTTCATCCGGAACCATCCCCGCACGTCGCCAACCCCACAAAGACGGCCCGCCGACAGGAGGAGCGTCGGCGGGCCGGAAGTGGGTCCGGGATATGCGAAGGGACGGACACCCTCGATACGAATGGGCGCCGGCTCATCCCGCCGGTGCCGAAAGCGGCGACCGCCTACTCCACGTTGATGGAAACGGCGACCTCTTGGACGGGCACGTCGTAGAACGGGTCCTCGCGACGGCCGAGGAAGTCCCGCGCCTGCTCGGGAAAGAGCGCGTAGGAGAGCACGTCCTCCTCCGAGCGCGCATACCGCGCGATCTCCTCGCGCAGGCGCGGCATCGCGGGTTCGATCAGGTCGGCGGGACGGCAGGTGATGACCTCGTCGTCGCCGATGATCTTCTCGCGTATGTCGTCGGGAATGGGTACGGGCGGCCGCCCGTACATGCCGTGCACGTAGTCGCGGATCTCCGAGGGCACGATCTTATAGCGCTCGCCCGAGACGACGTTCATCATGGCCTGCGTGCCCACCATCTGCGACAACGGTGTCACGAGCGGCGGAAAGCCCATGTCGGCACGGACGCGCGGAACCTCCGCGAGCACCTCTCCGTAGCGGTCCTCGATATGCATCTCCTTCAGCTGGTTGAGCAGGTTGGAGAGCATGCCGCCCGGCACCTTGTAGAGCAGCGCCTTGGGGTCGACGCCCAGCACCTTGGGGTTGAGCACGCCCGAGGCGAGGAACTCGTCGCGCACCGGCAGCAGCGCGGCAGCGACCTCCTCCATGGGCCCGAGGTCGAGCCCCGTATCGTAACCGAGCCCCTCGAGCGCGATGGCCATCGACTCGGAGCAGGGCTGGCTGGTACCCTCCGCCAGCGGCGACATGCAGGTATCGATGATGTCCGCACCCGCCTCGACGGACTTGAGCAGCGTCATCTGGGCGATGCCGGCCGTGCCGTGCGTATGAACCTGCAGGGGCACGGATACGGCCGCCTTGATCTGGCCGACCAGGTCGTAGGCGACGTCGGGCGTGAGGACGCCCGCCATGTCCTTGATGCAGATGGAATCCGCGCCGGCGCGCTCCATCTCGACGGCGAGGTTCACGAAGTACTCGACGGTGTGCACGTCGCTGGTGGTATAGCAGATGGCGGCCTGCACCTCGCCGCCCGCCTCCTTGGCGGCGCGAATCGAGGTCGCGAGGTTGCGCGTATCGTTCAACGCGTCGAAGATGCGCACCACGTCGATGCCGTTCTCGATCGACTTCTTGACGAGCGCCTCCACGACGTCGTCGGCGTAATTGCGGTATCCCAACAGGTTCTGGCCGCGCAGCAGCATCTGCAGCTTGGTGTTCTTCACATGAGCGCGAATCGTGCGCAGGCGCTCCCACGGATCCTCGTTCAAGAAGCGCAGGCACGAGTCGAACGTCGCACCTCCCCAGACCTCGAGCGACTCGAAGCCGCAGGCGTCAAGGGTCTCCAGGATCGGGACCATGTCCTCGATCGGCATGCGCGTGGCGATCTGGCTCTGCTGGCCGTCGCGCAAAATGGTCTCCATAAAACGGATCTTGCGTCCCATAAGGCGAGCCGCACCTCCTAGTTCTCGATCAAACGAACGGGTCCTACGCATCCTTGCGAGGCGGGAACATCTTGCACAGCCCCAGGGAAACGAGGTAGATGATGATCATGACGACGAAGATTCCGCCCCAGCCGAGGCCCAGGATCTCCAAGCCCTTCTCAAGGGCCGCCATATCGATATTCATAAGGATTCACGCACCTTTCCGCTAGAGCAGCAGGCCCAGGACCAAGCCGCCCGCGACGACGGAGGCGATCTGTCCGGCAACGTTTGCACCGGCGGCCTGCATCAGGATGAAGTTGCCGGGATCCTCCTCGGTCGCCATCTTCTGGATGACGCGGGAGCTCATGGGGAACGCGGAGATGCCCGCGGCGCCCACCATGGGGTTGATCTTCTCCTTGCGGAACAGGTTGAGGAACTTGGCGAACATGACGCCGCCCACCGAGTCCATCACGAAGCCGAGGAGACCGAGTCCCATAACGAGCAAGGTGTCGAACTGCAGGAAGTCGGTGTAGACCATCTTCACAGAGACGCACAGGCCGAGCAGGATGGAGATGAGGTTGACGAGCTCGTTTTGAGCCGAGACCGACAGGCGGTCGAGCACGCCGCATTCACGCAGCAGGTTGCCGAACATCAGGAAGCCGACGAGCGGCAGCGAGACCGGGGCGATGAGGCCCGCGACCACGCAGATGATGATCGGGAACAGGATCTTCGCCGTCTTGGAGACCTCGCCGGGGCGGTACTCCATACGGATGCGACGCTCCTTCTTGGTGGTCACGGCCTTGATGGCGATGGGCTGGATGATGGGGACGAGCGCCATGTAGGAATATGCCGCCACCATGATGGCGCCCATGTACTTGGAGCCCAGGGTGTTCGCCACGAAGATCGACGTGGGACCGTCGGCCGCGGCGATGATGCCGATCGAGGCGGCATCGTTGATATGGAAGCCGAGCAGCGCCGCCACGATGATGACGAAGAAGATGCCGAACTGCGCCGCCGCGCCGAACAGCAGCAGGAACGGATTGGACAGCAGCGGACCGAAGTCGATCATCGCACCGATGCCGATGAAGAGGAGCAACGGGAACAGCTCGGTTTCGATACCGGCGTCGAACAGGATCTGGAACGGGCCCGCGGCATCGCCGGTCATGAGCACGCCGGAACCCGGGATGTTCACCAAGATGGTTCCCAGGCCCATGGGAACGAGCAGCGTGGGCTCATATTCCTTCTTGATGCCCAGGTACATAAGGATGCAGCCGATTGCCATCATGACGATGCGACCGGGCTCGGCACCCAGGGCAATCACGCCCTCGATCAAAGTCTCCAATAGAACACGCCTCTTTTCTTGCTTTCCGTACAAAAGATAGACGGCGCACCCGCGCCGTCCCGCATGTCATCTAGCTGATGCTGAAAAGCTCGTCGCCGGGGTTCACCATGTCGCCCTTCGCCACGGCGATGGAGGCGATGGTGCCGTCCTGATCCGCAACGACCTCGTTCTCCATCTTCATGGCCTCGAGCACCATCACGGGCTGGTTGGCCTTCACGACATCGCCCACGTTCACATGGATATCGAGGATGGTGCCCGGCATGGGCGCGTTCTGCACATGGGCGCCGGCGGGGGCGGGGGCAGCAGGGGCAGCGGGCGCCGCAGGGGCGGGCGCCGCGGCGGGAGCGGGG
>URKM01000053.1 GCA_900548365.1 uncultured Collinsella sp. | reverse complement strand
GGGCGCCCGCCGCCGGCTGCCCGGCTGCACGGACGCCCCGACCGAGCCCCGACCCCGGCGGCCCAGCGGCCCCGGCCCCGTCCCCGGCTGCGTCCCGCCCCCGTCCCACCCGTTCACCCTACCCGAAGGAACGCCATGATCCCTGCGGTTGAATTCGCCAACGTATCCAAGCGCTTCGCCAACGCCTCCGCCCCCGCGCTCGACCACGTGAACCTGGCCATCGCCCCCGGCGAGCTCGTCTGCGTGCTGGGTACCTCGGGCGGCGGCAAGACCACGCTGGTGAAGTGCATCAACCGCCTGCACGAGGTGGACGAGGGCCGCGTGCTGGTCCACGGCGAGGACGTCGCCGCGATGGACCCGGTCGAGCTGCGCCGCCGCATCGGCTACGTGATCCAGCAATCGGGCCTGTTCCCGCACATGACCGTCGCCCAGAACATCGCCTGCGTGCCCAAGATCCTCAAATGGGATCGCGAGCGCATCGACGCGCGCGTGGAGGAGCTGCTGCGCCTGGTCCATCTTGACCCGTCCGAGTTCCGCGACCGCTATCCCGCCCAGCTCTCGGGCGGCCAGCAGCAGCGCGTGGGCCTCGCCCGCGGCCTGGCGGCGAAGCCCGACCTCATGCTGCTCGACGAACCCTTCGGCGCCGTGGACGCCATCACGCGCAAGAGCCTGCAAGACGAGCTGCTGCGCATCCACGCGGAGAGCGGCGGCACCTTCGTGTTCGTGACCCACGACGTCGCCGAAGCCTGCCGGCTCGCCACGAAGATACTGGTCATGGATGCGGGCCGCGTCCAGCAATACGGAACGCCCGAGGAGCTCCGCGCGGCGCCGGCGACGCCGTTCGTGGCCGAGCTGTTCGGCAGCGGCTCCCACGCGTGCCGCGACGCGGCGTCCGCTCCCGAGCAGACGGGCAGGCGCCCCTGATGGAAACGATCTCCTACTTCCTCTCCCATCTCGACCTCTTCACCGAGGCCACGCTCGAGCACGCAGGGCTGGTGCTCGTCACGCTCGCCCTCGCCATCGTCATCGCCGCCGCCATCACGCTCGCCTGCCTGCGCTCGCGCCGCGCCGGGTCGGTCGTGGTCGAGCTGCTGGGAGCGTTCTACTCCATCCCCAGCATCGCGCTGTTCGCGCTCCTCATCCCCCTCACCGGCCTGGGCGAGACCTCGGCCGTCATCGTCATGGTGGCGTATTGCCAGTTCATCCTCGTCCGAAACGCGCTCGAGGGGCTTAACGGGGTCGACCCCGCCGTCCTCGAGGCGGCGCGCGGCATGGGGATGTCGCCCGCGCAGGCCATGCTCCGCGTTCGCCTGCCGCTCGCGGCGCCCGCCATCGTCGCGGGCATCCGCATGGCCGCCATCTCGTGCGTGGGCATCGCCACGGTCGCCGCGACGATCAACGCCGGCGGTCTGGGAGCCGTGCTCTTCAGCGGCCTGCGCACGCTCAACGTGCCGAAGATCCTCGGCGGCACCGTCTGCTGCGCCGCGCTCGCCCTTGGCATCGACGGCCTGCTGCGCCTCGTCGAGCACCGTCTCACAGCCTACCGGCGGATCCGCTAGCTGGCGCCCGCACCCGCTGCAACGCCCCCGCATACCGCTTTTTAACTGCGCATTTCCCGCAGTTCGTCCGCATGTCGATTCTTTTGGCGTTCTTGTGCGCTTCGCCTCTCCACGCCGAAGGTCCCCGCAACGGGTAAACTGCCAAGATATGCCCTGATTACGATCGAAGTCGAAGGCAAGGGAGGCATCTATGGCGGCCACGCCCCATAACGATACGAAAGACCCGGAGGTTCCCGGGACTCCCGAGCACGGGCGCGCGGCGCGCGCATCCGAGCGCGTCGCGCCCAAGATCTCCGTCGGCGACCGCAGCTCCGCACGCGACCAGCAGGCGGACAGCTCCTCGATGAAGCAGGTGCGGACCACCTTCATCTTCCTCGCCTTCGTCGCCGTCGCCTACGGCGCGTACCTCGTGCTGAGCGGGCAGGTCGACGACTTCTTCCGCGCGCTCGCGGGCGTCGACCCCAAGTGGATCGTCGCCGGCATCATCTGCTTCCTGTTCTACTACGTCTTCGGCATCCTCGCCTACGCCGCCATCGTCGTGGTCGACCACGACTCCCCCGTAGGCTTCCGCGACCTCATGAGCGTCGAGGCATCGGGCGTGTTCTTCATGCGCCTCACCCCCGGCGGCGCGGGCGTGATACCCTCGCAGATCTACCGGCTCACGCGCGCCGGCCTCCCCCTGGCGGACGCCTCCGCCCTGCAGTTCGTGCGCTTCACCCTCTACGAGGCGGGCGAGGGCATCTTCGCCGCGATCATGCTGCTGTTCTGCGGCGGCTACTTCCTCGACACCTTCGCCGACGTCACCATCCTCGGGCTCAACGTCACCTTCATCGGCATCTTCATGTTCGGCTTCAAGTTCATCCAGGTGGGCGGCGTGCTGCTGCTCTGTCTGCTCCCCGGCCCCATCCAGAAGCTCGGGACCTTCGGCCTCAAGCTGGGCCGCACCCTGCATATCCTGAACGAAGAGCGCTACGAGAAGTACCTCGACGTGGTGAACACCCAGGTCGCCTCGTTCTCCCAGGCGTTCCGCGCTGCGGCTTCCCAGTGGCACGTGCTGCCCGTGGTCGAGCTGCTCACCCTGCTGCAGCTGGGATGCATGTACGCGCTCCCCTACTTCGTCCTGCGCTCCTTCGGCCTCGAGGCCGACCTGCTCATCTGCCTCGCCTCGGGCTCCATGGTCGAGCTGTTGGTGAACGCCATCCCGCTGCCCGGCGGCGCGGGCGGCGCCGAGGTGGGCTTCACCTACCTCTTCCAGAACATGTTCGGCTGGCACCTCTCCGCCGGCCTGGTGATCTGGCGCAGCGTCGAGTACCTGCTGCCCGTCCTCATCGCCGCGCCCTGCATGGGCATGCGCTCGACCACGGGCGAGAGCATCTACAACCGCTGGACCCGCCGCATGGGCAACGTCAAGCACGTGGCGCACGGCAACTTCAGCGGCATCAAGAAGCCCGCGGGCATCGCCTACAGCCCCGCCGCGAAGAAGGCGAAGTCGCCGGCCGCGAAGGGCGGCGGCATCACCGTGCGGGTCCCGGCGCGCAGGCAGTCGGCGGGCCGGGAGCGCGACGACGCGGCGCCGCGCGAGTAGCGCGGGCCCCTTTCGTACCCATGGGGTTTCCGTCAGTCCCATATTTCGGCCCATTCACCGATATATCCTCCCATCTTCGCGGTAAACTATAAGGGCATGTCGTGTTACTACAACAGAGAGGAGAGGCATGCAGTACTCATCTGAAGTGGAGAACATGTGCCCCGTCGCCAAGGGCGCATACCACGGCCCCGCACCCATCCCCGAGGAGGGCAAGTGGGTCAAGGCTAAGGAGATCAAGGACATCTCCGGTCTCACTCACGGTGTGGGTTGGTGCGCTCCCCAGCAGGGCGCGTGCAAGCTCACGCTCAACGTCAAGGAGGGCATCATCGAGGAGGCCCTCGTCGAGACCATCGGCTGCTCGGGCATGACCCACTCCGCCGCCATGGCTTCCGAGATCCTCCCCGGCAAGACCATCCTCGAGGCCCTCAACACCGACCTCGTCTGCGACGCCATCAACGTTGCCATGCGCGAGATCTTCAAGCAGATCGTGTACGGCCGCACCCAGACCGCATTCTCCGAGGGCGGCCTGCCCGTCGGCGCCTCCCTTGACGACCTCGGCAAGGGCCTGCGCTCCCAGGTCGGCACCATGTTCGGCACCAAGGCCAAGGGCGCTCGCTACCTCGAGCTCGCCCAGGGCTACGTCACCCGCATGGCTCTGAACGAGAACAACGAGATCATCGCGTTCGAGTTCATGAACCTCGGCAAGTTCACCGACGCCCTCAAGGCCGGCAAGACCCCCGAGGAGGCCATCGCCGGCGCCATGGGTCACTACGGCCAGTGGGAGAACGCTGCCAAGTACATCGATCCGCGCAACGACGAGGAGACCCACACGGTCGCCAACGTCTTCCCCGTCCACGAGTAGAAAGGGAGGGAAATAATGGCTGTTACCTTTGAAGGTTACGAGCGCCGCGTTGAGAAGATCAACGCCTGCCTCGCCGAGAACGGCATCGCCTCCCTCGAGGAAGCCGAGCAGATCTGCCTCGACAAGGGCGTTAACGCTCGCGAGATCGTTCACGACACCCAGTCCATCGCGTTCCAGAACGCCGAGTGGGCCTACACCCTGGGCTGCGCCCTGGCTATCAAGAAGGGCGCCAAGAGCGCTTCCGAGGCCGCTTCCCTGATCGGCGAGGGCATCCAGGCCTTCACCGTTCCGGGCTCCGTCGCCGAGGACCGCAAGGTCGGTCTGGGCCACGGCAACCTGGGCGCCATGCTCCTCTCCGAGGACACCGAGTGCTTCGCGTTCCTCGCCGGCCACGAGTCCTTCGCCGCCGCCGAGGGCGCCATCAAGCTGGCCCTCAACGCCAACAAGGCCCGCACCAAGCCGCTGCGCGTCATCCTGAACGGCCTCGGCAAGGACGCCGCTCAGATCATCGCCCGCATCAACGGCTTCACCTACGTGCAGACCGAGTTCGACTACTACACGGGCGAGCTGAAGATCGTTCAGACCATCCCCTACTCCGATGGTCCCCGTGCCGCCGTCAACTGCTACGGCGCCGACGACGTCCGCGAGGGCGTTGCCATCATGTGGCACGAGAACGTCGACATCTCGATCACCGGTAACTCCACCAACCCCACGCGCTTCCAGCACCCCACCGCTGGCACCTACAAGAAGGAGCGCCTGGAGGCTGGCAAGAAGTACTTCTCCGTCGCTTCCGGTGGCGGTACCGGCCGTACCCTGCACCCGGACAACATGGCTGCCGGCCCCGCCTCCTACGGCATGACCGACACCATGGGCCGCATGCACTCCGACGCCCAGTTCGCCGGCTCCTCCTCGGTGCCCGCGCACGTCGACATGATGGGTCTCATCGGCATGGGCAACAACCCCATGGTCGGTGCCACCGTCGCCTGCGCCGTTGCCGTCAACGCCGCTCTGAACGCCTAAGAGCGTTCCGCCTCATGCGGGCCGCTATCGCGCGCTCGCCTCTGGCTGAAGAAGGCCGTCACCTTTCAGGTGGCGGCCTTTTCGCTTTCGAAAGGGTCCGCGACGGCGTATCCACGCTGCGGCGCCTCCCCTGTGGTCGCGCCGGCGCCGCAGCCGCGTCCAAGGTCCCGCGAATCCCGAGCGCCTCGCTCCACAAAACGGCGGGAGCCGATTATCGCCCCCCGCCGCCGACGGACCGATGGGGTGCCCTGCCTAGAGCTCGGTGGCGCACTCCCCCGTCGCCATCGCGACGATGCCGCCCACGCCCTGCTCGACCATGGAGTCCACGTCCACATCGGTGTAGAAGGCGATGTGCTGGGTGAGCACCACGTTGGGGAACTGGCGCAGATAGGCCATGTTGCGGTTCGCCAGGATATCGTGGGTGCGGTTCACGTGGTAGATACCGTCTTCCTCCGCGAAGACGTCCATCGCCAGCGCCCCGATCTTCTCGCTCTCGATGCCGTCGACCAATGCTTCGACATCCATGAGCTCGCCGCGGCTCACGTTGACGAGCACCACGCCGTCGCGCATCTTGGCCAGCGCGCCCGCATCGATGATGCCGCGCGTCGCGTCCATGAGCGGCATGTGCAGCGTGATGAGGTCGCTGCTCGCATAGAGCTCGTCGAGCTCCACGTACGTCGCCAGGCCGCGCTCCTCGAGGTCGCGCGCGGGGAACGGGTCGTAGGCGAGGATCTTGCAGCCGAAGCCCGACAGGTAGTCGATGACGGCGCGGCCGATGCGCCCGGTTCCCATGACGCCCACGGTGAGGTTGCGCAGCTCGCGCCCCTGCAGACCCGCGAGCGAGTAGTCGTTGACCTGCTGGCGCCACATCGCCGGCTTGTACTTGCGCAGCGCGATGAGCATGAGCATCACCGCGAACTCCGCGACGCCGTACGGCGGATAGATCGTGTTGCACACGCGGATACCCAGTTCGCGCGCTGCTTCGATGTCGATGTGGTTGAAGCCGATGCTGCGCGTGGCCACGTAGCGAACGCCCTCGGCATGCAGCATCGCCAGCATCTGCGCATCGAGCGGGCTCTTGTTGACGATCACCACGGCCTCGGCGCCGTCGAGCGTATCGAGGTTGTCGGCGCGCAGGGTATCGCTCGTCGAGGAGAGCTCGTAGCCGGCGGGGAGCATCGCGACGGCGCGGTCGAGCGCCGCGTGCTCGTCGTCTCGCAATTCATAGAACTTGATCTTCATAAGGACCTCCAGGGACGTCCGGATATACATACGCCTGTTGTATACCCGAATGCGGCCGCGTGCGATCCGCCGCGACGGACGGCTTCCGCAAGCGATGCCCCCGGCTCGTCCCGGTCTCGAGGCTGCGCCCAATCGCGCCGCCCCGCACGCGGGGCGCCTCGTCACGCCGGCAGCCGCGCCGCCCACCAAAGGCGGCGCCTCCCCTATACTCGTCTCATCCCCCTCGAGAAAGGCCCGCACATGACCCGGCAGCACGACAGCAGGACGAATCCACATGCCGAAGGGATCGCCGTCAGCACCTGCGACGTGCTGGTCATCGGTTCCGGCATCGCCGGCATCGTCGCGGCCATCGAGGCCGGCCAAGCCGGCGCGCGCGTGGCGATAGCGAGCAAGGGCGCCCTCTTCTCGGGCTCGAGCTTCTTTCCGGGGACCTGGGGGCTCGGGCTCGTCGCACCCGAGGACGAGGCGGATGCCGCCGAGCTCGCGCAGACCATCGGCCACGTGGGCTGCGGCGTCGCCGATCCCGTGCTCGTGGAGGCCTTCGTGAACGACCTGCTTCCCGCGATTCGGTGGCTGGAGTCGCTCGGAGTCGAGCTCCAGCGCCCCAGCAGCAGCGATGCGGCGGCGCAGCAGGCGTTCATCCCCTGTTTCGACCACAAGCACCGCACCTGGCGCGGTATCACGCGCGAACCCGCCATCAAGGCCCTCGGCGCCGCGCTGCGCCGACTCGACGTCGAGGTGCTCGCGGGCTACGAGCTGCTCGACCTCGTCGACGACGTCCCGGCACTCGACGCGAGGACCCCGGTGTCCACCTGGATCGACCGCGGCGATGGCACGGGACGCAGCACCGCCGCCGGCGGAGACGGCACAACCGCGCATGGCGCGAATTCGGCAGCCCGCGGCGACCGCCCGCGGCATCGGCGCATCCGCGGCGCCCTGCTTGCCGGCGAGCAAGGGAAGGCGCTGCTGCGCGTCGACTGCGGTGCGGTCGTCATCGCGACGGGCGGCACCAGCGGCCTGTTCGCGCGGCGCCTCACGTCCGGCGACGTCCTGGGCTCCGCGCACGCCGTCGCGCTGCGCCATGGCTGCGCCCTCACCAATATCGAGTTCATGCAGATGATGCCGGGTCTGGTCTCACCCGTCAGCGGCGTGGTCTTCAACGAGAAGACGTTTCGCTACGTCGAGCCCGTGCACGCGCTGGCGGCAACGGATGAAGCCGAGCGCGTCCTCCTCGAGCTGCGCTCCAGCCACGGTCCCTTCACGTCGCGCCTCGCATCGAGGGCCGTCGACATCGCGATCGACCGCGCCGGAGAAGCCGGTTGGCAGATGAGCTACCGCCTTCCCAAGACCGATGTCCCGGAGTTCGTCGAGACCTTCGCGGCATGGCTCGAGCGCGAGCGCGGCGTCGCCCGCGATGCTCCGCTCTCGCTCGCCATGTACGCGCACGCGTCGAACGGCGGCATCCGCATCGACGCCGACGGCTGGACGGGCGTCGACGGGCTGTTCGCTTGCGGTGAGGTCACGGGCGGCATGCACGGCGCAGACCGCATCGGCGGGCTGTCGAGCGCGAACGGCATCGTCTTCGGGCGACGCGCCGGGCGATCCGCCGCACAGGCCGCGCGCGCATCCGCGCTGCGCGGGCGAGGCGCCGGAGGCGACGGCGATGGGTCGCGTTGCGGCGGCATCGGCGGGAGAGCGCCTGTGGAAGCCGGCCTCGCCCAAATAGCGGCCCAGATCACTGCAGAAGGCGCCTTCTATTCCATCCCAGGCGGAACATGTGGCATCGGTCCCGCGTTCGCCCAGGAGGCGCTCAGGCGCCTGCGCGGCATCATGCAGGCGAGCGCCATGATCAATCGATCGGATACAGGGCTGTCGGATGCGCTCGCGGCGGTCGCGGCTCTACGGGCTGGGGTCGAGCGCGAGTCGCAGCGCAACGCGGGCACGAGCGCGAACCCTGAGGCGGCCGCGCGGGGACGCGCCGATGCGCCCGGCTCCCCCACCGCCCCCGTCGACGCGCATGCGGGCGCCGTCGCCGCCCTGGCGCGCCGCGAGCGCCTTTCGAACCAGCTGCTGCTCGCCACCTGCATGCTCCAGGCCATGCGGTCGCGCCCCGAAAGCCGCGGGGCGCACCATCGCGTCGACGCCGATGCAGCCGACCCCGCGCTCGCCGCCCCTAGTTTCTCCGTGCTCGAGGCGGACAGGTCGCAGACGCCGCCTGCCGGGCAGGCGGCGCCATCGGCCCCGCGATAGCCGGCCGCCGGAAACGACCTCCACCGGCCGCCCGACGACGCGTATTCGGCTGCATGCCGGAGGCTAGCGCGCCAGCTTCACCAGGGGCCTGCGAACGAAGCGATCCGTCGCCTTGTTGAACACGAATTGGATCCCCCTAAGTACCGTGCAGTCGATCAGGGTTGCGTAGGCAAGGGAGAGCGCATAGCTCAAGAGCACCTCGGCGACCCAGATCGCGAATGCCGGGCAGGGCGAGAGCTCGGGATACGAGCCTGCGAGCACCATGTTGTTGATGAAGGGAAACACGGTGTTGATCGCCAGCATGTTGAGCAGGTAGATCGAATAGGAGCGCTTCGCGGTCCACTGCACCGCCCGGTTCAGCAGCTCATTCGATATGCGCACCCTCTCGAACAGAATGAAGATCGCGCAGGTGGCAAGCAGCCATTAATAGCTCGGATCGACCAGGTCGATATGATAGAACTTCGCCAGGAGGTCGTAGGCAAAGGAGGCGATGCCCGCCAGCACAAGGCCTACCCGCACCTTCCCCGAAAGCGCGGGCAGGCAGCGCCTGAAGAAATATCCCGCGCAAAAATACATGAGATAGGTGTTCGGAATCGGCAGGACGGGAACGATCTTGGTTGCAACGGTGACCGCGGCGGAGCACGTCTCGTTTCCCCCGACATTGAACAACCAACCCAAGCCAAGGGAGACCGCGGCCCAGGCGCTGAAGCCCAGCAGCGCGAACAGGATCCATCGGGAGGCCTTGTCGGAGAGCGCCTCGAAGAACACCCCGAGGAACGGAGCGATGATCAAGTAGGGTATCAGCGTCGGAATGAACCACCAGGGATCGATGAGCTGCGTCGCGAAGAACTTCACGAAACCGAATATGCTCAATCCGGTGAAATCGGCGGATATGGGATACAGCAGCAGTGCGAAAACAAAGAGGGGAAGAACGATCGCGCAGATCTTCTTTCGGTAGTACGCACTCAACGGCTCTTTCACGATGCGAATGGCGAAATAGCCCGAGAGCGCAAAGAATACGGGATCGCAGATGATTGCCGCGCGCGCGATCATCCCGCCCAGACGCGGGCCGAACACCGGGTCGAGAAACGCATGTGAGTGGACGAAGAACACCGCCAGCATCGACAGGGATCGCAAAAGGTCCCAATTGGTCAATCGCGTTTTTCCTGCCTCCGCCATGCTGCTCCCGATCTTCTTCCGTCGTCCCGGCCGAACTCCTGCGAACGAAGCCCGACGCACCGCTCACCTTCGAATACACCAATGATAACCGCAGCGCCCCCGTGTCGCCACAAAGGCCGGTCCGGCTTCGACGGAACCCAGACGGCGTCGAAGTGCCATGAAAGAACCCGGCCCCCGCAGCTCATGCGACGGAGACCGGGTTCGATCTATAGGCAGGTAGTTACTCCTCGGAATCGTCCGAGACACCCTTCGCGCCTGCGGCGACGGCAGCGGCACCCATGACGGCGGCGGCGCCCATCACGAACGCGGCCGGGTCACCGGTCTGGGGAAGCGAGCCGCCGGGCTTGCTCGTCGATCCGCCGGTCGATCCGCCGGTCGTACCGCCGGTCGAGCCACCGGTCGAACCGCCCGGCTGGGGCTGGGGCTGGGGCTGCGGCTGCGGCTGGGGTTCGGGCTCCGGTTCGGGCTCGGGCTGGGGCAGCCAGCTTTCCGGCTTCAGCTTCTCGTAGAACAGGCCCGTGCCGAACGGATAGACCACATGGTCCGTATCGATGACGGTCTTACCGTCGACCAGCTTCGTACCGAACACGTCGACGGGCAGCTTGCCCTGGGCGTCATGGCCGCCGAAGACGACCTCGACGCCGGCGGGGACGTTGGGACCGAAGGCGGCGTCCGGCATGAGCGCCTCGGTGGGGTCCATGCCCTTGTTGCCGTAGGCGGCGAGCACCGCGGGGGCATCCGTGTACATGGCGACGTCGTAGGGCTTGGAGATGCTCAGGACGGCGCAGGGAACGCCGGCCTCCTTCGCGGCCTGCGACACGCGGGTGGGGACGAAGGTGCTGCCCTTGGCGACCACCTCGGGGTTGAGGTTGGCAGCGGTGCCCACCTCGGAGATGACCACGACGTAGTTCGCGCCCTTGACCTTCTCGCAGATCGCGGCGGCAGCCTCGTTCATATCCTTGTAGGCGCTCGCGTAATCGATCGCCTCGTACGTGACGTCGGCCGGGATGATCTTCTCATCGATCAGGCGGCGCATGGAGAGCTCCATGCCGGGATGCTCGTTCGCCCATGCGGGGACCAGCAACACGTGCTCGCCGGACTTGGGTCGGAACGGCAACACGCCGCCCTCGTTCTTCACCACGGTCACGGCGTCGGCAGAGATCTCGCGCTCGCCCTGGCGGTTCTCGTTCGAACCGACCTGCGCCTCGGCGACCGGCAGGCACTCCTCGTAGGTGCCCGTGTTCGCGGCGTAGGAGAGGATGCCGCGGCGCTCCTTGAGCTCGAGGATGCGGCGGACCGACTCGTTCAGGCGGTCATCGGTGATCTCCTGATCCGCCTCGAGGTCGTCGATCATCTTCGCGAGCTTCTCAAGGTCGGCGGCGGTGCGCAGAACCATGGGCATGAGGGCGATGTCGACGCCGGCGAGGAAGACGCGCTTCACGGCTTCGGTCTCGCCGAAGTTCTTGGAGATGGCGTCCATGTTGAGCGCGTCGGTGACGGAAACGCCCTTGAAGCCCATCTCGGTGCGGAGGATGTCGGTCATGAAGATCTTGGAGAGCGTCGCGGGAAGCTCCATCATGACGCCCTCCTGGCCCGCGACCGGAACCTTGGTGGTCTCGATCTTGGGGTACTGGATGTGCGCGGTCATGACCATGTCCACACCCGCCTCGATGGCGGCCTTGAACGGGATGAACTCGCACGCCTCGAGCTCCTCCTTCGTCTTCTCGATGCGCGGCAGGCCCACATGCGAGTCGGTCGCGGCGTCGCCGTGACCCGGGAAGTGCTTGGCCGCAGTGGAGACGTTGTACTCCTGCATGCCCTGCATCATGGGGATGCCCAACTCGGAGACGAGCTCGGGCTTGCTCGAGATGGAGCGCAGGCCGATGACGGGATTGTTGGGGTTGTTGTTCACGTCGAGCACCGGCGCGAAGTTCACGTTGAGCTTGAGCGCGGAGAGCTCGCGACCGATGATCTCGCCGGCCATGCGCGCGTCGTCTGCGCTGCGGGTGGCGCCGACGGCCATGTTGCCGGGCAGCGCGGTACCGGAACCCAGGCGGTAGACGATGCCGCCCTCCTGGTCGATGGTGAGCAGCAGCGGGATGTCGCCGAACTGCTCCTTCGCGCTGTTGCGCAGGGCGGCATCCTGCATATCCATGGCGAGCTTGAGGGTCTGCGGGGTCTCCTTCACATTGTTGGCGAAGAGGATGACACCGCCGAAGTTGTAGCGGTCGATAGCGTCTGCGACCTCGGCGGACAGGACGGTCATGTCCTGCTCCGCGCCGTCGACGGTCCACTTGCGGAAGTCGGGCATAAGCATCTGCTCGATCTTCTGGCGGCGCGTCATGCCGGCGAGAATCTCATCGACGCTCGCTGTGGCGGCGGCGGTTTGCGCGGACGCGGCATGGGGACGCGAGGCGAGACCGAGCGTAACCGCGAGGGCTGCGGTACCGGCAAAGAGGCCGCGACGGGTGACGGCGCGATCCGTCTGCAGGTTTTGCGACATACATATCCTCCTTTGTGTTTCCACATGGTCGTATTTCGGCTCACTTTATACAAGTGGAGCGACGATACCAGCCATGCTTATGCAGAATTGCATCAGCCTCTTATTCAACTAAACGTTTTACACTTTTGGCATATCTGTATCGGCGGACGGTTGGTTTTGTACCATGAGCGAAATGTGTCGAAAGTATGTAGGATTTTCATGGCCCGCGTGCTGCGAACCAGCCCCGCTTCTGGAGTCCGATCGGATGTACGCGACCGCGAACCAGCCCCGCTTCTGGAGTCCAATCGGATGAATGCGACCGCGGCCGCCCCTGTTCCGACCGATAAGAAAAAAGCCCCTAGGGAGGGGCTGGAGATTACGTGGTGGACCGTCAGGGATTCGAACCCTGGACCTTGGGATTAAGAGTCCCCTGCTC